>JAXDMK010000041.1:0-29721 GCA_034666105.1 Actinomycetota bacterium | reverse complement strand
TGTCGACCAGGACCGGTCCGGGACGGCCGGTGGTGGCGATGTGGAACGCCTCGTGGATGACCCGGGGGATGTCCTGGGCCGACGTGATCAGCTCGTTGTGCTTGGTGACCGACCGGGTGATCCCGATGGTGTCGCACTCCTGGAAGGCGTCGGTGCCGATGGCCATCGAGGGCACCTGGCCGGTGATGACCACGATCGGGATCGAGTCCATCAGGGCGTCGGCCAGGGGGGTGACGATGTTGGTGGCCCCCGGCCCGCTGGTGACCATAGCCACGCCCGGGCGCCCGGTGGCGTGGGCGTAGCCCTCGGCCATGTGCCCCGCGCCCTGCTCGTGGCGGACGAGGATGTGACGGATGGGCGAGTCGATGATGGGGTCGTAGACGGGCAGGATGGCGCCGCCGGGGAGGCCGAACATGACCTCCACCCCTTCCATCTCCAGGCTCTTGATGAGGGCTTGCCCCCCGTTCAGCTTCATGATCCGCTCCCAGAAAGTGTGGCTGACAAAGAAAACGACCCCCCGTCTGGGAGGCCGTGAGGCGCACGCGCGAGGTGACGGCGTGCGCTAAGCGATAAGTACGAGTCCGGTGAAGAGGTTCATCCGAGGGCAAGTGTAGGCCCCCGCCGGCCGGTGCCGCAATACAGTTGAGGGCTGATCGAGGGGGACGCCGATGTTCTTCCGCCAGTACGACCTCGCCTGCCTGTCGCTGTACAGCTATCTCCTCGGCGACGAGACCACCGGCCGGGCGGTGGTGGTCGACCCCCAACGCGACATCGGCGAGTACCTGGCCGACGCCGAGGCCAACGGCCTGCGCATCGAGCGGGTCATAGAGACCCACTTCCACGCCGACTTCCTCTCCGGCCACCTCGAGCTGGCCCGCACGACGGGCGCGGTGATCTCCTACGGCGACGTCGCCCGGACCGAGTTCCCGATGGCGCCCCTCGCCCACGGCCAGCGGGTGTCGCTGGGCGACGTCACCCTCGAGATCCGCCACACCCCGGGGCACACGCCGGAGTCGGTGTCGATCGTCGTCCACCTCCGCCCCGACGCCCCGCCGTGGGCCGTGCTCACCGGCGACACCCTGTTCATCGGCGACGTGGGCCGGCCCGACCTGATGACCTCCGTCGGCCGCACCGCTGACAGCCTGGCCCGCGACCTCTACCGGTCGCTCCACACCCAGCTGCTCACCCTCCCGGACGACACGCTGGTCTATCCCGCCCACGGGGCAGGGTCGGCGTGCGGGAAGCACCTCTCGTCGGCCGCCTCCTCCACCATCGGCGAGCAGCGGGCCACCAACTACGCCCTCGCCCCGATGTCGGAGGACGAGTTCGTCGACGCGGTCACCGAGGGCCAGGGGATCGCCCCGCTGTACTTCGCCTTCACTGCCGACGCCAACCGCCGCGACCACCAGCTCCTCGACGACCACCAGCCGCCCCCCTCCCTCACCGTCGAGGAGGCGCTCGCCGTGGGCCGGGCGGGGGCCGTCCTCATCGACACCCGGTCGCCGGAATCGTTCGCGTCCGGCCACCTGCGGGGCTCGGTCAACGTCGGCCTCGGCGGCCGCTTCGCCGAGTACGCGGGCGACGTGATCCGCCCCGGCCAGCACGTCGTCCTGGTCGGCGACGCCGGCCGGGGCATCGAGGGGAAGGTCGGGCTGGCCCGCATCGGCTTCGACGCGGTGGCGGGCGAGGTCGCCGACGTCGAGTCGGCTCTCGCCGCCCATCCCGAGCTGGCCGCCTCCGCCGCTCGTCTGACCGCCACCGACGTCGCCGCCTGGCTGGGCGAGGAACCCGACATCCAGGTCGTCGACGTCCGCAACCCGGGCGAGACCAGGGTCGGCGGCGTGATCGCCGGCGCCCGCAACGTGCCCCTCCCCCGCCTCCTCGACCACCTCGACGAGCTCGACCCGGCCCGGCCCACCGTCGTGTACTGCGCCGGCGGCTACCGCTCGTCGATCGCCGCCTCCTGCCTGCGGGCCCACGGGTTCGACCACGTGGCCGACCTCATCGGCGGCTACGGGGCGTGGCTGGCGGCAACCGCAACCGCGTCCTGAAAAAGCAGGAGGCCGACCGGGTTCGCCGGTCGGCCTCTCTGGTCAGATCGTGGGGCTGGTTACCAGCGGACGACGGTGTCCCACTCGGTGGACGACACGCCGCCGACGATGCGCAGCGGCGACAGGCGTCGGCGAGCGGTGATCAGCAGCGCCATCCCGGCCAGGACCAGGGCGGTGGCGACCAGGGCCAGGCCCGACTCGAAGCCGGTGCGGGCCAGGGTGCCGGCCTGGACGGCGGGGGTGACCACGACCGGCGTGGGGATGGATGTGACCACGATCGGGTTACCGGTGATCGGGTTGCGGATCATGGGCTGGACGCCGCTGCCGCTGCCGCCGCTGCCGCCGCCCGCCGGAACCTGACCGCAGAACTGGTTGACGGTGGTGCTCGACTCGTTGCCGGAGGCGTTGGCCGCACCGGTGTTGATGGTGGCGGTGCCGGTGGAGTTGTTGGTGGGGCTGCCCAGGTTGACGTTGAGGCCGATGAGGCCGCCGGACGCCGTCTGGTTGATCGTCTGGGTGTTGGTGGAGTTGTTGCCGATGGCGGTGTTGTTGCCGGTGGAGGCCACCGCGTCACCGGAGTTGTTCACCGCCGCCTGCTGGCCGCTGGGGTCGTTGAAGAAGGGGTTGAAGGGGAAGAACCGGCCGCTACAGGGGTCGAACGAGCTGCCGAAGTTGTTCACCGTGCCCGGGAAGGTGCCGGGGAAGAACGGGGTGGCGTTGAAGAAGCCCGCCGGAGCGCCGCCCGCCCCCGCGCCGCCGCCGGCCCCGCTACCGGACCCGCCGGCACCGGTGCCGATGCCGGTGACCTTGGCCTGGTTGACGCCCGTGCTGGCGGTGTTGCCGGCGGCGTTGGCCGCGCCGGTGGTGATGGCCGCGGTGCCGGTGGAGGTGTTGACGGGGGCGCCGAGGCCGACCACCGCGTCGACGGCGCCGGTGCCGTCGGCGCCGCCGATGCTGTTGTCGGAGCTGTTGCCGGTGGCGTTGTTACCGCCGGTGGTGGCGGCGGCGATGCCGTCGTTGGACACGGTGGCCGACTGGTTGCTGCCCGTACCGCCGCCGAAGGGGCTGAAGGGCGTGAAGGTGGGGGTGCCGGTGCCGGTGGAGGTGGTCTGGTTGACGCCCGTCTGGGACTGGTTGCCGGCGGCGTTGGCCGCCCCCGAGTTGATGGTGGCGGTGCCGGTGGAGGTGTTGGTGGGGGCGCCGAGGCCGACGTCGGCGTCGACCAGGCCGCCGGTGGTGGCCCCCGGGCTCCCGATGGAGTTGGTGGACGCGTTGCCGGTGGCGGTGTTGCCGCCGGTGCTCGCCACCCCCGTCCCGCTGTTGCCGACGGTGACGCTGGCCAGCTGGCCGATGGCCAGTGGCGCCCGCGCCACGCTGAAAAGTGCCAGACCAGAGACGAGAGCGAGCGAGCCCGCGACCGTGCGCCTACGCCCCTGGCTCCCCAACCGCTGGACGTGCCTCATAACGCAATCTCCCCGCTCTACCGGTTGGCCGCAGTCTGTCCTACGGGAGTCTACAGAGCAAGCCTCTCCCCTGGTGGACATCGGTAATCCGAGGCCCCGCGGGGACCACGATCACCCCCATCAGGTATCGGACGCGGACCCCGGCCCGGGTCACGGTTCGGTGATGGCCCCCCGCTCGGCCCCGGTGACCAGGCGGGCGTACTTGGCCAGCACGCCCGTCGGATAGCGGGGCGGGGGGAGCTTCCAGTCCGCCTTGCGGGCGGCGAGGGTGGCGTCGTCGACCAGGAGGTCGATGGTGCGGGCGTCGGCGTCGATGACGATCCGGTCGCCGTCGGCCACCACGCAGATCGGCCCCCCGTCGACCGCCTCGGGGGCGACGTGGCCCACGCAGAAGCCCCGGGTGCCGCCCGAGAACCGTCCGTCGGTGACGAGGGCGGTGTCGCCGCCCCGGCCCGCCCCCTTGAGGGCGCCGGTGACGGCCAGCATCTCCCGCATCCCCGGTCCGCCCTTGGGACCTTCGTAGCGGATGACGAGGACATCGCCGGGCCGGATGCGCCCGGCCAGGATGTCGTCCATGGCCGCCGTCTCCCCGTCGAAGACGCGGGCCGTGCCCTCGAAGCGCATGGTGTCGATGCCGGCCACCTTGACGACCGCCCCCTTGGGGGCGAGGGAGCCCCGGAGCACGGCGATGCCGCCCTCGGCGTGGATGGGGTCGTCGAGGCGGTGGATGACCCGGCCGTCGGGGGCGGGCGGGTCGAGGGCGGCCAGGTTCTCGGCCATGGTGCGGCCGGTGGCGGTGAGGCAGTCGCCGTCGAGCACCCCCTCCTCCAGCAGGTGGCGGAGCACCATCGGCACGCCGCCGACGGCATCGAGGTCGGTCATGTGGAACCTGCCCCCCGGGCGCATGTCGGCGATGTGGGCCACCCGCCGGCCGATGCGGTTGAAGTCGTCCAACTCGAGCTCGACCCGGGCCTCGTTGGCGATGGCCAGCAGATGGAGGACGGCGTTGGTCGACCCGCCGAGCGCGTTCACCACCGCGATCGCGTTCTCGAAGGCGGCCTTGGTGAGGATCTGGCGGGGACGGATGCCCGCCTCGACCAGGGCCATCACCGCCTGACCGCTGGCGTAGGAGTAGTCGTCGCGGCGACGGTCGACGGCGGGGGCGGACGCCGATCCGGGGAGGCACATTCCCAGGCCCTCGGCCGCCGCGGCCATGGTGTTGGCGGTGAACATGCCAGCGCACGAGCCGATGGTGGGGCAGGCGTTGTGCTCGATGAGGGCCAGTTCGGCGGCGGTGAGGCCGCCGGCGGAGTAGGCCCCGACCGCCTCGAACACGCTCACGATGTCGAGGGCCTCGCCCTGGGCGCCCCGTCCGGGGAGGATCGTGCCTCCGTAGACGAACACGGACGGGACGTTCAGCCGGGCGGCCGCCATGAGCATGCCGGGGAGGGACTTGTCGCAGCCGGCGAAGGTGACCAGGGCGTCGAAGCGCTCGGCGTGGACCATCACCTCGACCGAGTCGGCGATCACCTCCCGGCTGACGAGGGAGGCGTGCATGCCCTCGTGGCCCATGGAGATGCCGTCGGAGACGGCGATGGTGACGAACTCGATGGGGAAGCCGCCCGCCGCCCGCACCCCCGCCTTGGCCGCCTGGGCCAGCCGGGCGAGGGACATGTTGCAGGGGGTGACCTCGTTCCAGCTGGTGGCCACGCCCACCTGGGGCTTGTCCCAGTCGTCGTCGGTCATCCCGATCGCCCGCAGCATGGCCCGGGCCGGCGCCCGCTCGTACCCGCCGGTGACCTCGTGGCTTCGTAGATCCATGACGACGATGCTGGCACAGGTAGGGCGGCGACCAGACCCGTATCCGAGGCCGTAGAATCGTGAGTCCCGTGGACCTGCGACAGCGGCTGGCCGACGAGCTCGAGGCGGTGCGCCGCCGGTCCCTCGACCTGTTGGCGCCCCTCGACGACGACGCCCTCCTCCGCCAGCACTCGCCGTTGATGTCGCCTCTGATCTGGGACCTGGCCCACGTCGGCAACTTCGAGGAGCTGTGGCTGCTGCGGGAGGTGGCCGGGGCCGAGCCCATAGACGCCGGCCTCGACGACGTCTACGACGCCTTCCGCCACCCCCGGCCCAACCGGCCGTCGCTGCCCCTGCTGGGTCCGGCCGAGTCCCGCCGCTACCTCCTCGACGTGCGGGGCCGGGCCCTCGATGCCCTGGAGCGGGCCCCGATCGACGGCGACGACCGCCCCCTGCTGCACCGGGGCTACGTGTACGGGATGGTCGTCCAGCACGAGCACCAGCACGACGAGACCATGCTGGCCACCCTGCAGCTCATGGCCGGCGACGGGTACCGGCCCCTCGCCCCTCCCCCGCCGCCGGCCGTCGACCCGGTGCCGTCGGGGGAGGTGTGGGTGCCGGCGGGGCCGTTCGTGATGGGCACCGACTCCGAGCCGTTCGCCTACGACAACGAGCGTCCGGCCCACGTGGTCGACCTGCCCGGCTTCCGCATCGACGCCGGCCCCGTCACCAACGGGCGCTACCTCGAGTTCGTCCTCGACGGCGGCTACCGCCAGGCCCACCTGTGGGCCGACGAGGGCTGGCAGTGGCGCACCGAGAACGACGTCCACCACCCCCAGTTCTGGGTCCCCGGGGGCCGGGACTGGTCCCGGGACCGGTTCGGGTTCCGGGAGGACCTGCCCCTCGACGAGCCCGTCCAGCACGTGTGCTGGTACGAGGCCGACGCCTTCGCCCGGTGGGCCGACAAGCGCCTGCCCACCGAGGCGGAGTGGGAGAAGGCGGCCTCGTGGACGCCGGCGGGGGTCAAGCGCCGCTACCCGTGGGGCGACGAGGCGCCGACGGCGGGCGACGGGCGGGCGAACCTCGGCGGCGGGCTGTACCGGCCGGCGCCGGTGGGCGCCTACCCCGAGGGGGCCAGCGCCTACGGCTGCCACCAGATGGTGGGCGACGTCTGGGAGTGGACGGCCAGCGACTTCGACCCGTACCCCGAGTTCTCCTCTTTCCCCTACCGGGAGTACTCGGAGGTCTTCTTCGGCCCGTCGTACAAGGTGTTGCGGGGCGGGTCGTGGGCGACCTCGCCGGCGGCGGTGCGAACCACGTTCCGCAACTGGGACTACCCCATCCGCCGCCAGATCTTCTCCGGGTTCCGCTGCGCCCGCAGCGCGTAGCCCGATGTGCCGGTTCCTCTGCTATCTCGGGCCTCCCGTCACCCTGGCGTCGGTGGTGCTCGACCCGCCCTACTGCCTGAGACGCCAGGCCCACGCCCCCCGACACCAGCGGGTGGGAGCGATCAACGCCGACGGTTTCGGGGTGGGGTGGTACGACTTCGGCCGGCGACCGGAGCCGGCCCGCTTCCGCACCGCCCGCCCCATCTGGGCCGACCGGTCGTTCGAGAGCCTGGCCGGGCTGGTCGTCGCCCCCGCGGTGGTGGCCGCGGTGCGCGACGCCACGCCCCCGTCGCCGGTGGAGGAGACGGGCAGTCAGCCCTTCACGTGGGGGCCGTGGCTGTTCGCCCACAACGGCAAGGTCGAAGCGTGGGGGGTCGACCCGGAGGTGAAGGCGGCGTTGCGGCGGTCGCTGTCGGACCGGCGGGCGGCGGGGGTGGAGGGCGGGGCCGACTCCGAGATCCTCTTCGCCCTCGCCCTCGACGAGCTCGACCGGGGGGCCACGCCGGCCGGGGCCCTGGCCGCGGTGGTCGCCCGCGCCCGCGCCGTGGCGCCCTCGGTCCTCAACCTCCTCCTCACCGACGGCCACCGGGTGGTCGCCACCGCCGGCGGCGACTCGCTGTTCGTCCTCCGGGCCGACGACTCGGTGGTGGTCGCCTCCGAGCCCTACGACGACGACCCCGCCTGGGAGCGGGTGCCGGACGGCTCGATGGTGGAAGCTGGTCCCGGATGGGTATCGACGGTCCCGCTGTGACTTCTCCCGTCTCCACGCCCCGAATCGACGTGCACCTGGCCCCCGGCGCCCTGCGGGCCGCCCTGCGGGCCGACGTGGCCGAGGGCCTGACCTCGACGCCCAAAGAACTGCCGCCCAAGTGGTTCTACGACGATGTCGGGTCGCGCCTGTTCGACGAGATCACCCGCATCCCCGAGTACTACCCCACCCGCCGGGAGCGGTGGATACTCGAGCACCACGCGGCCGACATCGCCCACCTGAGCGGGGCCGAGACGCTGGTCGAGTTGGGCTCGGGGACGTCGGAGAAGACCCGCCTCCTGCTCGACGCCTTCGTGGCCCGGGCCGAGGGCGGCGGCGCCGACCGCACCCCCTTCCGGCGCTTCGTGCCCTTCGACGTGAGTGAGACCACCCTGCGGGAGGCGGCGGCGGCGGTGGCCGTCGAGTACCCCACCGTGCAGATCCACGCGGTGGTGGGCGACTTCGAGCACCACCTGGGCACCCTCCCCTCCGGCGGCCGGCGGATGGTGGCCTTCCTCGGCGGCACCATCGGCAACCTCGACCCCAAGCCGCGGGCCCAGTTCCTGGCCGACCTGGCCGCGGGACTGGAACCCGGCGACAGCCTCCTCCTCGGCACCGACCTGGTGAAGGACGTCGACCGCCTGGTGGCGGCCTACGACGACGGGGCCGGGGTCACCGCCGCCTTCAACCGCAACGTGCTCGCCGTCGTCAACCGCGAGCTCGACGCCGACTTCGCGCCCGACCGTTTCGCCCACGTCGCCCTCTTCGACACCGACCAGGAGTGGATCGAGATGCGGCTGCGGTCGGAGCGGCGGCAGCAGGTGCGGGTGGGCGACCTCGACCTCGTCGTCGACTTCGAGGCGGGCGAGGACATGCGCACCGAGATCAGCGCCAAGTTCCGCCGCCAGGGCGTCGAGTCGGAGCTGTCCGCCGCCGGCCTCGCCCTCACCCGGTGGTGGACCGACCCCGCCGGCGACTTCGCCCTGTCGCTCTCGTTCAAGGAGTAACCCGCCCAAGCAAGAAGCCCGGTCCTTTTGGGGACCGGGCTTCTCGTGTCGATCGGTGGGCCGCGACGGCTAGCCGTCGCCTCCCGGATCGGGCTGGTCGCCCTGGTCGTCGGTGGCCCCGGCCTCGAAGGCGGTGAGGGCCTCGGAGGTAGCCGGGTCGAGCGCACTGAGGACGCTGCGGTTGTGGGTGACCGCGGGCGGCGTCTCGAGCGGACGGAACTCGGGCGTGACCGGCGGGGCCGGCGCCTCGGGTGCGGCGTAGGCCACCGGGGAGAAGCTCTGCTCGCTCCGGCGGACCAGGGCCCCCAGGGCGATGGCGAGCATGCCCAGGCCGACCAGCGGCAACAGGTTGCTACCGGTGCGGGCCAGCGGGGCGGCCGCCACGGTCGGCGGTCGGGTGGTGCTGGTGGTGGTGGTGGCCGGCAGGGTGCTTCCGGCCGGCGGCACGGTGACCACCGGCGCCAGCGTGGTGCTGGTGGTGGTGGTGGCGGCCGGGGCGACGGTGGTGGTCGTGGTGGCCGGTACCGCGGTGGTGGTCGTGGTGGCCCGGGTGGTGGTGGTGGTGGCCGGGACCGCGGTGGTGGTCGTGGTGGTGGTGGCCCCGGGGCGCGTGGTGGTGGTGGTGGTCGACGTCGACGTGGTGGAGGTGGAGCTGGTCGACGTGGACGTGCTGGTGCTCGTGCTGGTGGAGGTCGACGTGGAGGTGCTGGTGGACGTCGAGGTGGAGGTGCTGGTGGACGTGGTGGTGGGCAGCACGTTGACGTCGGGGCCGGTGGCGGAGCAGCGGGACTCGGCCAGGATGATGTCGAGCACGCCCAGGAGGCCGCCCAGGCCGGGAAGCAGTGTGATGTGGGCGCCCCGGACGATGATGCTCGTGCTGCCGGGGGCGTCGGACCGGATCTGCTCGTTGAGGGTGACAGTCAGGATGCCGGGCACGGTGAGGGTGGTGTTGGCCAGCGGGGAGCCGAGGAGGGGGTTCCCGCCGAGGACGCCGCCGACCAGCTCGGTGAAGCCGGTGGAGCCGCTGCCGTTCGAGGTGCACTGGCTCTCGATGGCGTCGATGGTGAGCGCGCCCAGGCCGACGATGACGTCGGCCACGCTGGCCCGGCTGTGGGAGAAGGCGAGGTGGCCGGACGGGTCGTTGGCGGCGACGCCGCTGCCGTCGGTGGAGCCGGTGAGCACGCCGAGGCTCAACAGCCCGGGAATGCTGAGCGGGACGGCGGACTGGGTGATGGGCCCATAGCTGTCGGTGGGCTCGGTGGCGGAGCCGGACACGGCCGGCGTCGGCGCGATCACCTGACCCAGGAGGCTCGAGTTGACGGAGGCGCCGAAAGCGCTGCCCGACACCGAGTCGACGTCGGCAATGGCCGACGGGGCGACCGCCGCCAGGATGATCGCGATGATCGGGACCCCGGCGATTGCGGCCGCTCGGAACCTCGACGTTCGACCTGCGCTCATCTCAGCACTCCTTCGATGGTTTGGTGCTCCCCACCCCGCACCCCCGCCCGAGTTCAAGACGACGACGGGCGAACACTAGTCGACCGACTGGTGGGATACGAGCTTGCTGACAAGAAACCCGAAAGGCCCGACTCCCAAACGGAAGCCGGGCCTTTCGTCACTTCAATGGCTATGGATGTTGGCCACGATCGTCGTCGTCGAACGCCGACAGAGCGTCCCGGGCGGCGCCGTCGAGCGGGTTGCGACGCACCCGGCGGAGGGCGGCGGAGGGCCGGGAGTCGACGGGGTGGAACTGGATCGGGGCCGGCGGGGCGGGCGGGGCCGGGGCCGACTCGGTGGCCAGCAGGAAGCCCTCACTGCGGCGGACGATCACACCGAGGGCGATGGCCAGGAACCCGATGGCCACCATCGGCATCGCATTCGTACCGGTGCGGGCCAGCGGCGGCGGCACGGTGACGACCGGGCCCAGCGTGGTGGTGGTGGCCGGCGGCAGCGTGCTACCGGCCGGCGGCACGGTGACGACCGGGGCGATGGTGGTGCTCGTCGTGGTGGTGGCCGCCGGAGCCACCGTGGTGGTGGTGGTGCTGGTGCTGGTGGTGGTGGTCGTGGTGGCCCCGACGACCGTGGTGGTCGTGGTCGATGTGGTGGGGACCGTGGTGGTGGTGGTCGTGGTGGTGGTGGGGGCCGTGGTGGTGGTCGTGGTGGTGGTGGTCGGCGTCACGTTGACGTCGGGCCCGGTGGCCGAGCAGTTGGACTCGGCCAGGACGATCTCGACGACGCCGAGGGCGCCGAGGAGGCCGGGCAGCACGGTGATGTGGGCGCCCCGGACCTGGATGCTGGTGCTCCCGACCGAGTTGTGGATCGTCTGCTCGTTCAGGGTCACGGTGAGGACACCCGGCACCGACAGGGTGGTGTTGGCGAGCGGTGTGGCCAGGAGGGTGTTGCCGCCGAGGATGCCGCCGGCCAGCTCGGTGAAGGCGGTGGAGCCGGTGCCGTCGGACTGGCACTGTGTCTCGATGGCGTCGAGGCTCAGGGCGCCGAGGGCGACGATCACGTCGGCCACGCTGGCCCGGGCCCGGGAGAAGCCGAAGTGGCCCGTGGGGTCGCCGGCGGCGATGCCGTCACCCTCGACCCGTGAGTTGAGGACGCCGACGTGGAGCAGGCCGACGACGTCGACCGGGAGGGACGAGGACTGCGTGGGGCCGAAGCTGTTGACGGGCTCGGTGGCCGATCCTGAGTTGAGAGGCGTCGGCGCGATGACCGTGCCCAGCAACGACGACTGGAGCGTGGCCCCGTAGGCGCTGGCGTTGACCGAGTCGACGTCGGCCTGGGCCCCCGGCGCCAGGGTGGCCAGGAGGATGGCCGCGATCGGGATGCCCGCCAGCGCGGCAGCCCGGATCCTCGACGTTCGAGAAGCGATCATCCCCGGACTCCTTCTGGTCGTTTCTGCCCTGCCGCCGTCCCACCCGCACCTGCTCCCGCTCGAGCAGACGGCGTAACCTATCCGAGCGGCGAGACCTGACGCCAGTACTGAAGCGAGAAGGTTTTGTGATCGCTCAGCGTGCTTCCCGCTGCTCTACGTGGTAATTCCACAACTCGCTTCCGGTGGCCACGGGGCCGCCCGGCGGGGCCGGCGGCGGACCTGCCGTAGCCCCGTCCGCAGCCCCGCCCGAACCACCGGCGGTACCGCCGGCCGGCGGCTGACCGTGGGCCTGGCCGAACGCCTGGGACGCCATCCACGCCTGGAACGACGCTTCGTCCTTCCACCGGGTGTAGACGAGCCACGTGGTGCGGTCGTCGGTGGGCCGCAGCAGCTGGAACTCCTCGAAGCCCTCCGACTGACCGACCTGGCCCGCCCGAGCAGCGAACCGGGCCGCCAGCTGGTCGGCCCGCTCCGCCGGCACGGTGATGGCATTGATCTTCACGACGCTCATGGCGCCGGACCCTAACCCCACCTCGAACCGGTGACGGCTAGCGCCCGGTGGGGGCTGTTGGCGTCACCGGTTGGCGGCAGCCGGCGAACTGGTGACGGCTAGCGCCCGGTGGGGGCTGCCGGCGTCACCGGTTGGCGGCAGCCGGCGAACTGGTGACGGTTAGAGCCCGGTGGGGGCTGTTGGCGTCACCGGTTGGCGGCAGCCGGCGAACTGGTGACGGCTGGCGCCCGGTGGGGGCTGTTGGCGTCACCGGTTGGCGGCGGCCAGCTCCCGGAGGCGGGCGGTGACAGCCCTGCCGTCGGCCCTGCCCTGGGTGGCGGCCATGACCTTGCCCACGAAGAAGCCGGCCAGCTTGGCCTCGCCCTCCTTGAACCGGGCCCACTCCCCCGGGTTGTCGGCCACCACCTGGTCGACCGCGCCCGTCAGGGCGTCGGCGCCGAGGGCCTCGAAGCCGCGGGCCCGGGCGATGGCCACTGGGTCGCCGCCGCCGCCGGCCAGCACGTCGGCCAGGACCTGCTTGGCCTGGGTGGACGTGAGGCGGCCGTCGCCCTCCATCACCAGGACGGTCGTGAACGCGGCCCCGTCGACGTCGGCCGGCGCCACGTGGGCCGCGGCCACCTCGTTGGCGGCCCGGTTCAACGCCAGCCGGGGGTCGGCCCCGCCGGCGACAGCCGCCGTCACCAGGTCGTCGAGGCCGAGGGCGACCACCGTCACCACCGCCTGGTGGTCGGCCGCCACGCCGGCGGCCGCGGCCAGCAAGCGGCGACGGTCGGCGGGCAGGGCGGGCAGGCCCGCGGCCACCGCGTCCCGCCACCGGTCCGACGGCGCCAGCGGCACCAGGTCGGGCTCGGGGAAGTACCGGTAGTCGTAGGCCTCCTCCTTGGAGCGCATCGACGACGTGCGGCCCGCGTCCTCGTTCCAGTGCCGGGTCTCCTGCACGACCTTGTCCCCCGCCTCCAGCAGCCCGATCTGGCGCCGGACCTCGTAGTCGACGGCCCGCCCCAGGGACCGCACCGAGTTGAGGTTCTTGATCTCGGCCCGGGTACCCAGCGCCGACGAGCCCGCCGGCCGCACCGACACGTTGGCGTCGATCCGCAACGACCCCTCCTCCATGCGGGCGTCGGACGCCCCGATGGCGACCAGGATGGCCCGCAGCTCGTTCACGTAGGCCCGGGCCTCGTCGGCCGAGCGGATGTCGGGTTCGCTGACGATCTCCACCAGCGGCACGCCGGCCCGGTTGTAGTCGACCAGGGCGTAGTCGGCCCCGTGGATGCGCCCGCTCTCGCCCACGTGGGTGGTCTTGCCCGTGTCCTCCTCCATATGGGCCCGGGTGACGCCGATGCGGGTGCCATCGGGGAGGTCGAGGTGCCCGCCCACGTTGATGGGTTGGTCGTACTGGCTGACCTGGTAGTCCTTCGGCATGTCCGGATAGAAATAGTTCTTCCGGTGGAAGACCGACGGCCGCACCTCGCAGTGCAGGGCCGTGCCCACGGCCATGGCCAGTTCCACCGATCGGCGGTTGAGCACCGGCAGCGAGCCGGGCAGGCCCAGGCAGACGGGGCAGACGTTGGTGTTGGGCTCGTCGCCGAAGACGTTGGGGCAGCCGCAGAACAACTTGGTGGCGGTGGCCAGCTCGCAGTGCACTTCGAGCCCGATGACCGTCTCCCAGCCGGCGACGTCGGTCATCGGGGCGCCGACCGTTCGAGGGCGGCGGCGGCCCGGAACAGCACCGGCTCGCCGAGGGCGGGAGCGTACAGCTGGATCCCGACGGGCATCCCGTCGTCGCCGGTGCCGAACGGGACCGACGCCGCCGGGTGGCCGGCCAGGTTGGACGGGATGGTGCACACGTCGGACAGGTACATCGCCAGCGGGTCGTCGCTCTTGGCCCCCAGCGGGAAGGCGGTGGTGGGCGACGTGGCCGACAGGAGGAGGTCGAACTGGGCGTAGGCGGCCTCGAAGTCGCGGATGAGCAGGGTGCGCACCCGCTGGGCCTGCCCGTAGTAGGCGTCGTAGTAGCCGGCCGACAGGGCGTAGGTGCCGAGCATGATCCGGCGCTTGACCTCGGCTCCGAAGCCGGCAGCGCGGGTGGCCCCGTACATGGCGGTGACGTCCTCGGCATCCACCCGCAACCCGTACCGCACCCCGTCGTAGCGGGCCAGGTTGCTCGACGCCTCGGCCGTGGCGATCAGGTAGTAGGCCGACAGGCCGAGGCCGACCGACGGCACCGAGGCGTCGTCGACCTTGGCCCCGGCGCCGGCGAGGGCGGCCGCGGCCTCGTTCAGGCGGGCGGCGACGTCGGGGTCGAGGCCGCCGGTGAGCTCCCGGACGACGCCCACCCGCAGTCCCTCCACACCGTCATCCAGCACACCGCGCACCCGGGGCGCGGGCCCCGCGATCGACGTGGAGTCGAGGGGGTCGTGGCCGCCGATGACCTCGAGGAGAGCGGCGGCGTCGGCCACCGTGGCCGCCAAGGGCCCGATCTGGTCGAGGGACGAGGCGAAGGCCACCAGCCCGTACCGGGACACCACGCCGTAGGTGGGCTTCATGCCCACCACCCCGCACAGGGCGGCCGGCTGGCGGATGGACCCGCCGGTGTCGGAGCCGAGGGCGAGGGGGACGAAGCCGGCCGCTACCGCCGCCGCGCTCCCCCCGCTCGATCCGCCCGGCACCCGGGACGGGTCGTGGGGGTTGCGGGTCGGCCCGAAGGCGGAGTTCTCGGTGGACGAGCCCATGGCGAACTCGTCCATGTTCGTCTTGCCCACGATCACCGCCCCCGCCTCCCGCAGCCGGGTGACCACGGTGGCGTCGTATGGCGGCCGCCACCCGTCGAGGATCCGAGACCCGCAGGTGGTCGGGATGCCCCGCGTGGCGAGGTTGTCTTTGAGCGCGATCGGAACGCCGGCCAGGGGGCCGGGGTCGTCCCCCGCCGCCACCCGCCGGTCGATCACGTCGGCCGCCCCCAAGGCGTCGGCGTGCAGGACCAGGTTGAAGGCGTGCACCTCCTGCTCCCGGGCGGCGATGGTCTCCAGATGGGCCTCCACCACCTCCCGGGCCGACCGGCGCCCGGCACGGACGTCGGCCGCGATCTCGACCGCGGTCAAGGTGCCGCGCTCATGGGGCGTCGCCCAGGATGCGGGGCACCTTGAACCGTCCCGACTCGGCCGCCGGTGCCGCCGCCAGCACCTCGTCGCGGTCGAGGCTGGGGCGCACCACGTCGTCCCGCAGGACGTTGACCAGGGGCAGGGGATGGGCGGTCGGGGGCACGCCCGATGTGTCCAGGGCGGCCACGTCGGCCGCGTGCTCGAGGACGGCCGCCAGCTGGCCGGTGAACTCGTCGATCTCGGCGTCGGTCAGGACCAGCCGGGCCAGCACGGCCACGTGCACGACGTCGTCCCGGCTCAACGAAGGCTTGTCCACCATCGGCCCATCGTAGGACCGGGTCGGTGAGCGCTCAGCCGGCTTCGGTCACCCGCCGGGCGAAGTCGACCACCGCCGCCTCCAGCACGTCCCGCTCCACGTCGAGGGTGGCCAGGTGGAAGCTCCGCGCCAGGATCACCCGCTCCACCGGACCGGCGACGCCCGCGGCCAGCATGTCGCTCGACACCGCCGGCACCACGTGGTCGTGGCCGCTGGTGACGATCAGCGTCGGGCAGGTCACCCGCGCCAGCCGCCCCACCAGCTCGTCCTGGGCCTCGAACAGGGAGAGCATGGGCTCGATCGGCCACTGGGGATAGGCGACCTCCCGGGCGTCGGGCTCGGACACGTCGTTGGCCGGACCCGGAACGCACGGGTGGCCGGCGGCCACGAACGCCCGCAGCAGCTCCCGGAACGACTCCGCCGGCGGGTCGATCATGGGGTTGAGGCAGGCCAGGCCGGCGACGCCGGCGGGGCGCGACGTCGCCAGCCAGGTGGCCAGCGTGCCGCCCATCGACAGCCCGGCCACGATCGCCCGCGGGTGACGGGCGGCCAGCGTGTCCCAGGCCGCCTCGACCGCGGCCACCCAGTCCCCCCACCGCTGGGCGTCGAGGTCGGCGACGGTGGTGCCGTGGCCGGGTAGGAGAGGTACATCGACGTCGAAGCCGGCCCCGGTGAGGGCCGCGGCCAGACCCTCCACGCTCTGGGGCGTGCTGGTGTAGCCGTGGAGGAGGAGGACGCCGGCCATGTGGTCGGTCAGGCTATGGGTCACGGCTACGGTGCATCCGATGGACCGGTACCCGTTTCTCTCCGACGACTGGGTCGCGGCCGCCCGCAAGATCCGGGAGGAGTTCGGCGCCCTCGAGGAGGGCGTCCCCAACAACATCCGCATGAACCAGGTGATCACCGAGGTTCCGTTCGGTGAGGGCACCATCAACGCCCACGTCGACACCACCTCCGGCTCCCTGGAGATGGACATCGGCCACCTGGAGAAGGCCGACGTCACCGTCACCCTCGACTACGACACGGCCAAGTCGGTCTTCGTCGACGGCACCGTCTCCGCGGCCATGACCGCGTTCATGGCCGGCAAGGTCCGGGTGCAGGGGGAGATGGCCAAGCTCCTGGCCGCCCTCCAGCAGCTGACGCCGCCCGACGGGTCGGCCGCCACCGACATCCAGCAGCGGATCCGCGACATCACCGCGTAGATGCCCGGGCCCGGCCCGCCGGTGGGCTCAGGGCGGTAGCAACCGCAACTCCCGGTCCCGCTTGGCCAGGTCGGCCGCGTCGATACGACCGGCGATGGGCCCGGAACGTCGTCAGATCGCAGACAGCTGGGTGAGCTCGGTGTAGATCTCGGGGATGTTCCGACCGTCGACGACCTGCTCCTCGGGCGGGATGGCGAAGGGCTGGGGGCCGAATCCGGTGACGTCGACCCGCAGCTGCTCGTCGGTGAACGCCAACGGGGCGAGGACCCGGCGCAACATCGAGTCGGTCCTGGCCACGTACAACTCGATCCGGCCCTTCCGGAAGACGTCGACCTGGTCGGTGCCGACCGTTTCGGAGCCCAGCCATTGCACGTCGGCCTGTTGCTGCACGTTGACCGGGTTGTCGGGCGTGGTCGAGGCCAACCCGACGAGCACGGCGATCACGACGTCGAGCCGAGTGTTCTGGGGGTCGGCCGGCAGCACCACCCAACGGACTCCGGGTCGGCCCTGGGCCGCCATTCGCTCGGGGAGGCCGGGCACGGCCCGAAAGACGGCGTCCGCCGTCCACCGGACCTCGTAGGGAGGTAGAGAGCCGATGCCGAGGAACCCGGAGCCGGCGTGATCCCCCCAGTTGACAACCCCCTGGAATCGGATTGGGGCACCGCCGATCGAGGCGGTGGCATCGAAGTGGGCGCCGCCCGCCTCGAAGTTGCGGTGGAGCACGTCGGCGAGGACACCCGCCTCCCTCGATGTGACCGCCCGGGCCGTGGCGCGCTCTGCCGCCGCCCTGTCGGAGCCATGGCCACAGGCGGCTCCGGCGAGGAGGGCGGCGGATACGGCCGCGGCGATAACCAGCCGAGGGCTCACGGTGCCGAGGGCACCGAGATCGACGCGACATCGAGCGTGGGCATACCCGTCGCCGGTCGGCCCGGGGCCGTTCCGGCGTTGGGGAGGTTGGGCTCCGCCGGAGGTGGGGGCAGATCCTGGTAGCCGACCCCTTGGGGGATCTCGACCCGCTGGCGGGCCGTGGCCGGCGGGATCCCGCCGGTGGCCCCCGAGCAGGGCAGGAGGCGCTCGATCTCGGCCGGGAACGAGGTGGTCAGCACATTGCCCTCGAAACAGTTGCCCCGGCCATCGCCGGTGGGCGACAGGTACTCGAGGTCGACGCCGTTGTCGCGCAGGACGTTGCCCGCCACCCGGTTGTCGGACGCCAGAAAACCCTTGTTGTCGCCCAGCAGGGCGATGCCCGTGTTGGCGTTGCCGATCACCAAATTGCGTTCGACCACGTCCCGGCTGGCGCCGCCGAGGGCGATGCCGTACCCGAACTCGCCGGTGTCCGACGGCGGCGTGGCCGGGTTGTCGTTATCGGCGACGACGTTGCCGACGATGGTGGCGTCGTGCTGGGGCAGGTTGCCCTCCTCGGTGTCGGAGTTGGGTTGGATCCCGACCCGGTTGCCCCGCCATTCCGACTCCACGATGAAGAGGTTGCCGCTGGCGTTGGTGCCCTGGAAGCCGACCACGTTGCCGTCGGCGGTCACGTGCCGGACGACGGCGTCGCAGGGGTCGCAGCGGCCGATGTAGAAGCCGCTGTCGGGGTGGCCGCTGGCGTAGGACTCCTCGAACAATCCTCCCCTCGCCCCGAAGGCGTAGACGCCGTAGAGCCCGTTGCCGTAGGCGGTGACGTACGACACCCGGTAGCCCCGGAGTACGGCGGACGGGTCGTAGGGGTCGGCCCCGCCGTAGGTTGCGTTGAAGATGACCCCGTTGAACCGGTACCCGTGCACGGTGAGGTTCTCGACGGCGACCCCGTCGCTGTTGACCGTGATCCCGTTGTCGAGGCGGTGCTGGCCGTCGAGGATCACCGCGTTGCGGTCGAGGCCCCGCACCACCACCCGGTCGGTCCTCACCCGAACCGCCTCGTGGTACGTGCCCGGGCCGACGAGGACCAGGTCACCGGCGACAGTGGCGTCGACCGCGGCCTGGATGGTCGGGAAGTCCTCCGGGACGTGCCGCGTCGACGGCGGTCGGGAGGACGCGACCGGGGTGGGCGTCGGTCGCCCGCTCGGTCCACCTTCCGAGCCCCCACAGGCGACCAGGCACGCGGCCAACGCCAGGACAAGGAGTGCGATGCGGCCGGCGACGGACCGCCCCATCCTGGTGGTCACCCGCCTACCCAGTTGAGACGGGTGGCCCGAGGCGGCGCCGGCGGCGGCGGTCGGCGGCCACGATCCCGACGCCGAACCACACCAGCCAGGCGGCGAGGACGATCTTGACCCGAGGATCGTTGCCCGTCCTCGACAGCGGGGCGCCCTTGAAGGACGACGACGTCGTCGTCGTGGACGCCTTGATGGTCGTCGTGACGACCACTCCCACCTTGCGGAACCCCAGGTCGACGGTGAGATCGGACGCCTTGTCGGGGTAGGGGCCGGTGGCGGCGTTGGCCGCGGCCTCGTCGTCGGCCCCGACGATGCTCTTCTCGGCCAGGGGATGGGGGACGGCCACCAGCATGCTCACCGGCCCGGAGACCGACGCGTAGCTTCCTGCGGGTGCGCCGTTGTCGTCGTTGTCGGTGACGCCGCCGGAGTTCCCGGTCGAGGAGATGAGCCCGGCGAGGGCCGCTTGGCCGCTGGGCACGGCCACGAAGAAGCTGCCGTCGGACAGCCCGGTGAAGTAGTAGGCGCCGGTGGCCGACGTGGTCGTCGTCGAGGTCATGACGTCGGTCCCGCTCAGGATCCCGTCGCCGTCGGCGTCCCGCCACAGCTCCACGGTGACTCCAGCGATCCCCGGTTCGCCGGAGGCGACCCTGCCGTCGCCGTCGAGGTCGTTCCACACCAGATTTCCGAGGCGCTGCTGGGCAACGACGCCGGCGTCGAAAGTGTGGTCGTTGTGGCCGGCGGCATGAGGTGCCACAGCGACGCTGGCGGACGCCCCTCCCGGGGGGGCGTCGGAGTCGAGGGCGTCGTCGCTCCCGGCGCCGGCCTGAGTGAACCCGAGGGGCGAGGGGTTGTACCCGCTGGGCAGGTCGGCCGCAGTGACGCTCGAGGTGCCGAAACGCAGCGAGTAACCCGTGCCGGGATCGATGATGAAGGCGTAATTGCCGTTGGAGTCGGTCGTGGCCGTCTTCCCGGGAACCAGGACGCCGTTGGCGTCGAGGAGCTCGACCGTCACGTTGCGAAGCGGCGGCTCCTCCGGATCTTGGATGCCGTCTCCGTCGAGGTCGAGCCACGCCCGGTTGCCAACCTGCACCGGCGCCCCGTCGCACACCAGCTCGAGATCGCCCAGACCGGCCGACTTGCCGAAGGTGTGGGCCTGATGGGTCCCGAACAGCTCGATCTGACGGGTCTGTTTACCGGTTGTGTTGCTGTAATAGAGCACACCGCCCGACCAGGTCGTGACGGGATCGAACGTTGTATTGAGCACCTCGTCGGTGCCCGTCTTGTGAGCCAGACCACCAAGGCTGAGCTCGGTGTCGCTGCCGCGCTCCTCCTCGTAGTAGAACTCGCCGTTCCCGGGACCATCCCCGTTGTTGGCGCCCCCCGTCGTGTCGGGGCCGGAGGTGGCGTTGCGTTCCAGAGTCCACGTCGCGCCGGTGGGCTCGAGGCGGAGGATGTCGCCGACGGAGAGACCGTCGGCGGTACCGACCCCGCTCTGGGCAGCACCCGTCTGATGGCCGAAGCGGTCGGTGATGCCGACGATCATGAAACCGCGGCTATCAATCTCGATGTCCGTCAGCCAGGGCTGGGGATACACGTTCGGCCCCGGCGGCGTGGAGATCCAGGGGCTCCAATCCAGGTTGTAGACCAGCTTCATCCGACGGTTGTAGTTGAGCGGGAAGTTGGCGACCTGGGTGAGGAACCCGCTGGCCCGGTCAAACGTGTACACGAAACCGCGCAGGTCGCCGTTCACGTTGGTGCGACCAGGGAAGTTCTCCGCGGTGCACGTGAGGGAGGCGTAGACGACGCCGTCGTGGACCTCGAGGCCGCCGGGCACCAGGTTCCGGTTGAGCTCCCCGGCCTGGGTCGCGGGATCGAGCGGGCAGCCGGCGGGTCCCGTGCCGGGGTCAGGGTAGGCGAACGAGCCCAGATCCCGGCCGGTGGCCGCCGCCGGCACCGGCCCCGGGTCGACCAGATGGAGCTTCCGGTCGAACATGTTCACGACGTAGAGCACGGAGTCGTCTTCGGCCATGTCGATGTCGCCGAAGCCGGTACGACCCACGGAGTCCCACACGGTGAGGTCGTTGAGGAGATCGTTGTTGGCGGCGTAGTCGTGCCGGTCGGGTCCCGCATCGATGGTGACGAGAACCTCCGACGTGGCTGTCTTCGGATCAGTGACGTAGATCCGCCCGGCGGCGTCGCCCGTGTTGCCCGGGCCATACTCGGCGTGGCGCTTGGTGAATGCCCCCTCGAAGAGGCGTTCAGCGGTGCGATCCCACGCCACGCCCCAGGTCGAGCCGATCTCGCCCACCGTCGCCAGGTCGGCCACCCTGGGCGGTGGCGACGAGCTCACGTCGTAGTTGAACGACTTGAGGGTGCCCAACTGGTCGGCGGCGGGACCACCGATGTAGCAGGGCGTGACAACGCGCGGGTTCGCCTGGCAGTAGTCGGTTGGGTTGGCGACGCCGAAATCGGCGCCCGGCATGCCGGCCAGGACGGGCCCGGTGGCCTTGGTGAACTGGACCGAGGTCTTGTTGCGCACCATGGCGATCGTCGTGGCTGCCGGGGTCGGCCCCGGCTGGAGGAAGGACTGGGACTGAGGAATCGTGAACACGAGCCGGAAGGTCGAGCTGATCGCGCCGCTCAGGGGGGTCAGGCTGATCGAGTAGTGCCCGGTGGCGTCGGAGAGGGCCGGACCAGCGACCGTGCCGGCGGCGTCGGACGCGACGACCTCGATGCCGGCCACGCCCGGCTCGGCCAGGTTGTTGCCCGATGCCTGGTCCTGGACCCCGTTCTGGTTCCAGTCCCGGAAGACCGTACCCTCGATCACCCCCGGAGCCGCCACCGCGGTCGGTAGGTGCAACGGGCCGAGCAGGGAGCCGCCGAGGAGAGCCGCCAGCACGACGATCCGGCGGGCTGAGGCCAGACGACCCTCACCACAAGTCAACGGTGTTCCTCTCGCCGTCTCACTTGGGGAAGCAGACGGGGACGCTACCCGTTCCCGGGAAACATGGCGAGAAGACTCATGGTTCGATCAGGATCGCTCGTGCATGGCCGCGGCCAGGTCGGCGACGGTCCACCGGGACTGCCGTTCGAGCTTCGCTTCCTCGTCGAGGGTCCACGGGCGGAAGCGCTGCACCAGTCCCCCCTGGACCAGGAAGACCTGGCCGGAGACGGTGCAGGCCTCGGACGCCAGCCACGCCACCACCGGGGAGACGTTGGCCGGGTGCCAGGAGTCGAAGGCGTCGGGGTCGGCGGGCGGGGCCACGATCGCCGCCAGCCAGGAGTTGGACTCGGTCATCCGGGTGCGGGCGAGGGGGGCGACGGCGTTGACCCGCACCCCGAAGTGGGCCAGCTCGGTGGCGGCGATGACGGTCAGGGCCGCGATCCCCGCCTTGGCCGCCCCGTAGTTCGTCTGGCCCGGATTGCCGACGAGGCCGGAGGTCGACGTCGTGTTCACAACCGCCGCCTGCACCGGATGGCCCGCCTTCGACTGCGCCTTCCAGTGAGCGGCCGCCCACCGCAGGGTGACGAAATGGCCCCGCAGGTGGACCCGGACCACGTCGTCCCATTGGTCGGGGGCCATCTCGGTGAGCCAGGCGTCGCGGAGGTTGCCGGCGTTGTTGACCAGGACGTGGAGGTCGCCGAACGCCTCGATGGCGTCCGCCACCAACCGTCGCCCACCTTCCCAGTCACTCACGTCGTCGGCGCTGGCCATCGCCTCGCCGCCCGCGGCCCGGATCTCGTCGACGACGGCACCCGCCCCCTCCACGTCGTTGACCACCACTCGGGCACCCTCGCGGGCGAACAGGAGGGCGTGCTCCCGGCCGATGCCCCCGCCGGCCCCGGTGATTACCGCCACCCGACCGGCCAGGGCGCCGGGGCCCTCGGTCACAGCAGGTAGATGGTGACCGACGAGCCGGGCTTGACCTTGGTGCCCTCGGCCGGGAGGGTGAGGAAGACGTCGCCCCCGGACGGTCCGAACTTCCCCCCCACCTGCAGCCCCACCGCCTGGAGGGCGGAGGCGGCCTCGTCGGCTGACAGGCCGTTGAGCTTGGGCACTGCCGGCTGGCCCTTGGAGACGGTGAGGGTGACGGTGGTGCCCCGGCTGACCTTGGTGCCGGCGGCCGGGTCGCTGGCGGTGACCTTGCCCGCCAACCCGTCGTCGTCGGTGTAGGCGTCGATCCGCTCCGCCTCCAGATCGAGGGCGTCGAGGGCGGAAACGGCCTCGTCGTAGCCCTTCCCGGCCAGGTTGGGCAGCTCCCGGGGGGCCGGTCCGTCGGAGACGACCAGGTCGACGGTGGCGCCCTTGGGCGGGGTCTGGCCCTTCAAGGTCCAGTCGAGGACGCCACCCGCGGGCACCGCCTCGTCGTTGCGGGTCGTGACGGTGCCGACGACGTGGCCCACCGCCTCGATGGCCTGGCGGGCGCCGGCCTCGTCGAGGGTGGCGAGGTCGGGGACGGGCGTCGGGGCCGGGCCCTTGGACACCACCAGGGTGACCCGCTTGCCCTCCTTGAGGGTGGCCTGGCCGCCGCCGGGCGGACTCTGCACCTTGACCTGCCCGGGCGTGGAGGCGTCGAAGTACTCCTGGCGGATCTGGACGTCGAACTTGAGGGCGCGCAGGGCGGTGGCCGCCTCCAACTCGGTCCGGCCGACGACGTCGGGCAGGGGATGGCTGGGGGCCCGGTTGCTGACCAGCAGGTACGACCCCGCGCCCACGCCCCCGGCCAGGACCAGGAAGAGCAGGACGAGGTAGGGCCACCGGCGCCGGCGGCGGCGTCCGGCCCGGGAGAGCTCGGGCGGGACGTAGGGCGGGGCCGCCGGCCTGGGGGGCGCCGCCTGGGGGGTGACGGTGGTGGGCGCGGCCTGGCGCGCGGTGGCGTCGACCGCGGCCGACGAGCCGCCGGCGGTGGTGGCCGTGGTGACCGTGGTGGCCGTGACGGGGACGAGCGGCGTGGCCCCGGTGGCCTCGGGCCCGGCGCGGGCGACGAGGCCGGTGGCGTGGGGATCGACGACGGGGGCGGCTGCGACGACCGGCGCCGGCGGCGCGGCGGTGGCGGTGGGCGCGCCGGGGGGCTGGGCGCCGGGCCGGGGGCCGACATCGGTGGGGTCGGCGACCGCGCCCATCTCGTCGACGGTGGCGGCGCCGGCGAGGGGCAGGGGCTCGGGGCTGGGCAGGGTGAGGGCGACCGACTGCAGGGCGCTGGCCAGGCCGGCCGCGTCGAGGCGCTCGGCCGGGTCGGGACGGCCGGCCCGGGCCACCACCGCCGCCAGCGGACCCATCTCGGCCGGGGGCTCGATGGGCTTGTCGAGTCGGCCCATGAGGGTAGCCACGGTCGTGTCGGCCGCGAACGGCACCTTCCCGGTGACGGCCTCCACCAGCACCAGGGCCAGCGAGTAGACGTCGGCCCGCCCGTCGATGGGCGCCCCGCTCACCTGCTCGGGGGACGCGTAGCGGGCGGTGCCCAGCACGGCGCCGATGGGCTCGGTCCACGCCGCCTCGGCCAGGGCCCGGGCCAGGCCGAAGTCGCCGATGCGGAGACGCCCGTCGTCGTCGAAGAGGAGGTTGGCAGGCTTGATGTCGCGGTGGACGAGGCCCCGCCGGTGGGCGTAGTCGAGGCCCCGGGCCGCCTCCAGTCCGACGAGAAGGGCCTGGGACGGGCTCAGGCGCCTCCCCCGGTCGAGCACCGAGCGCAGGCTGCCGCCGGCCAGGTACTCGCAGACGAGGTAGGGACCCTCCTCCTCCTCGCCCCAGTCGTAGACGGCCATGACGTTGGGATGGTTGAGGGCGGCCGCGGCCCGGGCCTCGGCGCGGAAGCGCTTGAGGAAGGCATCGTCGTCGGCCAGGGCCGGGTGCAGCATCTTGACCGCGACCCGCCGGCGCAGGCGAACGTCGTCGGCCACGAACACGTGGCCGGAGCTGCCGCTGCCGACCGGCGCCAACAGCCGGTAGCGGTCGCCGAGGACGCGACCGATGTGGTCGGCCATCCGCGTCGAACCCACGTACCCGAGGTTACCGTGCCCGACCCCGCCCACCGAGGCATGGTCCCCCTGGGAGAATGACGCCACCGTGAATTCCGTGACCAGCAGCGACGACGGGACGACCGCCCGATGAAGCGGCGCATCATCATGACGTTGATCGCGGCGGTGGCCGTGGGCGGGTTCATCTTCGCCTTCTCCGGACCCAAGCAGGAGACGGTCGGGCCGCTCCCGCCGGCGGTCGAGCGGGTGTCGCCGCCGGGTGGCGACCTCGACCTGCGCCAGACCACCATCGCCGCCGACCTCGCCCCCGGCTACACCGGCTACCTCCTGCTCGACGGCGTGGAGGTGGCTCTCGACGACCTGGTGATCGTCCCCGCCCTCAACAGCATCACCCTCATGCCCCAGCCCGGCAGCGACTACGAGGAGCTCCAGCCCGGTCCCCACTGCGCCACCGTCGTCTACAACCTGATCGGCCAGCCGGAGACGTCACCCGTGGGCCGGTTCCAGTGGTGCTTCAAGCTCCACTGACCGGTCGGTGACCCCGCCCGACTGCCTTTTCTGCGAGATCGTCGCCGGTCGCTCGCCGGCCGCCGTCGTCCTCGACGAGGACCACGCGGTCGCGTTCCTCGACGTGCATCCGGTGTTCCCCGGCCATGTCCTCCTCGTCCCCCGGGCCCATCACGAGACCCTCGCCGACCTGCCCCCCGACGCGGTCGGGCCGCTCTTCCTCACCGTCCGCCGGCTGACGGTGGCGGTGGAGGGGGCGATGGAGGCGGAGGGCACCTTCGTGGCGGTGAACAACAAGGTCAGCCAGAGCGTCCCCCACCTGCACGTCCACGTGGTGCCCCGCCGGCGCAAGGACGGCCTCCGGGGCTTCTTCTGGCCCCGGACCCGCTACGCCGACGACGCCGAGATGGAGCAGGTGGCGGCCCGCATCCGGACCGCCCTCACCCATGCGAACCGGTGACACCTCGCCCGCCCCTGACCGGCTGAACTGTCACCAGTTCGCTGGTCACTGGCGGTTGGTGAGCATCCACCGCCACTCGTCGGCCAGGGCCTCGACCGCCAGCAGCTCCTCGATCCTCTCGGGGGACGCGTGGCCGGGGCGGGCCCCGTCGTGGACGGCGAAGACGGTGACGCCGGCCGGGTGCTGTTCGACGACGGCGATCGGCCCCGCCACCGGCACCGCCCCCTCCTCCAGCACCCGCAGGTACCAGCCGGTGCGGCCGGCGTCCTTGAGCCGGGGGCCGATGTCGCCCCGGCCCCGGTGCAGGGTGAGCTTGTAGCACGGCCATCGGGGCTGGCAGACCTCGAGGAGGGCGTCGCCCCACCGCCACCGGTCGCCGATGCACACGTCGTCCTCCCGCCAGCCGGCGGTGGACAGGTTCTCCCCGAACGGGGCCGGCCCCAGGTCGGGCTCGTCCAGCTCGGCCGCCCACGCCGGCAGGTGCTCGGACGGGTAGGCGTAGACGGCCTTGTCCCGCCCGCCGTGGACCTCGAGGTCGGCCTGCCCGTCACCCTCCAGGTTGGTGGCCGACAGCCACAGCTCCGCCGTGACGGTGGGGTCGACCGGGCGCTTGGCGATCCCGCTCGTCACCGGATGCCCCCGGTGCATCCCGAGGAAGCCCGGCTTCCCCACGTTCACCGCCTTCAGCCCGACCGAACGCCTCAACCGTCGTCCTCCGCGGCGGCGGGCACGGTCCCCGTCTCCAGCAGGTGGAGGAAGGCGTCCTCGTCGATGACGGGCACCCCGCACGCCTCCGCCTTGGCCAGCTTGGCCGCGCCCGACTCGGCGCCGGCCACCAGGTAGGCAGTCTTCTTCGAGACGCTGCCGGGCGACGAGCCGCCCCGGGCCTTGACCGCCTCCACCGCCGCCTCCCGGGACATGCCGGCCAGGGTGCCGGTGACCACCACCGCCATGCCTTCCAGCGTCTGGGCCAGGCCGGAGTCGGGCCGGCCGCCGGTGAAGTTGACGCCCGCCGTGCGCAGCTTGCCGACGATGGCCAGGTTGGGCTCGAGGGCGAAGAACCGGGCCACGCTGTGGGCGATCACCGGCCCCACGCCGCCGGCGGCGGCCAGCTCGTCCTCCGACGAGGCGATGATGCGGTCGAGGTCGCCCATGGCGTCGGCCAGCACCTCGGCGCCCCGTCCCCCCAGGTGGCGGATGCCGAGGGCGACCAGCAGGTTGGGCAGGGGCCGGGACTTCGAGGCCTCGATGGCAGCCAGCAGGTTGTTGGCCGACACCTCGGCGAAGCCCTCCAGGGTCATGAGCTTGTCGTGGGTGAGGGAGTAGATGTCGCCCACATCGGAGACGAGGCCGGCGTCGATGAGCTGCATGACCCGCTTCTCGCCCAGGTGCTCTATATCCATCGCCCCCCGGGAGGCGAAGTGGGCGATGCGCTGCACCCGCTGGCCGGGACAGTCGGCGTTGGTGCAGAAGGTGTCGCTCTCCCCCTCCTCCCGCACCAGCGGCATGTGGCAGATGGGACACACGGTGGGGAACCGCCACTCGGGAAGGCCCGGGGGCCGCTTTGACAGGACCGGCGCCACCACCTCCGGAATGACGTCGCCCGCCTTGCGTACGACCACCGTGTCGCCGGGACGGACGTCCTTGACCCGGACCTGGTCCTGGTTGTGGAGCGTGGCCAGGCGGACGGTGGACCCGCTCACCCGCACCGGCTCCAACTGGGCGAAGGGGGTGGCTTTCCCGGTGCGGCCGATCGACACCATGATGTCGATGAGCGTGGTGGTGGCCTCCTCGGGCGGGAACTTGTAGGCGATGGCCCACCGGGGGGACTTGGACGTGGACCCGAGCTCGGTGCGCTGGGCCAGGTCGTCGACCTTGACCACCGCCCCGTCGATCTCGTAGTCGAGGCTGTGCCGGTGCTCGAGCCAGTGGCGGCAGTACTCGTCGACCGCGGCCAGGTCGTGCAGCGTCTGGATGTTGGGGTTGACCGGCAGGCCGGCGGCGTCGAGGAACTCAAGGGTCTCCGAGTGGCGGCGGAAGGTGGGTCCGCCCTCCACCGCCCCCAGCTGGTAGGAGAAAAACCGCAGGTCACGGCTGGCGGTGATGCGGGGGTCCTTCTGCCGCAGCGACCCCGCGCCCGAGTTGCGGGGGTTGGAGAACAGGCGCAGGCCGGCCTCACCCTGGCGCTGGTTGAGCTCCTCGAAGGCGGAGAGGGGCATGTAGACCTCGCCCCGCACCTCCAGCAGGTGGGGGATGTCGCCGCCCGTCAGCCGGTCGGGGACGTCGGCGATGGTGCGGACGTTCTCGGTGAGGTCCTCCCCCGTCACCCCGTCGCCCCGGGTCGCGGCCCGCACGTAACGGCCGTCCTGGTAGAGGATCGACATGGCCAGGCCGTCGATCTTGAGCTCGCAGACGTAGTCGACGTCGCCCGAGATGTAGCGCTCCATGCGCTTGCCCCACGCCACCAGCTCGTCGAACCCGAAGGCGTTGTCGAGCGACATCATCGGGACCTGGTGGCGGACGGGGCTGAAGAGGGACGACGGCGCCGCCCCCACCTTCTGGGTGGGTGAGTCGGGGGTGGCCAGCTCGGGGTGCTCGGCCTCCAGGGCCCGCAGCTCCCGGACGAGGGCGTCGTACTCGGCGTCGGAGATCTCGGGATCGTCGAGGGCGTGGTAGCGCTCGTTGTGGTACTCGATGAGGCCGCGCAGCTCCCTGGCCCGGGCCGCGGGATCGAGTCGCACCATGGGGCCAGCGTAGATTCCGCCCACGTGGCTCTTCCGCCTCCCAGCCGTCTCGTCCCGTGGTTGCTCCGGGGACTGTGGGTGGCCCTCCCCTTCACCGTCGGCCCCGCCCTGGCCGAGGCCCTCGACTCGGCCGGCGACCCGGTGCGGACGGTGGCGTCGCTCGGGCTGTGGATCGGGTGGGCGGTGGGCGTGGCCGCCACCCTCGTGCCCCATCCGGTGACGCTCACCGCGGTGCGGATGCTGGCGCCGGCCGTCGTGGCGGTATCCCTGGCCGCGGCGGTGGACGGGGCGCCGTCGGCGCTGGCCGTGGTGTGGGCGCTGGTGACGGCGGCGTGGGCCTTCACCCCCGCGATCGGGGCGACATGGGTGAACGGTCCCGCCTATCCCAACGAGCGCCGCTACCCGCTCCGGGCGCCGGGGACGATGCTGGCCGGGCCGTTGCTGCTGGCGTGGGCCCTGTTGGTGACGGCGGTGGCGTCGGGCCCGCTGCTCCTGGCCGCCGGGCAGTGGGTGGCCGGTGGTCTGGCGCTGGCGGTGGGCGCCCCCCTGGCCTGGTTGCTGGCCCGGTCGTTGCACAACCTGTCCCGGCGGTGGGCGGTGTTCGTGCCTGCGGGGATGGTGTTGCACGACCCCATCACCCTCGTGGACCCGGTGTTGTTCCAACGCCCGACCGTCGCCCGGGTCGGTCCCGCGGCGGCCGGCACCGGCGCCCTCGACCTCAGCCAGCGGGCCCCCGGCCTGACCCTGGAGATGGCGCTCAAGGAGGAGGTCACGTTCACCCTTCTGGTGCCGTTGAAGCGCGACGGCCGCGCCGCCACCACGACGAGGTTCCTCTTCACCCCCACCCGCCCGGGAGCCGTCCTGGACGAGGCCCGCCGCCGCCGGCTCCCCATAGGCTGAGCTGTCACGCCCATCCGTTTCGTGCACTCGTAGGGCCGTGATCTCGGCTCAGATCGCCTGATTCACGTCCCTACCGATGCACGAAACAGGGGGTGGCACGGCGGCATCCGGCGCCCGCTGGCGTAGTACCGTCCCACCGGGTCACACGGAGGGACTGGCCGCCGGAAGTTCGGCCTCAGCAGGCGATGCCGCCGCCCACGACCCGGTCGCCGTCGTAGAGCACCACGCTCTGGCCGGGCGCGACCCGCCGCTGGGGCTCGGCGAACAGCACCGTGCGGCCGTCGAAAGTGGCGGCCAGGGCGGGGCCGTGGGCGCTCGTCTGGACCTCGACGTCGCCCGCCGGCCACGGCTCGCCGCCGACCCACCTGAGGTCGGTGAGATCGACCCGGTCGGTGTGGAGGTCGGCGACGGTGCCGGCCACGACGGTGGCGGTGGACGGGTCGACCGAGAGGGCGTAGCGGCGGTCGCCGCCGCCGGTGCCCAGTCCCCGCCGCTGGCCCACCGTCA
>JAXDMK010000040.1:0-6255 GCA_034666105.1 Actinomycetota bacterium | reverse complement strand
GTTCCGGGGGCGACCAGAAGGTGCGGGGCGACGACGGCTACATCGACGCCCACGGCATCGGCCGGCTCAACGTCCTCGACCTCCAGGTCCAGATCCGGCGCCTGCCCAAGCCGGTGATCGCCATGGTCGCCGGCTACGCGATCGGCGGCGGCCACGTCCTCCACCTCGTCTGCGACCTCACCATCGCCGCCGACAACGCCCGCTTCGGCCAGACCGGGCCCCGGGTGGGCTCGTTCGACGGGGGCTACGGCGCCGGGCTCCTGGCTCGCATCGTGGGCCAGAAGAAGGCCAAGGAGATCTGGTTCCTCTGCGAGCAGTACGACGCCGCCGCCGCCCTCGACATGGGCCTGGTCAACACCGTCGTGCCCCTGGAACGGCTGGAGGACGAGACGCTGGCCTGGTGCCGCAAGATCCTGCGGCACAGCCCCCTCTCACTGCGACTGCTCAAGGCCGGGTTCGCGGCCGACACCGACGGCCTGGCCGGTGTCCAGCAATTGGCCGGCGACGCCACCCTTCTCTACTACCTGTCGGAGGAGGCGCAGGAGGGCCGCGACGCCTACGTCCAGAAGCGCCCCCCCGACTTCAGCCGCTTCCCGAAGCGCCCCTAGAAACGAACTGGTGACACGTAACGCCCCATGCGGTCCTTAACCGTCACCAGTTCGGTGCTGGCGTGAGCCTGGCCCTCTGGTACCAGGGGGCGCGGCCCAAGACGCTCGGTGCCTCGGTGGCGCCGGTGCTGGTGGGCACCGCGGTCGCGGCCCGGTACGGCGACGTCGTCTGGTACCGGGCCGGGCTGTGCCTGGTGGTCTCGGTGGCCCTCCAGGTGGGCGTGAACTACGCCAACGACTATTCCGACGGGGTCCGGGGCGTCGACAAGGAACGCAAGGGGCCGATCCGACTCACCGCCTCCGGACTCAAGGCGCCGGCCGCGGTCAAGCGGGCCGCCTTCCTCGCCCTGGGGGTGGCGGCCGTCGCCGGCGTGGCCCTGGCCGTCGCCGTCAACCCGTGGATGCTGGCCGTCGGGGCGGCGTCGATCGCGGCCGCCGCCCTCTACAGCGGGGGGCCCAAGCCCTACGCCTCGGCCGGGATGGGCGAGGTCATGGTCTTCGTGTTCTTCGGACTGGTGGGCACGTGCGGGTCGGCCTACGTCCACCTCGAGCGGGTGCCGTGGCTGGCGGTGGCGGCGTCGGTTCCCGTCGGCCTGCTGGCCTGCGCCATCCTCCTGGTCAACAATCTCCGCGACGTGGCCAGCGACAGTGCCACCGGCAAGCGGACGCTGGCGGTGCGGATCGGCGCCCCCGCGACGGTCCGCCTCTACCAGGCCACGGTCTTCGTGTCGCTCGCCATGGTGGTGGTGATCGCCGTGGCGCTGGCCGCGCCGGTGGCCCTCATCGCGCTGGCCTCGGCGTATCTCGCAGGAGGACCGCTGCGGGCGGTGAAGGTGGGGGCACCCCCGCCGGTCCTGGTCGGCGCCCTCATCGGCACGGCCCGGCTCCAGCTCGTCCTGTCGGTTCTGCTGGCCGTCGGCATCGCGTGGAAGTGACCGTCCGCCTGCCCCTGCGCACCCCGCTCGGCGGACTCTCCTACCGGGAGGTCACCCTGGTCGAGGGACCGTCGGGGTGGGGGGAGATCTCACCCCTGCCCGGCTACCCGTGCGACCCGGCGAGGGCCCGGGCGGCGGCGGACGAGGCCGCCTTCGGGACATGGCCGGCGGCGGTGCGCGACACGATCCCCGTCAACGCCATCGTCCCCGCGGTGGGTCCGGACGAGGCCGCCGCCCTCGCCGCCGGCCACGACACGGTGAAGGTGAAGGTGGGCGACCCGGGCGACGTCGACCGGGTGGCGGCGGTGCGGGCGGCCATCGGCGCCGGCGGCCGCATCCGGGTCGACGCCAACGGGGCGTGGGACGTCGACACCGCCCTCGCCACCATCGCCCGCCTGGCCCGCTACGACCTGGAACTGGTCGAGCAGCCGGTGGCGTCGATGGACGACATGGCCACCCTCCGCCGCCGGCTGTCGACCGGCGTCCCGATCGCGGCCGACGAGTGCGTGCGCTCGGTCGACGACGCCCGGCGGCTGCGCCGGCTCGAAGCGGCCGACATCATCGTCCTCAAGGTCCAACCCCTGGGGGGGGTGGCCGCGGCCCTGGCCGTCGCCGAGGCCGCCGGGCTGCCGGCGATCGTGTCGTCGATGTTCGAGAGCTCGGTGGGGCTGGCCGCGGGCGTGGCCATGGCCGCGGCCCTGCCCGACCTCCCCTACGCCTGCGGCCTGGGCAGCGCCGCCCTCCTGGCGGCCGACGTGGTGTCGGACCCGCTGCTGCCGGTCGACGGCTGGCTGCCCGTCCGCCGGGTGGTACCCGACCCGTCGCTGCTAGCCCGCTTCGCGGTGGCCGAATGAGCGGTCCGGGGGTCGAGCGCGGCCCACACCAGCCGGCAGAAGGCGTCCGGCTGCTCGAGGTGGGCGGCGTGGCCGCAGCCGGGCAGGGTGGCGGCGTGGGCGTTGGGGCCGACGGCCGCCGCCATCCGCTCGCCGGTCACGGTGAACTTGGCGTCCAGCTCGCCCGCCACCAGCAGCACCGGCATCTCCAGCTCGGCCAGCCGTCCCCACAGGGGTTCCTGGGCGGCCACGCCCAACGTCCGCAGGGCCCCGGCCAGACCCGCGGCCGGGTTCGCCCGCCGGCTCTCCAGGTCCTCCTCGGTGGGCGTGAGGGTGGCGAACATCCGCTGCGAGAGCCACCGCCGGAGGAACGAGGCGGTGCCGATCTTCTCGATGTCGTCGGCCAGCTGCTCGTCCGCCTGGCGCCGGGCGTCCCGCTCGATCGAGGTCGACAGACCCGGCGACCCGCCCACCAGCACCAGGCCCCGCACCAGCTCGGGACGCTCCAGGGCCAGCCGCAGGCACAGCCGGGCGCCCATCGAGTAGCCGATGTAGACGGACCGTTCCCCCACGTCGCCGATGGCCGACGCGGTCTCGTCGAAGCTCATCCCGACGTCCGCCGACCGGCCGTGGCCGGGAAGGTCGACCCGCACCACCTCGAAGGCGGCGGCGAAGATGCGGGCCACCTCCCCCCACGACCGCCCCGTCTGGGTGAACCCGTGGACCAGGGTGAGCCGGGGTCCGGCGCCCTCAACCGTGCCGGAGAGCCCGGTGCCGGAAACCATCAGGCGATGATGGCATGACCGGCGGCGACGTCCAGAGCGCCTACGCCCGCACCCTGGTCGACGAGTGGGCCCGGTGCGGGATCGAGGTGGCGGCGGTGTCGCCCGGCTCCCGGTCGACGCCCCTCGCCCTCGCCCTCGTCACCGACGGCCGCATCCGGGTGGAGGTCTTCGTCGACGAACGGTCGGCCGCCTTCTTCGCGGTGGGCGTCGGGCGGGCTTCGGGCCGGCCCGCGGTCGTGCTGTGCACGTCGGGGACGGCGGCGGCCAACTTCCACCCCGCGGTGCTGGAGGCGTGGCACGGGCGGGTGCCGCTGGTGGTCGCCACCGCCGACCGTCCGCCCGAGCTGCGGGACACGGGCGCGGGCCAGGCCACCGACCAGATCAAGCTCTACGGGGCCTCGGTGCGGTGGTTCTGCGAGGTAGGGGCGGCCGACGTCGCCGACCCGACCTACTGGCGGTCGGTGGCGGCCCGGTCGGTGGCGGAAGCGTCGGGTCCGCCGGCCGGCCCCGTCCACCTCAACCTCGCCTTCCGGGAGCCGCTGGTGCCGGCGGGAGACGTCGTGGTGGACGCCGGCCGCCCGGGGGGACGCCCGTGGGTGACGACCGCGGTCAGCCCCACCCTCCCCGACGACGACGAGTTGGACGGACTGGCGGCGGCGATCGCGGCCACCCCCAAGGGCCTGCTGGTGGCGGGATGGGGCTGCGGCGTCTCGCCGGAGGGGGCCGGGCGGTTCGCGGCCGCCGCCGGCTGGCCGATCGTGGCCGACGCCATCTCCGGCGTCCGCACCGGTCCCCTCGCCGTCTCCTCCTACGACGCCCTGCTGCGGGTGCCGGCGGTGGCCGGCCGTCTGCGGCCCGACCTGGTCCTCCACGTCGGGGCCGCCCTCACCGGCAAGGTGGCCACGTCCTGGCTCGACGCCGGCGTCCCCCGGATCCTGGTCGACCCCGACCGGGCCTGGCTCGACCCCCACCGAGGCGCGTCGGAGCGGGTGGTGGCCGACGCCGGCGCCCTCCTCGACGCCCTCGCCGACCGGTTGGAGACCTACGGGGGCGTGGGGCACTCGAAGTGGCTGACGGCGTGGGGGGAGGCGGAGGCCACCGCCCGGGCCGCCATCGACGCCTGGCTCGACCACGACGACGTGCCGTCGGAACCCCGCGCCGCCCGTGACCTGGTCGATTGCCTCCCCGAGGGGGCATCGGTGGTGGTCGGGTCGAGCATGCCCGTGCGCGACATCGAGGCCTTCGCCCGGCCCCGCGGTGGCGTCCGGTTCCACTCCAACCGGGGCGTCAACGGCATCGACGGCTTCGTCTCGACCGTCCTGGGGGTGGCTGCGGCCGCGGGCGACGGTGAGGGGCCGGTCGTCGGGCTGTGCGGCGACCTCACCTTCCTCCACGACGCCGGCGGGCTGCTCGAAGCGTCCCGTCGCGCCCTCGACGCCGTCTTCGTGGTGATCGACAACCGGGGCGGCGGGATCTTCTCCTTCCTGCCCCAGGCGGCCCTGGCCGACGCCCAGTTCGAGACCCTGTGGGGGACGCCTCACCACCTCGACCTGGTCGCCCTGTGCCGAGTGCACGGGATCCCGGCCGTCCGCATCGGGTGGGCATCGGACCTGGTCCGGGCGGTGCGGGCCGCCCTCGACGGCGGCGGGGTCCGGGTGGTGATCGTCCCCACCGAGCGGGGGGACAACGTCACCCGCCACCGGCGGGCCCACCAGGCGGTGGCCGAGGCGCTCGAGTGATCGGGCCGGCGTGATCAAATCGGTTCGCCGCCACCGGCTGGTGACGGCGGTGGTGCTCACCTACCTGGTGGCCCTCGGCGGGTACGGGATCGCCACCGGCTCGCCCCTGGCTGTGCCCTACGTGGTCATCGTGGCGGTCGCGTTCGTGGGGCTGGCCGTGGCCGACGACCGGTTCCGCTTCCGCCGGGTGGTCCTGGTGGGCCTGACCCTGTGGGGCCTCGGCCACCTCGCCGGCGGCATCATCGAGCTCGACGGCGGCGACCGGATCCTCTACAACGCAGTCCTCGCCCGGTGGTTCCATTTCGACAACATCGTCCACTTCGTCGGCTTTGGCACCGCCGGCCTGGCCTTGTGGGGGGCCCTCCGGGCCCGGTGGCTGGCCGACGTGGAGGTCGGCCCGGTGGCGACGGTGGTCTTCGTGGCCCTGCTCGGCTGCGGGGTCGGCGCCGTCAACGAGGTGCTCGAGTTCGCCTACACCCTCGCCGTCGCCGACAGCCAGGTCGGCGGCTATCAGAACACCGGCCGCGACCTCGTCGCCAACCTCCTCGGCGGCCTCACCGCCGGCGTGTACGAGGTCCGCCGGCGCTCGCCGTGAGGGACCGGATACGCCGGCCACTGGGGGTCAGCGCTCGCACCGCCGACAGACTCCAAGACCTGCTGCAGCCGGGCGAGACCCTCCGCTACGCGTTCCGGGCCGAGACCAAGATGAATTGGAAGACCCTCCTCCTCTCCATGCTGGCCAGGGGCGCCGGCAACCTCACGGGCGGGGTCCTGGTCGTGGTTACCGATCGGGCGCTGCTGCTGGCCGACGAGGTGCCGCAGATCGTCGGCGAACACGATCGCGTCCTGCACGCCGAGCTTCCGCTTCCGTACACCTTCGGTCCGGTATCCGGTAGCGGTTGGATCCACATCGACGGCCAGCCCGTGTTCGTGCCCGGCGGGCGGAAGGTGATCGAACAGGCGGAGGCCGCGCTCCGGGCGTAACGGCGGCGGCGCCCGGCGGACTGTGATCCGTGGGCCAGACGCTCTCGTTCGGGAACCTGCTGGTGGTGGCCGCCATCGCGGTGGCCGCGCCCCTGCTTCTGGGCCTGGTGCCGTCGCTGCGGGTGCCGGCGGTCGTGCTCGAGATCGTGGCCGGGATCGTCGTCGGTCCGGCGGGGTTCGGATGGGTCGAGGTCGACCTCCCGGTGCAGGTGCTGGCCCTTTTCGGGCTGGCGTTCCTGCTGCTGCTCGCCGGCCTGGAGATCGACCCGCGCGGCCTGCGCGGGCGGCTGCTCGCGGTCGCCGCCCTCGGCTACCTGGTGAGCCTGGCCCTCGCCGTCCTGGCCGGGCTCGGCGCGAACGCGCTCGGGTGG
>JAXDMK010000039.1:0-20356 GCA_034666105.1 Actinomycetota bacterium | reverse complement strand
GCATGCTCGAGGGGGCGGCCGCGGGCGAGGAGCGGGAGCAGTACGAGGGCGGCTCGGCGACCCGGGACGGTGCCATCGAGGCCGGCGCGGGCCGGACCGCGGCCGAGCTGGTCGACGACGTGCGGATCGCGTCGGACCGGCTGGAGCGGCTGTGGGCCACCCTTCCCGACCACACGTGGGACGGCCACGGTGTCAACACCGAGGGCGGCCGGCGGCCCTGTGCCCTCCTCCCCTTCCACCGGTGGCGGGAGGTGGAGGTGCACCAGGCCGACCTCGGTCTCTCTCCGTCGTGGGAGGACTGGTCCGACGGCTACGTCGACCGGGAGCTGCCGCGGGCCCTGGCCACGCTCCCCGACCGGCTGGCCGACCCCGCCGCCCGCCGCCGGCTCACCGCCTGGCTGCTCGACCGGGCGCCGTCGCCCGGTGACCTGGTGCTGGAGGGCTGGGACGTCCATCCGGAGAACTACGGCCGGTGAGCACGTTCATCGTCCGCCTGGCCGACTCGGGTCCGGGGCTGGCGGTTGCCGTGAAGGACCAGTTCGACATGGCCGGGCTGCCGACCACCGCCGGCTGCCGGGCGGTGGCGGCGTCGGCCGAGCCGGCGCTGGCCGACGCCGCCTGCCTGGCCGGGATCCGGGCGGGCGAGGCCGCAGGGGCGCTCCACGTGGTGGGAAAGACCAACCTCCACGAGCTCGGCTACGGCGTCACCGGGGTCAACCCCTGGTACGGCACTCCCCGCAACCCGTTGGGCGACGGTCTCGTCCCAGGGGGGTCGTCGAGCGGCTCGGCGGTGGCGGTGGCCACGGGCGAGGCCGACGTGGCCCTCGGCACCGACACCGGCGGCTCCATCCGCATTCCCGCCGCTTGCTGCGGCGTCGCCGGTCTCAAGACCACCCACGGCCGTGTCCCCCTGACGGGCGTCTGGCCGTTGGCGCCGAGCTTCGACACCGTCGGGCCCCTGGCCCGGGACGTGGCCGGCCTGGTGGTGGGCATGCAGCTGCTCGAGCCCGGCTTCACCGTGGCCCAACTTCCCGGGCGGCTGGTCGTCGGACGATTGCCCGTGGGGGCCCACCCCGCCATCGACGCCGCCGTCGACGACGCCCTGGCCCGGGCCGACTTCGAGGTGGTCGACGTCACGCCCGACGGTTGGGACGAAGCGGTGGCCGTCACCGCGCCCGCCCTCGCAGCCGAGGCGTGGGCCACCGTCGGCTACTTGCTCGGCCGCCGGGACCAGCTCGGCGACGACGTGGCCGGCCGTCTGGAGAACGGCCGTGCGGGCGATCTCGACCCGGGGGCGGCGGGTCGGGCCGCGTGGCGGCTCCGGTTGGCGGCCATGCTCGATCGGGTCGACGTGCTGGCCCTTCCGACGCTGGCCGACTTCACACCCGCCCTCGACGAGCGGGAATCCGTGTTCCGCATCCGGCGGACCGAGCCCGTGAACCTGGCCGGGGTGCCCGCCCTGGTTCTGCCGGTACCGGCCTGGGGTCAGCCGCTGCCGGCCAGCCTCCAACTCGTCGGCGGCCACGGCACCGAGGAGCTTCTGTTGGCCGTGGGGCTGGTCGTGGAGGCCGCCGTCGGCGCCTCCGCCTGATCAGAAGGGCCCGAAGACCCACTTCGACGGGTTCGCCTGATCGTCGCCGATCCAGAAGTCGGCCCACAGGTCGACGAACTCCTCCCGCGAGAGGTGGCCGTCGCCGTTGGCGTCGAGGAAGCGGAACACCCCGTCGGTGTCGACGGGCTCGCCCTTCCACGCCTCGATCATCTGGTTGTACTCGGCCGGGCTGACCTGGTTGTTGCCGTTCTCGTCGACCGCGTCGAACATGGCGTTGGCGGTGGCCTCCACCTGGTGCCGGGCATGGGGCAGCTGGTCGACCACGAGCATGACCTCGTCGAGGGTGACCCGGTTGTCACGGTCGAGGTCGGAGGCGGCCAGCAGGGCCTGCCACCAGCCCATCATCACGGCCGTGATCCGTTCGAAATCGGGCGTGCCCGGCTGGTAGCCCCGGATCTCGTTCCACCGGTCGGTGAGGCACTGGAAGTCCTCCTCCTCCAGGTAGCCGTCCTGGTCGACGTCGAGGGCGTAGAACACCCCCGCCACCTTCCGCTTCTGGAACTCGCTCGACACGGCCCACCTCCGATCGACCCGCCTCCCGGCAATGGCCCCGAAGGCTAGCGGCGCCGCGCCGGCGGTGGCCGACACCCGGCTTGACAGAAAGGACTTTGCAGTACAAAGTACTTCTCATGACCAATGCTCATGCCTCCTCGCCCCAGGACGCGGCCAACCTGCTCCGCCACGTCGAGTCGGTCCGGAGCCAGACCCGGAGCCTTCTCCGGGCGTTCTGGTTCCCGCTGGTGGTCTTCGGCGCCATCACCCTGGCCAGCGCCCTGGTGCAGTGGGCCTGGCCGGGCGCCGCGGTCGGCCTCTTCTGGGCGCTCGCCGGCCCCGTCGGAGGGGTCACCGTGGGCCGGTTCTACCAGTCCCGCCAACTGCGCCTGGGGTTGTCCCGGCCGGCGCGGCCGTACATCCTCACCGCCATCGGCATCTTCGTCGGCGCCTTCGCCCTCCCCATCCTCACCCACGGTGACCTGCAGGAAGTGGTGTCGACGTTCGCGGTGGCCGCCGGCTACCTGGCCTTCGCCTGGCTGGAGCGCACCGGCTGGCTCGTGCTGCTGGCCCTGCTCATGGCCGCCATCCCGCTGGTGGTGCTGGCCGCCGGCGTCGACCACCCGGGTGCGGTGACGGCGGCGGCCACGGGGGCGGCCCTGGTGGCGACCGGCGTCCTCTCCCGGCGCGGCCGGTGAGCGAGCCCGCGGCCGACGACCACCCCGCCCAGCGCCTCGACGACGTCGTCCACCAGCGGGTGCGGTTGGGCATTCTGGCCGTCCTCGACCAGGCCGACCGGGCCGACTTCACCTACCTGCGCAACGCCCTCGGGCTCACCGACGGCAACCTCTCCCGTCACCTGAGCGTGCTGGAGGAGTCGGGCTACCTGGAGATCAGCAAGACGTTCGAGGGTCGCAAGCCCCGGACGTGGGTGCGCTCCACCCGCCGGGGCAAGGCCGCCCTGGCCGAGGAGATGGCCGCCCTCCGGGAGCTGGTCACCCGCTACGAGGACAACCTGGCCCGTCCCCTCGGCGACGTGGGCGATCCCGCCTGACAGTGAAGATGACGCCGGCCGGGGCGTCGGCCCCGGCGGTCCCGGGTAGTAGCGGACCATGCGCGACAGCGGCGACCAACGGCTCCTGCGGGACTCCAGTCCCGAGGAGGAGGGCATCCCCGACCTGGAGGGCGACCCCGAAGGGATGGTGCTGGCGGGCGACGACGACGACGACATGATCGTCCCCCGCGACTATCCGGTGGCCGCCCTCGACTTCGGGGTGACGGCGGCCGAGCAGGAGCGGGGCGAGAGCCTGGCGGCGCGGGTCCGGCGGGAGGAACCCGACTTCTGGGAGCAGAACCTGTCCGAAGATGATCGGATCGCCCCCGGGCGCCTGGTCCAGCCCGACGAAGGACAGGCCGACGTCGACGACGTGGCCGAAGAGGTGGGCTTCGCCACCGACGACATCTACGGGCTGAGTGCGGAGGAGGAGGCCGTCCGCATCGAGTCGGAGGACGACCCCGTGGGCCTGGGCCTGGGCGACGGAACGCCCGGCTACCTCAGCGACGAGGACGACTGAGCCCCCCGGGGCTCCCGGCTAGAAGCCGATGGTGGCGGGGAAAGCGAGGGTGAGCTTGCGGGTGCGCAGGTTCTGCTCGTCGTTGTAGAGCTCCTCGAGCCGGGCCACCTCGTCGTCGCCGATGTCGAGGAGGGCGGCCATGCGGGCGATCTTGTCCCTCTCCGGCTGGTTGTAGTCGGCGTCCGAGGCGCAGGCCCGGATCGACTCGTAGATCACGGTGCGGGGCGCGGTGGACCACTGCAGGCCCCGGTCGAAGAACACGGTGAGGTCTTCGCGGCCGGCGTAGGTGCGCAGCTCGGACAGGGTGTGCTCGTCGGCGCCGATGGCGGCGGCGTAGCCCACGCACCAGGCGCGCTCGGCGTCGGTGAGGTTGTCGTCGGCGTTGCAGCACACGATCAGGGCCTTGAAGAAGTCGAGCAGCACCGACTGGTCCATGGCCAGGTCGGAGTTCCACAACTCGGCGAAGGTCCACCGGGCGCCGACCTCGTGCGGTGTCATGCGGCTACGAAGGGTCGGCGGGGTCGGCGGGGTTGGCGGGGTCGGCGGGGTCGGCGGGGTCGGCGGGGTCGACCGGGAGCATCTTCTCGTCCAGCCCGGTCATGTGGAGGTCGAACGGGAAGGCGTTCTCCACCTGGGCCTGGGCCCGGGCCTCGTCGAGGATCTTGCTCGGGGAATCCCCCGTGGCCAGGCCCAGCATGATGGCGGCGGTGGTGAGCTGTCCGGTGAGCTGGCCCTCGGCGTAGCCGGAGCGGAAGTCGACGGACTGCACCTCGGGGGCGGACTGCGTCATCGTGTACTCCCGCGCCCCCGCCCGCTGGAGGATGCTGCGGCACATCATCACTACCTCTTGGAGCGGGTCCATCGGCATGCCTCCTCGTTGGGTCCCCCGACGCTAACCGGTCAGAAGAAGCCGCCCGGGAAGCCGTAGAAGTCGGTCGGCTCGTACTCGCCGTCGTCCACCACCATGTGCGACTGGGCCGCGAAGGCGTTGGGACCCGGCGGCCACAGCACCTTGACCGCGCCCGTCTCGTCATCCCATTCCGCGGCCAGCGCCCGGTGGGAGTGGCCGTCGACGGTGATTTCGACCTCCTGCAGCGATCGCAGCTTGTGCCAGACCATGCGGGGAGGAGGATAGGCAGGTTCCCGTGGGGTCCCCGCCAGCCGGCGGTTTCCACGTCGGTGTGCGTGGTGACGGCCGGGTGCCGAGCTCGAGCGGGGAGTTCTAGTCGAGCTCGTCCTGGTAGGGCACCGGATGGTTGGAGCCCTGGTCGACGAACTTCTCGTTCAGGGCGTGGGCCAGGATGTCGTAGCCGACGGGTCCGGTGGAGGTTCCTTGGAGGTAGGCCCGCATGACGTCGGGCGAGGCGTTGCCACCGAGCGCCATGTACGCCAGCCACAACTCGTCGAACGAGATCCCGGCGAGGGCCCGGGCCGATTCGAGGATCTCGTAAGCGGCAGGGGTCACGTTCCCGGCTGACTCCTCTGGCGGGCTTCCACCCGCTGCACGAGCTCCTCGGCCAGGTCCCGCAACTTGCGGTTCTCCCGCTGGGATGCCCGCCGGAGAATGTCGAACGCTTCGTCGCGTGTGCAGGTCTGGCGCTCCATGATGATGCCCTTGGCCTCGCCGATGATCTCCCGGCTGGCCAGGGCCGCCCGCAGCTGCTCGTTGAGGTTGGCGACGCCGATCAGGGCCTGGGCGGTGGCCACCAGGGTGGCGGCGTGGTCGCCGATGATCCCCGCCGTCCGGGCTGCGTCGTCCCCGAAGCCGCCGTCGGCCCGGGAGTAGATGTTGAGGGCCCCGATGGCGTCGCCGGCGCCCCGCCGCAGGGGCGTGGACAGGACGGACGTGATGCCGAACTCCCGGGCCCGGGCCCGGACGAGGGGCCACTGGTCGCCATCGGTGCCCACGGCCACCTTCACCTGGCGCCCCGTGCGAACCGCCTCCACGCAGGGACCGTCGTTCTGCTGGTACTGCGCCTCGTCGACCGCCAGCGCTTCAGGGGCGGATGAGTTGGTGGTGCGGAAGCCCCCGTTCTCGGCCAGGGTGACGCTCACCGAATCGGCCGCGGTCACGGTATGGCGGGCCAGCAGCACCACCTGCTGCAGCAACCGTTCGAGCGTGTTCTCGTCGATCACGCCGCCGCCGAGACCGAGGACGCGCTCAGTCTCCGGCTCGTGGTCGTTCGCTTCGCCCACAGGTCGCCTCTCCCGGCATTTGTCGCGAGTGGGTCCGAGGCGGGTGCGTACCGGTGCTCTCGGCGTCGCGGCCGCTTCTTCGACCGGTGGTTGAGCGTCTTCATCGTACCCCCCAGCGGCGGTCCGGGGGGCACTTCGGCGCCGGACGGCTCTGCGGAGGACGGTTCAGTTCATCGGCCAGGTACGTGCTCCGCTAGGTTGAGCCCGGCTATGCCCCGCATCGAAATCGAGTTGACCAGCGCCCGCCCCGACGGAACCTGGACTTGGCGCGCCGCCGGTGCCAAACAACCGAGGGGGACGCTCGAGTCGTCGGTGCTCCCTGGCGGGGCCAAGGTGGGCGACGTCCTCCGGGCCGAAGCCGACATCGACATCGACGGGATCACCGTGCGATCGGCGAGTCCGGTGTCCCAGAAGAAGGTGGCGCCCACGCGGATCGAGATCATCGGGTCCGGCCACGACGAGCCGACGGTCACGACCAACATGCGGGGGGGCGTGGAGGCCGGTGGCAACGACCGCGGGCGGCGGGGCGACCGTGATTCCGACCGGGGCCGCGGTGGTCCCGGCGGGCGGGGTCCGGGCGGTCCCGGGCGCCCCGGAGGTGGGGGGGGCCCCGGCGGTCCGGGCGGGCGACGTCCCGACGGCGCCGGGCGGGCGCCATCGACGGTCGACCGGGGCGAGCGGGCTCGCCGAGAGGCCGCCAGCCGACCGGGAGCCGACGGCCGTCCCGGACGCGACCGTCCCGGCCGTGACCGTCCCGCCGGCGACCGCCCGGCGGGCGACCGTCCCGCCGGCGACCGCCCGGCGGGCGACCGTCCCGGCCGCGACCGCGCCGCCGGCGACCGTCCCGTTGGCGACCGTCCCGCCGCCGACCACGCCGCAGGCGACCGTCCGGCAGGCGACCGCCCGGCCGGCGACCGCCCGGCCGGGGATCGACCTCCCCGCCCCGCCCGCCCTGCGGGCGAGCGGTCGGGCGCCGGCCGTCCCGCCGGCGACCGTCCCCCCGGCGAGCGGCCCCGTCGCGATCGTCCCCCGGGCGAGCGCACCGAGCGGCCGGCCCGGGGCGCGCCCCGCCCGGCGGAGACGCCGCCCAAGCCCAAGGCCCGCAAGCTGCAGCCGGGCCGTGTCTACCGCGACGCGGTGCTGGCCGAGTTGTCGCCCGAGCGTATGGCGGTGGCGGAGCAGATCCTGCGGGGTGGAATCCCCGCCGTCCGCCAGGCGGTGGAGGAGCAGAACGCCAAGGCCCGGGAGGTCGGGGGTCCCGAGATCAAGGCTGACGCCCTCCTGGCCGTGGCCGAGGAACTGCTTCCCGCCCTGCGTGCCGCCGAGTGGCGGGACCGGGCCGACGCGGCGGTGGGCATCGTCGACGAGATCAGCGTGCGCGACCTGCGTTCGGTGGTGCTCGGCGCCGACACCGCCCGCGACGAGGAAGGCCGGGCCCTGGCCGCCCAGCTGCGGGAGGCGCTCGACCGGCGGTCGGCGGCCGAGCGGCAGACCTGGGTGGAAGAGATCGCGTCGTCGCTCGACGAGGGCCGCATCGTGCGGGCCCTGCGCATCAGCGGACGTCCGCCCGAGCCCGGCGTCCGGTTCCCGGCCGAGCTGGCCAAGCGCCTGAGCGACGCCAGCAGCGACGCCCTCGGCCCCGACACCACGCCCGACCGCTGGGCCGCCGTCCTCGAGGCCGTCGTGGCGTCGCCCGTGCGCCGCACCATCACCCCCAAGGGACTACCGGCCGAGCCGGGCGAAGCGCTGGCCCGGGCCCTCCGCCTGGCCGCCCCCCGCATCCCCGCCATCGCCACCCTCCTGGGCGACGTCCCCGGTGCCCCGCCCCGACGCCCCACCCGGCCGGCGGCGCCCGGCGGCGCCCCTGCGGCCGGCGCCGGCCCTGGTGGCGGCCAACCCGGTCGCCCCGCGGGCCGCCCGACCACTCCCCCGCCCGGCCGCCCCGCTCCGCCCCGGCCGCCGGTGGCCACGGTTGCCGCGCCTGAGGCCACCACCCCGGCATCCGATATCGCCCCGCCGGAGACAGCCGCGACGCCGGAGCCGATCACCGACACCCCGGATTCGCCCGCACCGGCACCCGAGGCCGGCGACGCGTCCGACACGGCGATGCCCGACCCTCCCGCCCCCGAGGCACCCCCCGAGCCGATGGGTGCCCCGGCCGCCGGCCCCGACGTGCAGGGTCCCCCGGACGAACTGCCGCCGGCCGCCGCCGGGGCCGCAACGTTCGTACCCGCGGTGTCGGAGGGCGTCGTCCCCGAGGCCCCCCAGTGGGGAGGCGGAACGGAGCCGCCGGACGCCCCGGTGGCGTCGCCTCCGGACGAGAGCGTCTCGGTGGCGGCCAACGACGTCCTCGGGGACGAGTCCGACCCCTCCGCCTGACCCGCCCGCCGCCGGCCCAGCTCAGGCGATGGTGGCCACGATCCCGTGTTCGTGGAGGAATTCCAACAGGCCGTCGACCAGATTGAGGTGGGCGACCTCGTCGAGCGCCACCCAGGCCGCCTCGATGGCGTCGCCGCCGGCCTGAGGTTCGGCCTCGTCCGGTCCGACGAGGACCGTCACCGAGAAGTCGAGAATGACGAAGTGGAAGTCGTCGCCGAGGCGCTCCACCCAGCCCACCATCCGGTCGCAGACGCCCTCCACGCCCGTCTCCTCCAGCAGCTCCCGCACCACCGCCTCGGCCAGCAGCTCGCCCGCCTCCACCCGTCCGCCGGGGATCGACCACTCCCCCGCCGCCGGCCCGTGGCCCCGCCGTACCAGCAGCAGCCGCCCCTCCTCCACCGCGATGGCGCCCACGCACACCTCGGGCCTCACGCCGGCTCCTCGGCCGTGGCGTCGCCCCGATGGGTGGCGGCCTCGATGGCGGCGTCGACCGGGCGCTCCCGCAGCCACTTGTGCACCACGATCATCCGGGCGGTGAAGCCGAACGTCTCGAAGAAGTTCTTGGTCGACCGGTTCCCGGGGAGGGCGTAGGAGTCGATGCCGGTGCAGTCGGCCGCCCGGCACCACTCGACGACGTCGTCGAGCATGGCCTCGCCCACGCCGACCTCCCTAGCGTCGATCTCCACGAAGATGTCGCTCACCACCCCCATCCGGCCGCCGTCGGGCAAGGGTTCGATGCGGACGACGGCATAGCCGATCACGACATCGTCGATGGTGCCGCACAGGACCCGCGCCTCCGGGTCGGCCAGGTCCTTCTTCAGGCTCTCGTCGAACGGCTCGCCCCGGGCCTCCCGGGCGGCGAAGACGTCGCCGCCCTTCATGGGGTACAGCTCGGCGATGGCCAGCCGGGCCAGCTCGGCCAGGCGGGGCAGGTCGTCGTCGGTCGCCGGCCGGCAGCCTTCCATCAGAGGAGTCTGCCAGGCCGATGCCCGATCACCGACAGCCGGTGGCCGGCAACGTCGGGCCCGAACCCCTAAACGCAGTCCCGGCAGAACATGCGGTCGGAGTCGGCCAGTTGGCTCGGGTGCTTCACCAGGAAGCACGACTGGCACACGAACTCGCCCGGCCGCTTGGGGACGACCTTGGTGGACCCTTCGGTCCGGTCGTCGGCATCGGGGACCTCGTCCTCGTCGTCGTCCTGCTCGTCGACCACGACCAGGCGGTCCTTGAGGATGACGTCGAGGCCGGCCTCCACGTCGTCGGGGTCGAGATCGTCGTCATCATCATCATCGTCGTCGTCGTCCTCGGCGGCGACGACCACCGCGATGGGCACCGCCGTCTCGTCGACCTCCACCTCGTCGACCACGGCCAGGTCGTCGACCACCAGGTCGTCGTCTTCCAGGCCCTCGTCGTCGTCGATGAGGTCGTCGTCATCCAAGGCATCCAGATCGACCTCATCGGGGTCGTCGGGCTCGACGACGTCGGCCAGGTCCTCTTCATCGTCAGCCATGCTGCCGGATCCCCTTCAGCGGTCTACGGGGCCGGGAGCATAGACCAGGCTCCGGGCCTAGGTGAAAGGTGAAAACGCGGGATCCAGGGGACCGTTGGTGCCGCTCGGTGGCCCTCCCACCTCGGTCCGGTTGGAACCGGCCCCAGCCAGGGGGTTATAGGAACGTTGTCTACTTGGTCCCCCGAATCCGCGCTTCGCCCTTCGACCGCCCCCTCCGCGGCATCCCCGCCGAAACGGTGATGCCGAGGCCCACGACCCGGGGGTTTGGGGCGCCGTGGACTGGCCGTAAGTTGCCCCATCCGGGAGGGCGGTGCAAGCCGACGGACGACCCTTCTGACCAGGGTTGATCCGCGTCGTCGCAGGTCAGAGGCCTAAGAATTTCTGTCTGAACCACTCGTCGAGGGTTGGCCGCCGGCGGGTGCCGCAGGAGCCTGGCGGCGGACCTCGGCCCGACGTTCAGCGTCGAGTCGTTCCAGGTCGGAGGCACCGTGGTCGACGAACGACATCATCCCCGCCACCATCCGGTGGCCCGCTTCCTCGGCGATCAGGCGGTGCATCTCCTGGCACACCCGGCGGTACTCGGCGTGGCCGGCGGGGGCGGTGCGCAGTTCGATCATGTGCATCGCCTCCCGGGCGTTCATCTCGATCGAGTACCGGACCCGGAAGGCGAGGGCGACGGCGTAGGGGGCCTGGGCCGGGAAGGGACCGGAGAGGACTTCGTGGAGCCCGGCGGAGCGGGCCATGGCCTCCTCGAAGCGGTCGGCCAGGCCGGCGTCGAACACGTCGGCGGGCAGGACATAGCCGTGGCCGGGACCGAGGGGCTGCCACTGGATGGTGAGCATGCGGTGGCGCTGGAGATCGCGGAAGGCGCCGTAGTCGGACAGGACGTCGAAGCGGTAGCTGGCGGTCTCCAGGGCCCGGCCCGGCTTGTGCCGGCGGTTGCGGCGCTCGCCCACATAGGCCGCCGCCACCGCCTCCCGCTCGGCCGCCGACAGCGTGCGGACGCGGGCCCGCACCTGGTCGTCGGGAAGGTCGGTGTGGGGGTAGAGCATGGCCGCCAGCAGGCGGTCCTCGGCCTCGGGGTCGAAGTCGACAAGGGTCACCGCGGGCCGGGGCTCGGGCTCCTCCCCCGCGAACAGCCGGGACGCGACCTCGGCCGTGGCCCCCGCGGTGGCGGCCAGGTAGGCCGACCACTCGCCCCCCCGCTCGGGACGGTCGACCCGGGACAGGAACGAGGGGATGACCTTGCGCAGCTCGCCCAGCATCAGCTCGGCGTACTGGCGGGCCTCGGGGAGGGCGGAGGCGCGCATGCGCAGCAGCATCTGCTCGTAGCCCTGGCCGGTGCCGTAGATGCCGACGTTCGACAGCGAGGCCGCCGGCAGCAGCCCCCGGAGGGCGTCGAACGCCTTGGCCCGGATCGAGCGCCGCCACACCGTCTCCGGGTCGGCCGGGTCGCGGGGGAACTGCTCCCGGTACCAGGCCTCCATCCGGGGGACGAGGTCGGCGTAGGTGTCGAACATGCGGTCGAGGTCGGACACGTAGCGGGTGCCGAGCGACGACGAGAGCACCGCCGGGTCGCGGTGGTAGCGGTAGCGGCCCCCCAGGCGGGTGTCGTAGGGGATGTAGCGGGTGGACTGCTCGAGGTAGGCCATGAGCCGGCCCCACTCGAGGATCTTGGTGAGGAGGTTCGACGCCTGCTCGCAGGCCAGGTGGACCCCGCCCAGCTGGGCCACCGAGTCGTCGCCGTACTCGTAGAACACCTTGCGGTACAGGTCCTCGGCCCGCTTGAGGCCCATGGTGGCGTCGACGGAGATGTCGCCGGTGGTGTCGAGGTCGCTCACGAACTCGTCGAGGAAGAGCCGGCGCAGGCTCTTCATGGTGCGGGAGTAGCGGGCGAACAGGGCCCCCTTCACCACCTCGGGCAGGTTCACCAGGGCGAAGACGGGCCCGTCGAGGTTGGTGAAATAGCGGCGGAGGACGTCGGCTTCCTCGTCGGTCCACTGCTCGCTGACGTACGGGTGAGCCATCGGAGGGCCGAGGTTAGGGCCCCGGATCGAACGCGTCGCGGACCTCCTGGAGGGACTCCGGCCGTAGCCACAGGTCGACCACGGTCATGGCCATGGCCTTGGCCGCGTCGAGCACGCCGCGATCGCCGTCGGGCGACGCCGCCCACCGGGCGAACTCGGCCGAGTGCAGCCCGACCTCGGTGGGCGACACCTTCACGATGGGGTGGATGGTGGGCACCCGGTAGCTGACGTTGCCCATGTCGGTGCTCACCATCAGGGTGGTGGCCGGGCTCGGGTCGGCGACGGGCCGACCGAGGCGGGCGCTGTTGGCCGCGTACAGCCGCTCCAGGGGACGGTTGCTGCGCAGGTCGGTGTACTCCGGCCACGGCTGGCGCACCTCCATGGTGCAGCCGGCGGCGGTCGCCCCCGCCTCCAGGCAGGCCAGCACCCGGACCTTGAGCCCCTGCAGGCTGGCGGCGGTGGCGGACCGGACGTACCACTGGGCCACGGTGTGGTCGGGGACGATGTTGGGCTTCTCGCCGGCCTTCAGGAACACCCCGTGGACCCGGTCGGTGGTCGCCATGTGCTGGCGCAGGGCGGCCACCGCGTTGTAGCCGAGGACGGCGGCGTCGAGGGCGTTGCGGCCCTGGTGGGGGGCGGCGGCGGCGTGGGCGGCTTGCCCGAAGTACTCGACCTCGTAGGTGGCGATGGCGATGACCTGGGGTTGGATGAGGTCGATGCCCGCGGGGTGGATGGCCAGGGCCGCGTCGATCCCGTCGAACGCCCCCCGGTCGCCCATGACGACCTTGCCCCCGCCCCCCTCCTCGGCCGGCGTGCCGATCACGTCGAGCCGTCCCCCGGCGGCGGCCACGACCGTGGCCGCGGCCAGGGCCGCTCCCAGCCCGGCGGCGGCGATGATGTTGTGCCCGCAGCCATGGCCGATGCCGGGGAGGGCGTCGTACTCGCACAGCACGGCAATCCGGGGACCGGCGCCGCCGTCGTCGTGCGGGTGGCCCACGAAGGCCGTCTCCAGCCCGTGGGCCCCCCGCTCGACGACGAACCCTTCGGCCTCGAGCGTGGTGGCCAGAAGGTCGGCCGCGAACCGCTCCTCGAACAGGAGCTCCGGGCGCTCGTGAATACGGTGCGATACGTCGAGGATCACGTCCGCCCGCTCGTCGACGGCGGCAACCACCCGCTCCCGGGCCCCGTCGAGGTCGATCCGGGCGGCCATGCCTCCCGAGGTTAGGGGCAGTGAACGGGCTGTTGACACTGTATCGGCTGCCGATATATCGTGACGCGGATGAAAGAGCGTCCTGCCCTCCCCTCCGCCGCCCTCCACATCCTCGTCGTGCTGGCGGCCGGCGAGCGCCACGGCTACGGGATCATGGCCGACGTCGAGGACCTCACGGGGGGCCTCGTGCGGATGGGTCCGGGCACCCTCTACGGCTCGATCAAGAAGCTCCTGGCCGACGGCTTGATCGAGGAGTCCGACGAACGCCCCGACCCCGCCCTCGATGACCAGCGTCGCCGCTACTACCGGATCACCGGCCTCGGGTCGACGGTCTGCCGGGCGGAGGTCGACCGCCTGAGCGCCCTCGTCGACGGCGCCCGGTCCCGCCTGCCGAGGCTCACCGGCGCATGAACCTTCGCCTCTACCGCCTCCTCCTGCTGGCCTACCCCCGCAGCTTCCGGCGGCGGTTCGGGGACGACATGGCCCAGATCTTCGCCGACCTCGAGTCCCACACCTCGCGGCTTCGGCTCTGGCCCCGCACCATCGTCGACATGGCCGCTTCCGTCCCCCGACAACGACTGGAGAGCTTGATGGACCGCTTCTCACCGGGCGCCCGCGCCTACGTGGCCTTCGCCCTGGCTGTCATCAGCGCGGTGGCTGTGGTGCTGGTCGGCTCGGCCGTCCCGCTCGCCCTGCCCATCGTGGCCATCGCCGCCCTCGCCCTGGCCCTCCGCCACCGCCACCAGCTCGGCCACCTGGCGACCACGGGTTCGCGCTGGTACCTCTTCCTCGCCGCCGGAGCCGCCACCCTGGCGTCCATCGTCGTTCTCGCCGGCGTCCTGCCCGACTACCAGGGCGCCGTCGCCGACGCCCTCTGGTACGGCGCCCTGTTCCTCTTCCTGCTCGGCTGGCTCCTCATCGCCACCGGCGCCGTCCTCGCCGTCGCCACCGCCTGGAAGCGCCTAACCCCCACCCGCCACCCCGCCTAGAGACCCACAAAGCAAGAGCGCCCCCACCGGTCGCTCTCACCTCAAAGCGATCCCGGCGGTTGGGGGGTCTTTGGCGGGGCGCCGTTGGCCCCGCCACCGACCGGCAGGCCGAGCGCCAGCGAGGCCGAACGCCGGTCGGAACAAGAAGACAGCCGCCCGAAGGGCGTCCAAGCCCTTCGGGGGGGCCGTCGGGGGGGCGCCTTCCAGCCCCCCCGACTGTTACTTCAGCTTGTCGGCGATGTCGTCGACGAAGCCCTTGACCTTGCCCTTGCCCTGGTCGATCTTGCCTTCGGCCCTGAGCTCGTCGTTGTCGGTGAGGTCGCCGGCGGCTTCCTTGATCCGTCCCTTGGCCTCGTCGATCTTGTCGTCCATATCGACTTCCTTTCGTCGCAGCTGAGCCCTGTTCGTACCCGTTCGCCGAACCCCTACCCTTTGTTTCACTCCGGACCGGCCGGGGAACCATCGCCGGGGGTTCCAAGGAGGGGGCTGTGGCAGTACTCGACACGTGGAGGTTGCGCGGCGACGAAGAGCCCTCGTGGGGTGCCCCTATGCCGTTCGGCGGGAGCTCCTGGACGCTGGCCCGGGTCACCGTCGGACTAATCGTCGCCAGCCTCATCGCGCCCCTCGTGGTGGTGGCCCTCCTCGCCTTGGCCCTCCTCGACCTACCCCTGTCAGGAGACCTCCCGGCCGAGCTGCCCGGCATCGAGTCACGGATCACACGGGTCTACGACAGCACCGGCGCCGAGATGGCCGTGTTCCGTCGGTTCGACACCGCCCTGCCGGTCAAGCCGGAGGACATCCCCCAGGTGCTCAAGGACGCGGTCGTGGCGGCCGAGGACCGCCGCTTCTACCAGCACCAGGGTGTCGACGCCCGGGGCCTGATCCGGGCCCTGCGGGCCGACGCCGGCTCGGGCGAGTACGAGCAGGGCGCATCCACCATCACCCAGCAACTGGTCCGCCTGGCCTACACCGACGACCGCAGCCCGAGCCTCTCCCGCAAGGTGCGGGAGGCGGTGCTGGCCCGGGAGCTGGAGAGCAAGTTCACCAAGCAGGAGATCCTGTTCAAGTACCTCTCCCGCATCTACCTGGGCGGGGGCAACTACGGGGTCGGCGCGGCCGCCGAGTCGTACTTCCGCAAGCCGGTGTCCGAGCTCAACGCATCCGAAGCCGCCCTCCTGGCCGGCCTCATCCCCGCCCCCAGCGTCCTCGACCCCCGGGTCAACCCCCTCGGCGCCGAGCGCCGGCGCCAGCGGGTGCTCGGGATCATGGCCAGCGAAGGAAAGATCACCAGCCAGCAGCGGGACGAGGCCCTAGCCCAATCCCTCGCCGTCGTGCGGGAGGGAGCCCAACCCGACCCCCAGGCCACAAACGTCTACCCCCCCGCCCCCGAGGTGGCGAAGTACCCGTACTTCACCGACTATGTCCGGCGCTACCTCATCGCCCGCTACGGCGAGGAGAAGGTGTACACCGGCGGCCTGCGGGTGGAGGCGTCCCTCGACCCCCGCCTCCAGGGCCTGGCCGAGGCGTCGGTCACCAAGACCCTCGAGGGCACGCCGGCCGGTCTGGAGATGGCCATGGTCTCGCTCGACCCCCGCAACGGCCTGGTGCGAGCGCTGGTCGGCGGGCGCGACTTCGCCAAGTCGAACGTCAACCTGGCCCTCGGGAACTGCGACGCGGTCAAGCCGGTGGAGGTCAAGGCCGACGAGCAGGTTCCCCTCTGCATCGCCGGGGGCGGGGCCGGCCGCCAGCCGGGCTCGGCGTTCAAGCCCCTCACCCTGGCCGCCGCCCTCGACGCCGGCTTCAAGACGACCGACGTCTACCGGGGGCCGGGTGAGTTCACCTACCCCAATTGCAGCGGCGTCGGGTGCACGGTGCGCAACACCGAGAGCGGCAGCTACGGGGCACTCACCCTGGCCCAGGCCACCGCCTACTCGGTCAACACCGTCTTCGCCCAGCTGATCCTCGACGTGGGGGTCAAGGAGACTGCGCAGATGGCGAACAAGCTGGGGGTCACCATGATCGACCCCGAGGGCAACCTCCCGTCGGGTGAACCCTACGGGCCCAGCCTCACCCTGGGGGCGGCCGAGGTGTCGCCGCTCGACATGGCCGCCGCCTTCGGCGTGTTCTCGGCCCGGGGCCAGCAGTTTCCGGCCGCGCCCGTGCTGAAGGTCACCGGTCCCGACGGCAAGGTCCTGGAAGACAACACCAACCGCCGGCCCAAGCGGGTGCTCACCCAGGCGGTGGCCGACGAGATGAACTCGGTGCTCACCGGGGGCGTGGAGTTCGGCACCGGCGTGGGCGCCCAGATCGGCCGCCCCGGCGGCACCGCGGGCAAGACCGGCACCAGCGAGGGCTTCGGCGACGCCTGGTTCGTGGGGTACACCCCCGAGCTGTCGACGTCGGTGTGGATGGGCTACGCCGACTCCCGCAAGGCCATGGAGAACATCAAGGGCGTGGCCAAGGTCTTCGGCGGAACCCTGCCCGCGGCCACCTGGAAGGACTACATGAGCCAGGCCCTGGCCGGCGTGCCCCCCAGCAAGTTCCCCCCGCCGCCCCGAGGGGCGAAACCGGCCCCGGCCACCGCCACCACGCCGTCTCCCGCCCCCCTGCCGCCGGCCGACCCCAACGCGACCGTGCCCACCACCCAGGTGCCGACCGACGGCACCGGCACCCCCTTCACGTCCGACACGCTCCCGCCCTACATCCCGCCCTTCGGGCCGCCGCTCACCTTCCCGACGCCCGACATACAGGCGCCCTACATCCCTCCGCCGTACGTCTCGCCCTATCCGCCCGACACGACCGGCACCGGGGTGATCCCGTGATCCTCGTCCTCCTCATCGTGGTTCCCTGCTGCCTGGTGGGCGTGGTCGTCTACGCGGCCATGTCCCGGTGGGAGCTGAGCGCGGGGCCGGAGGCCTACCGCAGCGGCGGGGGCACCGGCGGCTACCGCCAGCCCGGGCCCCGCCTCACCCTCCGGGAGACGGCGATGGACTGGCCCATTCCCCAGCTCCAGCGCCTGCATCCAGGCGTGCTCATCGCCATCAGTGCAGTCCTCGCCCTGTGGATCCTGGCGTGGATCGTGCTCTTCTTCGTCGGTTTGGGCATGCTCCACGCGTGACCTTGCGGCGAACATCTGTTCCGATCGTGTCGCCGGGCCCGGTAACGTTGGCGGTGCGATGTCACTAGCGATCCTCCCCGGCCAGCCCTATCCGCTGGGAGCCACTTACGACGGCATGGGCACCAACTTCTCCGTCTTCTCCGAGGTGGCGGAGCGGGTGGAGCTGTGCCTGTTCGACGACCACGGCCACGAGAGCCGGATCGACCTGCCCGAGAACGACGCCCACTGCTGGCACGGCTACCTGCCCAACATGGGTGCCGGCCAGCGCTACGGCTTCCGGGTCCACGGACCCTACCGACCCCACGAAGGACTGCGCTGCAACCCGGCCAAGCTTCTCCTCGACCCCTACGCCAAGGCGGTCGAGGGCGAGGTGCAGTGGGGCGAGCCGCTGTTCAACTACCGCTTCAGCGACCCCGAACGGTCGACCAACGACGACGACAGCGCCCCCTTCATGCCGAAGGCGGTCGTCACCAGTCCCTACTTCGACTGGGACCACGACCGCCATCCCCGCACGCCGTGGAACGAGTCGGTGGTCTACGAGGTCCATGTGAAGGGCTTCACCAAGCAGCACCCCGGCATCCCCGAAGACCTCCGGGGCAGCTACGCGGGCCTGGCCCACCCGGTGTCGATCGATTACCTGAAGGCCCTCGGGGTCACCGCCGTCGAGCTCCTGCCCGTGCACCAGTTCGTGCACGACCACCGCCTGGTCGACGCCCACCTGCGCAACTACTGGGGCTACAACTCGATCGGGTTCCTCGCCCCCCACAACGACTACGCGGCCCGGGGGCAGGAGGGTCAGCAGGTGCAGGAGTTCAAGCAGATGGTCAAGTCGCTGCACGACTCCGGCATCGAGGTGATCCTCGACGTGGTCTACAACCACACCGCCGAGGGCAACCACATGGGCCCCGTGCTCTCCCTCAAGGGCCTCGACAACGCCTCCTACTACCGGCTGGTCGACGACGACCCCGCCTTCTACTTCGACACCACCGGCACCGGCAACAGCCTCAACATGCGCCACCCCCACGTGCTGCAGCTGATCATGGACTCGCTGCGCTACTGGGTGGTCGAGATGCACGTCGATGGCTTCCGCTTCGACCTGGCCGCCACCCTCGCCCGCCAGTTCCACGAGGTCGACCGTCTCTCCGCCTTCTTCGACCTCATCCAGCAGGACCCGGTGGTGAGCCAGGTCAAGCTCATCGCCGAGCCGTGGGACCTGGGCCAGGGCGGCTACCAGGTGGGGAACTTCCCGCCCCTGTGGTCGGAGTGGAACGGCAAGTACCGCGACACCGTCCGCGACTTCTGGCGGGGTGAGGACCAGACGCTGGCCGAGTTCGCCTACCGGTTCACCGGCAGCCCCGACCTCTACGAGTCGAGCGGGCGGAGGCCGTCGGCCAGCGTCAACTTCATCACCGCCCACGACGGCTTCACCCTGAGCGACCTGGTGTCCTACAACGAGAAGCACAACGAGGCCAACGGCGAGGACAACAACGACGGCGAGAGCCATAACCGCTCGTGGAACTGCGGCCACGAGGGCCCCACCGACGACCCCGAGGTGCTCGAGCTACGGGCCCGCCAGCGCCGCAACTTCGTCGCCACCCTGATGCTGTCCCAGGGCATCCCCATGCTCCTCGGGGGCGACGAGATGGGACGCAGCCAGGAGGGCAACAACAACGCCTACTGCCAGGACAACGAGATCTCCTGGTTCGACTGGGACGCGATGGACGGGGCCATGGTGGCGTTCACGTCCCGCCTCATCAATTTCCGCCGCGACCACCCCATCTTCCACCGCCGGCGCTGGTTCCACGGCCGCGCTCTGCACGGCAAGGACGTCCTCGACGTGGCCTGGCTGCGACCCGACGGCACCGAGATGGAGGACTCCGACTGGGAGTCGGGCTTCGCCAAGTCGATCGGGGTGTACCTCAACGGCGACGAGATCCACGGCACCGACGCCCTCGGCCAGGGCCTGGTCGACGATAGCTTCCTGGTCGTCTTCAACGCCCACCACGATGCCGTCACCTTCACCCTGCCCCCCGAGCGCTACGGCACGGCCTGGGTGAAGGTGGTCGACACCGACGACTCGCTCACCGAAGGTGAGCAGTTCAAGGCCGAAGGTGAGCTCGAGGTCACCGGCCGCAGCCTGGTCCTGCTCCGGGCCACCGGGGCGACCTAGCCGGGCCGACCTCACCGGGTCGGGCTCGCCCGGTCGGGCTACACCGTCGCCAGCGAGTGGTAGGCCCCCGCCGACACCGTGCGGGCGCCGACCAAACCGGGTACCACGGCCGGCACCATCCGATCGGTGAGGTCCCCCGTCCCGAGTTGGCCGAAGTGGTTCCACCCCGAGGCCCGGACGGTGCCGTCGGCGAGGCGGGCGAGGCTGTGCCCGACCCCTGCCGAGATCGCAGTGGCGGCGGCCCCGGAGAGCGCCGACGGAGTGGGCGAGCGGCGGTCCGCAGTCGTGCCGATGCCGAGCTGGCCGAGCCCGTTCCAACCCCAGGACCAGACGGAGCCGTCCGTCCGCAACGCGAGGCCGTGGTAGGCGCCGGCGGCCACGGCCTTGACGTTGGTGAGGCCCGGCACCGGGGCGGGCGCCAGCTGGTCGGTCGTCGTTCCCGACCCGAGCTGGCCGAGCACGTTCCACCCCCAGGACCACACGGTGCCGTCGTGGCGGACGGCGAGCATGTGGAGGGCGCCGGCGGAGATGCCGACCACGCCGGTGAGCCCCGGCACCCGGACCGGCACCAGGCTGTCGATCGTCGACCCCGTGCCCAGCTGGCCGGTGCCGTTCCAGCCCCAGACCCACACGCTGCCGTCGGCCTTCAGCGCCGCCCCGTGATAGGCGCCGGCGGTGACGGCGACAACCCCGGTGAGGCCCGGGACCGCAGTCGGCGCGAGGCGGTCGACCCTGTCCCCGGTGCCCAACTGCCCGAGCGCGTTCCATCCCCAGGCCCACACCGTGCCATCCGCTTTCACCGCCAGCGTGTTGTACCAGCCGGCGGAAACGCCGGTGACCCCGGCGAGGGTGGGCACGGGTGTGGGGACACGGGCGTCGCCGGTCGTACCCGTCCCCAGCTGGCCATACCCGTTCCAGCCCCACGCCCACACGGTGCCGTCGCCCTTCACCGCGACGCTGTGATAGGCGCCACCCGAGAGCGAGCGGACGTCGGCCAGGGCGCCCGTGGCGGGCGTGGCTGTCGAGCGGGAGGCGGTCGTCCCGTCGCCGAGCTGGCCGACGTGGTTCAGGCCCCAGTC
>JAXDMK010000038.1:0-41337 GCA_034666105.1 Actinomycetota bacterium | reverse complement strand
CGTTCTGCTGGATGATGCCGGTGACGATGTCGCCCTCGCGGCCGGCGTACTCCTCGTACTTCATCTCCCGCTCCGCCTCGCGGATGCGCTGGAGGATGACCTGCTTGGCCGTCTGGGCCGCGATGCGCCCGAAGTCGTCGGGCGTGTCCTCCCACTCCCGCACGACGTTGCCGTCGTCGTCGAGCTCCTGGGCGTAGACGTGCATCTCCCCCGTGTCGGGGTCGATGGTGACGATGGCCTCCTCGGCCGCCTTGGGCATGCGCTTGTAGGCCGACACCAGGGCGTTGGCGAGGGCTTCGAGGAGCGTCTCGACCGACACGCCCTTCTCCCGCTCGATGACCTGGAGGGCTTCCATCAGCTCGAAGTTGGCCGTCATGAGGCCACCTTCTTCGACTTCGCCTTGGCCGGACCGGGCTTGGCCTTGGCGCCGGGCTTGGGCTTGGCCTGGCCGGGCTTGGCTTGGGCCGTGCCGGGCCACACGAAACGGGTACGAGCCCGTTCGATGTCGTCGTAGGCCAGCCGGCGGCCGGCGACCACCACCCCGTCGTCGTCGGCGGACTCCAGGACTCCTTCGAACCGTCGCTCGCCGGCGGCGCCCGGGTGGGTACGCCCCACGACCTCGCGGCCGACGAAGCGGCGGAAGTGGTCGGGGGTGCGGAGGGGTCGTTCGATGCCGGGGCTGCTGACCTCGAGGGTGTACGTGCCGGGGACGACGTCGTCGTTCTCGTCGAGCACGCCCGACACCACCGCGGTGGCCTGGCTGACGGCCTCGATGTCGAGGCCTTCGGGCCGGTCGACGGTGACGCGCAGCTGCGAGCCCTGGAAGATCACGTCGACGACCTCGAAGCCGTCGGCGGCGAGAGGGGCCTCGACGAGCTCACGCACGCGCGTCGTCACGTTCGGCTCAGCCACCCCTTCACCCCTTTCCCTTCTCGTATCTGGCAGACAAAAGCGTGGGCCAACATGCCCACGCTCGGTCACCACCTCGGAAATAGACGAACTAGTCAGGTCGAGTATAGGTCGTCTGCCACCTCTGGTCGTCAGCGCGCGGCACCGGCGGGATGGGGCCGCCCGGTACCGCCGATACCCTCGGAGGGTGCGTCTCTCGCCCGACCGCGAGGTCAACGCCGGGGGCCGGAAGGGTATCCCGCCCGCTCCGGCGCGGGTGTCGGCGGGTCCGGCCGGGCGGGGCGGCGTCGCCTGGCAGGTGGGGCAGTTCGCGCTGGCAGGACTCGTCGCGGTGCTCATCGTGGGCCTGGGGATGGCCGTCGCCAGCCGCCGGGTGGGTGAACGCCAGGCGATCGCCGACGTTCGCGTGACGACGCTGTCGAAGGCCAAGGGAGTCGTGGAACCGCTGCTCACCGACGGGGTGGTGGCGGGTGACCCGGAGGCGCTCGCCGCCCTCTCGGCGGCCGTCGCCCGCGACGTGCTGAGCGGGTCACTGGTGCGGGTGAAGATCTGGGCACCCGACGGGCGGGTCGTGTTCTCCGACGAACCGCGCATCGTCGGGTCCGTCTACGAGCTCGGACCCGACGAGCAGGATGCACTGCGCACCGGCCGCATCGACGCCGAGGGCAGCGACCTGTCCAAGCCCGAGAACCGCTTCGAGCGACCGTTCGGGGAACTCCTCGAGGTCTACCTGCCGGTGCGCACGACCGGCGGTCAGCCTCTGCTCTTCGAGGCCTACTACCGCTTCGACATCGTCGCCACCAACGGCTCGAAGCTCTGGCGCAGCTTCGCCCCCATCGCCCTGGGCGCCCTGGTGATGCTCGAGGTGGTGCAGATCCCGCTGGCGTGGTCGCTGGCCCGTCGCCTGCGCCTGCGCCTGCGGGAGCGGGAGGGCCTGCTCCAACGGGCGCTGGAGGCGTCGGAGGTCGAGCGCCGCCAGATCGCCAGCGACCTCCACGACGGGGTCGTCCAGGACCTGGCCGGGGTCGCCTACGCCCTGTCCGCGTCCGCCCGGAGCGCAACCAACGGCACCGCCGGTGATCCGGCCGTGCTCGAGGAGTCGGCCGAGGTCGTGCGGGACAGCATCCGGGCCCTGCGCTCCCTGGTGGTCGACATCTACCCTCCCGACCTGGCCGACGAGGGCCTGGAGTCCGCCCTCACCGACCTGCTGGCGAGGGCGGACGACGAGGGGCTCCGACCAACCCTCGACGTGGCCGGCATGCGCGACCCTGTCCCCGACGCGGTGAGCGCCCTCCTCTACCGGGCGGCCCAGGAAGGGCTCCGCAACGTGCTCAGCCACGCCCGGGCGGCCACCGTGCTGGTCCGGGTGGAGACGGCGGGGGGGCGGGCGACGCTGGAGGTGGTCGACGACGGAGACGGCTTCGACGCCGACGGGGCCGGTGCCGCCTCCGCCGCCCCCGGGCACGTGGGGCTCAAGGCCCTGGCCGGGCTGGTCGCCGACGCCGGTGGGGTCCTGCACGTCCGGTCCGCCCCCGGGTCCGGGACGACGCTGCGGGTGGAGGTGCCGCTGCCGTGACGAGCCCCAAGATCCGTGTCGTCATCGCCGACGACCACGCCGTCGTCCGCAGCGGGCTCGAGCAGTTGCTGTCGACGGCCTCCGACATCGAGCTGGTCGCCACCGCCGCCGACGGCGAGGAGGCGGTGGCCACCGCCGCCCGGGAACGACCCGACGTGATCCTGATGGACCTGTCCATGCCCGTCGTCGACGGCATCGAGGCGACCCGGCGGATAGTGGCCGCCGATCCGACGGCCAGCGTCGTCGTCCTGACCTCGTTCTCCGACAATCGCCGGATCGCCGACGCCCTCCGGGCCGGTGCCATCGGGTATCTCCTCAAGCACGCCGGCCCCGACGAGCTCCTGGGCGCCATCCGGGCCGCCGCCGCCGGGGAATCGCCCCTCGACCCGAAGGCGGCCCGGGTGCTCCTGGAGTCGAACCGCGGCCGGCAGCCGTCGGAGAAACTCAGCCCCCGGGAGCAGGAGGTGCTGAGGCTGGTGGCGGCGGGACTGGCCAACAAGCAGATCGCCCGCCGCCTCGACATCACCGAGCGCACGGTCAAGGCCCATCTGACCAACGTGTTCTCGGCCATCGGCGTCAGCGACCGCACCCAGGCCGCCCTCTGGGCCCGCGACCACCTGCCTGAACTGGACGAGGGGTAGGCGGGTCCGCCGGGCGCGCCGTCAGCCGTGGTTGGGCCCGTCGTCCGAGCCGCCGGAACCGCCGGAACCGCCGGAACCGCCGGAACCGCTGTTCGACGATCCACCACGGTCCCCGCCGTGGTCGTCGATGGTGACGGGCGTGGTGGCGTTGTCGTCGCCGTGGTCGTCGATGGTGACGGGGGTCGAGGTCGGCACCGAGACGACGCTGGTCAACGTGGTTTCCGTCGTTGTCGGCACCGAGACGCCGGGGTGGTCGTCGATGCGAGCGGACCCCCGCTCGGCGGTGGTGACGAAGGCGGGTGCGGGCGTGGTGCTGACCGAGTTGGCGGCGGCCAGGACGACACCGCCGAAGAGGGCGACGCCGGCGGCTGTCATCGTGATGGCGAACATGCGCTTGACCATGGTGTGCTCCTTGAGACGGGTGCGGGTGGGCATGACGTCACTGTCGGCTCATCGCGGTCCGGAACACATCTGGACGTTGGTCGTAGTACCTCCCGGGCAGACGTCCCGTCACCCCTCGGCGGCGTGGGCAACGATGGTCGGGTGCGCATCGACATCGCCGTGTTCGACGGCCTCGACGAGCTGGACGCCCTCGGTCCGTTCGAGGTGCTCCGGGGCGCGGCGGAGGCGGGGGCCGACGTCGTCGTCCGCCTCGTCACCCGGCAGCCCCAGGACGTGGTGCGGGCCGCCCACGGCCTCGTCTTCGTGCCCGACGCCGTCTACCAGCCGGGCGCCGACATCCTGGTCGTGCCCGGCGGCGGCTGGGTCAGCCGGGCCGACGTGGGCGCCTGGGGCGAGGTGCAGCGGGGCGACTGGCTCCCGGTGCTGGCCGAGGCCCGCCGCACCACCGCCTGCCTGGCCGCCGTCTGCACCGGGACCATGGTGCTGGCCCACGCCGGCCTGGTGGCCGGGCGGCGGGCGTCGACCCACCGCGCCGCCCTCGACGACCTGCGGGCCACCGGGGCCGTCGTCGTCCCCGAGCGGGTCGTCGACGACGGCGATCTGGTCACGTGCGGGGGCGTCACCAGCGGCATCGACCTGGCCCTGTGGCTGGTCGAGCGGGAACTGTCGGCCGCGCTGGCGGACAGGATCGCGGCGAGGATGGAGTACACCCGCCAACGCCCGAGCGGGGCCTAACCGCGGACGCCCTGGGCGATCAGCAGCAGCCCGAACACCACGAAGGACACGGCCGCCCCGATCTTGATCGCCCGGCTCGACAGCCGCCGTCCGAGTTGGGCGCCCACGGCGATGGCCAGCCCGTCGGCGGCGACCATGCCGAGGGTCGACCCGGCCCAGGTGCCCACCAGGCCCTCGGTGGTGGCCAGGGTGATGGTGGCGAGCATGGTCTTGTCGCCCAACTCGGCCAGGAAGAACGCCACCGCCGCCGCCACCACGGCCGAACGGGCCGACCGACCGGCCTTCGCCGCCTCCTCCTCGTCGAGCCGGTCGCCCCGCAGGGTCCAGGCGGCGAAGCCGAGGAAGGCGACCCCGGCCACGATGCTGATGGGCCGGGTGGGCAGGGCCGCTCCCACCAGGGCGCCGACGACGACCGAGAACCCGTGGACCACCGCGGTGGCCACGGTGATACCCACCAGGATCGGCACCGGCGGGTAGCGGGCGGCGAAGGCGAGGGCCATGAGCTGGCTCTTGTCGCCCAGCTCGGCCACGAAGATGATCCCGAAGCTGAGGACGAAGGCGTGCACGCCCCCGAAGTGTTGCCCGCCCCCAGCGAACTGGTGACGCTTTCCGCCCTCTGGGGTACCGGAACTGTCACCAGTCCGCCCGGGGCGGCTACTTCTGGCTGGGGAAGACGTCGGTCTCGGACTCGTGCCACACGGGGTGGTCGCCCGAGGTCTCGACGTTGAAGCCGTAGTCGTAGGCCAGTCCCCCGCCGATGGTGCCGCCGAGCATGGTGAGGACGGCCGCCAGCAGGCTCAGGACCAGCACCACCGCGCCGGTGTGGGCGTCGCCGTCGTAGACGATCCCGCGCAGGGCGACGTCGGCCAGCACGAGGACGGTGACGGTGATCATGGTCCAGGCGTGGGCGTTGACCGTCCGCCGGGCCTGGGTGCCCTTCTTGGTCGACTTGAGCCAGTCCCAGTAGCCGGTGAGGGCGGCCAGGAGGGACACCGCGGCGCCCCCGACCAGGGCGAACGTGCCCGCCCGGTAGAAGTCGCGGGCCCACTCCTGGTTCTGGCCCAGGAACGAGATCACGTCGAAGGCGGCCACCAGCATGTAGGCCCCGATGGGGATGTCGGTGAGCGGCGGGTGGAGGGGCTTGCCGGCCCAGCCCCGCAGGCCCTTGAACTTCCGGCCCTTGAACGTGACCGAGGGGCGGAACGAAAACTTCCTCATGGGCGTCTCCCTCCGGAGGCGGCGCGGAGCCGCACGCAACAATGTCGATCGTCGGGCTGGAGGCGGACGGTGAACGGCCGGCCGGCCAGCCCTCCCGCGAACCCCTCCAGCAGGGCCAGGTTCATCCCGCACACCAGCTCCCGGTGCCCGGCCACCAGGGCGTGGAACGGGCAGTTGGCCATCGCCACCTCGTCGCCGTCGACAACCGGCTCGTAGCCGTGGTCGGCCAACACGTCGACCGCGGCCTGCGCCGACGCGCCCGCGGCCATGGCCACCCCCCGCTCCCGGGCCCGGCGCACGAGGGTGGCGTCGACCGCCTCGCCGGTGGCGGAGGACTCGTCGACGGCGGCGGCGAGCAGGTCGGCGGCCAGGTCGTAGCGCCGGGGGGGAAGGCTGACGGCGATGTCGGCCGCCGCCCGCCGGTAGAGCTTGGTCGGACGTCCCGCACCCGGGCCCTGACGGCCGCCCAGGCGACGGAACTCGGCGTCGAGCAGGCCGTCGGCGACCAGCCGGTCGAGGTGGAAGGCGGCCGCAGCCCGGGTCACGCCGGTGCCGGCGGCGGCCTGCGACCGGCTGACGGCCCGGTGCTGCTCGGCCACGAACCGGTACAGCGACCGGCGCAGTCGGTCGCCCAACGCTCCCACCGCGGCCAGCGGGTCGTCGGGCGGCGGTGCGTCCACGGAGGGGAGTGTAGCGTCTAAAGTCAATGATTATGTGTTTTAGAAGGAGGACCGGGTGAGCGCCGTGGCCACGCCGATAACCGTTCCCGTCCACAGGGGTGTCGACCTCGCCGGCGCGCAACGGGCGGTGCACGACCTGCTGGTTGCCCTCGGCCAGGACCCGACGTCGGAGCACCTGCGGGACACGCCCCGGCGGGTGGCCCACGCCTACGAGGAACTGCTCACGCCCCGACCCTTCAACCCGACCACCTTCGCCAACGACGAGGGCTACGACGAGCTGGTCGTCGCCCGCGCCATCCCCTTCCACTCCCTCTGCCAGCACCACCTGCTCCCCTTCCACGGGGTGGCCCACGTGGGCTACCTGCCCGGCGAGCGGATCATCGGGCTGTCCAAGCTGGCCCGGGTGGTGGAGCACTTCGCCCGCCGGCTGCAGGTGCAGGAGCGGCTGACCAAGCAGATCGGCGACTGGTTGAGCGATCGCCTGGCCCCCAAGGGCGTCGGCGTGGTGCTGGAGGCCGAGCACCTCTGCATGTCGTTGCGGGGGGTGCAGGCGGTGGGCGCCCGCACCGTCACCTCGTCGCTCCACGGGCTCCTGCGCGACGACGCCCGCTCCCGGGCCGAGTTCCTCGCCCTCGCCGGCCACACCCCCTGACCGTCGCATCCCGATGGGCTCAAGTTTTCCGGCCACGTCACCGACAACGGCGACGTGGCGTTGGGTCCCGCTTTCGATCGCGTGCTGGCCGCGGCACGGGTCGACGCGGGATGGGCCTACGAGCGCCTCTACCGCGACCTGTCCCCGTCGGTGTGCGGGTACCTCCGGGTCCAGGGGGCGCGGGAGCCGGAAGACCTCACCAGCGAGGTGTTCCTCGGTGCCTTCGCCGGCCTGAAGACCTTCACCGGGGGCGAGGACCAGTTCCGCTCCTGGGTCTTCACCATCGCCCACCGCCGCCTCACCGACGAGCGGCGGCGGGTCTCCACCCGTCCCCTCCTGGCCGACGAGCCCTACCCGGCGGACCGCATCGGTGGCAACGCCGAGGAGGACGCCCTCCGCCGCATGAGCGCCGACCGGGTGCGCACCCTGTGCGGGACCCTCTCCCCCGACCAGCGGGACGTCCTCCTCCTCCGCATGGTGTCGGACATGACCGTCGACTCCATCGCCGAGGCCCTCGAGAAGACACCGGGCGCGGTCAAGGCGCTCCAACGGCGGGCCCTCACCGCCCTGCGCCAGGTCCTCGCACGGGAAGGCGTACCCCTTTGAGCTATCTCCCCGATCACTAGGACGAGATGCTCGAAGACCTCTCCCCCACCGGGGACCCGGACGACCTGGACGGCCTCCCCTGGCTCGTCCCCTTCGCCCAGGACGTGCGCTTCGCCAGCCGAGGGCCGGCTCCCGTTCCGAGCCCCCAGCTGGCATCCCTCTTCGAGGGCGCCGTGCCGAGGTTGGGCTTCTCCACCGATAAAGGCGACCTGCTGGTGACAGCAGCAAGCAACGTCCACGGGCCTGCAACGCCGCAGGTGGCCGGACTACCGAACTGGAGAAAGGAATCCCCGATGCCTCTAGCGTTTCTCTCGACGCTGATCGGCAAGATCGTTGGAGCAGGAACGGCGGCCAAGGCCGCGATCGCGACGATTGCCGCGTTCGCCACCATGACCGTCGCCGGCGCCGCCGCCGGAGTCCTGCCCGGACCCATCCAGGGAACGGTGGGTGGCGCCATCAACGCCATCAGCCCCCTGAACGTGCCCACCGGCGATCCCGCCGAGACGGTGGCCACGGCCACCGACATCGTGAACAACGTGCTGTCGTCCGTCCCGACGTCGGTTCCCGTTGTGCCCCCGAGCATCCCCCTCTCGGCCGAAACCAACGTGCAGACGCCCGTCGGTCCGGCCTCCGCCAACGCCGGCGCCAACCTCGTCGTGCCCCCCATCCCGCAGGTTTCCATCCCCAACATCCCCCTGCCCTCCATCCCCGACGTCACGCCGATCCTCAACAACCTGCCGGTGCAACTGCCGGCGTGCGTGAAGAACCTCATCCCGACGTCGGGCGCCATGCCCAACCCGACGGCGCTGCTGGCCCAGATCCCGGGCTGCATCCAGACGGTCCTGGCCACCGCCAACCTGCCGGTGAACGTGTCCGCCTGCGTGGCGTCGGTGCTGGGTACCGTCACCGGCGTCCTCAACCCGGGCGCCATCGGCAGCCTGCCCAAGCTCGACGTGTCGGCCTGCGTGCCCCTCGACGTGACCACGTGCACCGCCAACGCCCTGGCCGCCACCGGTGTCACCAAGATGCCTTTCGTCGGCGACATGCTGAAGTCGGTCTTCGGCAGCTTCGGCGTCGGCGGTAGCGGAACGCCGGGCAGCGGATTCAACTTCTTCGGGAACTTCAACTTCAACATCCCGGGGCTGAACGCCATCCCCGCCGGATGCGTGCCGATCGACGTGTCCAAGTGCCTCACCTCGCTGACCGGCAGCCTGGGCTCGCTCCCGACCAACGATGGCGTGCCCAAGGTCGACCTGTCGGCCTGCATGCCCACCGGCCTCACGTCCGGCATCCCCGGCGTCGGCGGAGGCATCCCCGGCCTGAGCGGGATTCCCTTCTTCCCCTTCTAGCTCACCCAGTCCCACGGTCGCCCCGAGCGGCCGGTCGAGGTCCCGTCGCCGACCATGGTCCGGTGGCGGGACCTCGCCGCGTCCGCGGGTCAGGCCCGGGTGGCCACCGTCGTGAGGCGGACGTAGTCGAGCGAGCATCCCGGCAGCAGGCCCGTCACCCCATCGAGCAGTGCTTGGCGGGCAGAGGCGGGGAGGCGGTCGAGGTGGGTGCGGAGGACCACGGTCGCCAGGAACGTCCTCAGCGCGTCGGTGCTGTCGAACTCGGTGAACTCGTCGTGCAGCCAGGCGTCGGCGTCGGTGAAGCCGGCCCGCCGGAGGCGGTCGATGGTGTCGCCGGGGGTCGCGAACAGCCACGGGTACGGCTCGTCGTGTCCGAGCCGGCGGAGGGCGGCCACCACGGTGGCGATGTTGCCTCTCCCCCCGCACTGGGCCACCAGCCGCCCGCCCGGGCGGAGGACGGCGGCCAGGTTGGCGAACAAGCGGTCGTGGTCGAGCACCCAGTGGAAGGCGGCGGTGGAGATGACCGCGTCGACGGGCGGGGCCACGGGCAACGGCTCGGCCAGGTCGGCCTGCACGTACTGGACCCGATCGGCGAAGCGGGCCAGGCGGGACCGGGCCTCGACCAGCATCGACGGCGCCGCGTCGAGAGCCACCACCGAGATCCCGGGGAAGCGGTCGAGGAGCTGCTCGGTCACCCGGCCGCTGCCGCAGCCGGCGTCGAGAACCCGCTCGTCGCCGCCCAGCTCGAGCCGGTCGAGGACGGCCTTGCCCCATCGGGCCTGGGGATGGGCGATGCGGTCGTAGGTGGCGCCGTCCCAGTCGCCGGCCGGGTCCGGGGTCACGGTCCGAAGAGCTGCTCGGGGTCGAGGGAGAAGCCGGGCAGCAGCGGGGAGACGAGGAGCTCGCCGACGGTCACCGAGTGGGTGGCGTCGAAGCCCCGTGCGTCGACCGACGACCGCCGGTGGACGGCGATCTTGCGGGCCGGAGGGTCGACCAACCACAGCTCGGCCGTGCCCGCCTCCCCGTAGCGCCGGCGCTTGACGCCGGAGTCGTGGCGCCAGGTGGCGGGCGACCGCACCTCGACGGCCAGGTCGGGGACTACGTCGAGCCGCTTCGCCACCGCGTCGGGGCGGCCGTCGCGGGCCCACCACACGTCGGGGGAGTAGACGTTGGTCGGGTTCACGGTGACCACCACCGGCAGGCCCGCGATCCCCCGGCCCGACGTCGCCCCGGTGAAGATCACCAGCTTGGCGAAGATCCGGGCCGCCACCACCCGGTGGACCTCGGCCGGCGCGTCGACCACGACCGCCCCGTCCACCAACTGCACCTTCGCCGGCCACTCCCGGGCCAGGAACTCCTCGGCCGAGAGTCCCTTGGCCAGGACCGTGCCGTCGCTCAGGCCGGCGACGGCTACGACAGGTCCTTACGGATGAGCTGGACCCGCTGCGACACCGCGTTGGGGTCGTCGCCCTGCAGCTCGAGGAGGGCCCGGCGGTCGGCTTCGGCCTCGGCCTCGGCGCCCACGTCGGCCGCCGCCAGGCGGGCCTCGACGCCCTCCGCCACCAGCCGCTCGGCCTCGTCGACCAGGGCCGACACCATGTCGGCCTCCGCCACCACCCGCACGATCTTGCCCCTGACGAAGAGGTGGCCCCGGCCCTTGCCGGCGGCGATACCGAGGTCGGCCATCTTGGCTTCGCCCGGGCCGTTGACGACGCAGCCCATCACCGCCACCTGGATGGGCAGGTTGCGGTCGGCCAGGGCCGCCTCCGCCTCCTTGGCCACCCGGATCACGTCGATCTCGGCCCGGCCGCAGGAGGGGCAGGCGATGAGGTCGACCGTCTTGCGCTCCCGCAGCCCGAGGGCCTCCAGCAGCTGGCGCCCGGCCCTCGCCTCCTCTACCGGATCGGCGGTGAGCGAGTAGCGGATGGTGTCGCCGATGCCCTCGGCCAGGAGGGTGGCCATGCCCGCGGTGGCTTTGATCAGGCCGTTGGGCGGGGGTCCGGCCTCGGTGACGCCCAGGTGGAGGGGGTGGTCGACCGTCTCCGACAGCTGGCGGTAGGCCTCGATCATGAGGGGGACGTTCGACGCCTTCACCGAGATCTTGACGTCGTGGAAGTCGACCTCCTCGAAGTAGGCCAGCTCCCGCTGGGCCGACGCCACCAGGGCCTCGGGGGTGATCCCGAACTTGTCCTCGATGTCGCGGTCGAGAGAGCCGGCGTTGACCCCGATGCGGATGGGCACGCCCCGGGCCTTGGCCTCCTCCGCCACCAGCTTGATCTGGGCCGGCTTGCGGATGTTGCCCGGGTTGAGGCGCAGGCAGGCGACGCCCGCGTCAAGGGCGGCCAGGGCCAGTTGGTAGTGGTAGTGGATGTCGGCCACGATCGGCACCGGCGACCGGGGGACGATCTGGGCCAGCCCCACCGCCGCCTCGGGGTCGTTGCAGGTGCAGCGCACGATGTCGGCTCCGGCCCCGGCCAGGTCGTAGATCTGGGCCAGGGTGGCCTCGACGTCGGCGGTGCGGGTGATCGTCATCGACTGCACCGTCACCGGCGCCCCGCCGCCCACCGGCACCGGCCCCACCATGATCTGCCGGGTCGGTCGACGGGTCGAGATCATCGCCGCCAGTCTCCCACCAACCCTCGAACTGGTGACACGCAGCGCCCTGAGAGGGCGGTGAGCGTCACCAGTTCGAGGTGTCGACGACTACTGGAAGGGGTTGCCGACCGGCTTGACGATGTCGAGGTAGATCGACGTCACGCCCAGGACCACCATGATCGCCACCACCGCCGCGGTGATGGGCATGAGCTTGCCCACGTCGGCGTGGTAGCGACGGCCGGCCCGCGACCGCAGCCGCTCGTAGGTGGCCACTGCGATATGGCCCCCGTCGAAGGGCAGGAGGGGGACCAGGTTGAGGACGGCCACGAACAGGTTCAGGAGAACCAGCAGGTAGACGACGTTGTAGGCCCCGCTGTCGGCGGCCTGACCGGCGATGCGGGCCACCCCGACCACGGAGACCGGCCGTTGGTCTTCGGTGCCGGGCGCGGGGCTGCCGGTGAGGTTGCTGGCGTAATCCTTGATCGAGCTGGGGGTGAAGATGGCGCCCAGCCCCTTCACCGAAGCCACGGTGAGGTGCCATATGTCGCCGCCGGCCCGTCCCGCGCCGGCGATGGGGCCGAGCTTCTCGGTGATGCGGGCCGAGCCGATACCGATGAAGCCGACCGTCGCGCCCTCCCGGTCGATGGCGGCGGGGCGGGCCGTCAGGTCGACCAACCCACCCTGGCGCTCGACGACGAAGTGGAGGTCGCGGTCGGGGTTCTCCCGGATGATGGGCAGCAGCTGGGCCCAGTGGCTGATGGGGGTGCCGTCGACCGAAACGATCCGGTCGCCGGTGTTGAACCCGGCGTCGACCGCAGGGGCGGCGCCCGACTTCAGGGCGCTGATGGTGCCGATGATGGGCCGGTCGTTGCGGGGCACGCCCAGCACCGTCCACAGCAGCATCAGGAGCAGGAAGGCGACCACGAAGTGGGTGACGACGCCGGCCACCGCCACCAGGACCCGCTTGGGGTAGCTCTGCTGGCGGTAGGTGCGGGCCTCGTCGGCGGGGTCGATGCCCCGCTCGAGGTTGCTCATCCCGATGATCTTCACGTAGCCGCCGAGGGGGAGGGCCTTGATGCCGTATTCGGTCTCACCCCTGCGGATCGACCACAGCTTGGGGCCGAAGCCGAAGAAGTACTCGGTGACCTTCATCCCCGACCACTTGGCGGTGACGAAGTGGCCGGTCTCGTGGATCATGACCATGGCGATGATGGCCAGGACGAAGGCGACCACGGGGAAGGATCCGGCCGAGATCGACCAGGCGATGCCGACGATGATGGCGGCGGCGATGGGGATCAGTTTGCGTAGGCCCTCGTTGGGCAGGGTGGGGACGGCGGTTTCGGGCGAGGTGGTCGTTTCTGTCCCTCTGGGCTCGACGGCGACAATCTGGTCGCCGGGGGTCGGGGTTGCCTCGGTTGTGGATGCCGAGGTCGTGGATAGATGACGGCCGGTGTCTCTCACGCCGCTGCAACTCTCCGTTCTACGGCCCGCCTGGCCAGCTCCCGAGCTTTTCGGTCGGCTTCGATGACAACGTCGGCATCCTCGGGTTCAGTTCCATCATGCCCGTCGAGGGTCTCTTTGATGACGTCGGCGATGGCCGACCAGGGCAGGATTCCGTCGAGGAAGGCGGCCACCGCCACCTCGTTGGCCGCATTGAGCCAGGCCGGGGCGGTGCCGCCGGTGCGGCCGGCGGCGTAGGCCAGGCCCAGGCAGGGGAAGCCGTCGAGGTCGGGGGGCTCGAAGTCGAGGCGGGTGCCCTTGGTCCAGTCGAGGGCGCCAAAGGCCACGCCGCTGCGGTCGGGGTAGGCCAGGGCGTAGCCGATGGGCAGGCGCATGTCGGGCATCGACAGCTGGGCCACCACCGCCCCGTCGGTGAACTCCACCATCGAGTGCACGATCGACTGCGGGTGAACGACGACCTGGATGCGGTCGTAGTCGACGTCGAACAGCTCGTGGGCCTCGATCACCTCCAGGCCCTTGTTCATGAGGGTGGACGAGTCGACGGTGATCTTGGGCCCCATCGACCAGGTGGGGTGCTGGAGGGCGTCGGCGATGGAGACGTCGGCCAGCTCGGCGTGGGAGCGGCCCCGGAACGGGCCGCCGCTGGCGGTGAGGACGATGCGGGCCAGCCGCTCGTCGACGCTCCGGCCGTCGGGGCCGACGGCGTTGGCCCGCAGGCACTGGTGGACGGCGCAGTGCTCGGAGTCGACGGGCACGATCTCGGCTCCCGGCGTGCGCTTGGCCACCGCCACCACCGGCCCCGCCGCGATGAGGGACTCCTTGTTGGCCAGGGCCAGGCGATGCCCGGCGTGGAGGGCGGCCAGGGTGACGGTGAGGCCGGCGAAGCCGACCACCCCGTTGACCACCACGTCGGCCGCGCCGGCGATGGCGGCCAGCGACTCCGGTCCGGCGTGGATCTCGACCGTCGATCCCCGGGGCAGGGCCGCCCTCAGGTCGCCGGCGCGGGAAGCGTCGGCGATGGCTACAACGTCGGGCCGGAACTCCGCCACCTGGGCCGCCAGCTGCTCCACCGACGTGGAGGCGCCCAGGGCCACGATGCGGTAGCGATCGGGCTCGGCCCGGACGACGTCGAGGGTCTGCCGCCCGATGGACCCGGTGGAGCCGACCAGGCTGACGGTCTTCAGCTCACACCAACGGGAACAGGACGAGCGCCAGGTAGTAGGTGGCGGGGATGACGAAGAGGAGGGCGTCGATGCGGTCGAGCACGCCGCCGTGGCCGGGGAGGGTCTTGCCCATGTCCTTGACGTTGAGGTCGCGCTTGATCATCGACTCGCACAGGTCGCCCAGGGGCGCCGCGATCGACACCACCACCGCCAGCCAGAAGGCCCGGCCCGCGTTCCACGGGGCGATGCTGCGGATCAGCAGCAGGCAGGCGCCGAGGGTGGCGAAGGTGCCGCCGACCAGTCCCTCGAACGTCTTGTGGGGACTGATGGTGGGCGCCAGCGGGGTCTTGCCGCCATAGCGGCCGACGAAGTAGGAGCCCACGTCGTGGGCCACGGTGGCCAGGATCGCCCCCAGGAGGATCCCGGTGCAGTGCTCGGGCTTGAAGATCCCGTGGGGGACGCTGCGGATGTGGAAGATCAGGGCCGCGTAGGAGCCCAGGAAGCCCACGTAGAGGTAGGCCATGACGCTCACCGCGATGTTCATGGTGGGACGGCCCTTGACCACACCGGCCAGGTACCAGAGGAACGAGAACACCAGCAGGATGGCCGTGACCAGGGGCAATGCCCGTTCGCCCTGCCAGTAGGCGGCGCCCACCACCGAGGCGGAGGCGGCCAGGCCCAGGAGGGTGGCGGGCTGGTAGCCCCGGGTGCGCAGGCCCTGGTAGAGCTCGGCCGCGGCCAGGGTGACGGCCACGGCCACGACGAACACGAGCGCCTTGGGGCCGATGACGGCTGCCCCGAGGACCACGCCGGCCACCACCAGACCCACGATCACCCGGGTGGTGAGGTCGGCGTCGGCCCCTCCGCCGGTCTCGCCCGGGGGGGAGGTGCGAGGTGGGGCGGGGGGGGCGTGGACCTGGGTGCCGGCCCGTCCCCCGGTGCGCACCGGGGCCGGCCCGGGGCCGGGATCGGGCGCAGGGGCGGCCTCGTCGAAGGAGAAGAGGTCGTCGCGGCTCTGGTCGAGGGCGCCGACGCGGGTGGACTGGTCGTCGAGGATCGCCTCGTGGAAGTCGGCCTCGTCCCAGTCGGTGGCCTGGTCGCGCCACCGGGGGCCGCTGGTGAGGGTCGACCACGAGCCGAGCTCGTCGGCCGGGGGCGGCGGGGGCGGGGGCTCGCCGGCGAGGATCTGGGGCACCTCGCCGGTGGCCGGCTCGGTCCAGTGGGGCAGGGGGATGCTGCCCGAGTTGTCGCCCGTGGGCATCGCCGGCGACATCACCCGCGGGTACTCGCCGCTGGGGAGGGGCTCGTCGAACGTGTCCCACGGCGAGCTGCCCACCGGCTCCCGCTCGAAACCCACGTCGTCGTCGGACGGCCAGAAGTCGGACGACGAGTCGCCCCCGGCCGAGGGCGGCGAGGGCCAGGCGTCGTCGGCATCGCCGCCGGAGGGGTAGGCGGAGGGGGGCGGGGGCCAGTCGTCGTCGGTGCCGCCGGAGGAAGGGGCGGGGGGCGGGGGCCACGAGTCGTCGGACGACGCCCGGGGCTCGGGCGGCCACGAGTCGCCGCCGCCGGAGCCGCCGGAGCCGCCGGAGCCGCCGCCGGGGATGCCGCCGGAAGCTGAGCCGCCGGAAGCTGAGCCGCCGTAGGTGCCGGCCGCGGCCGGCGGCGGGGGCCAGCTGTCGCCTCCGCCCGCACGGGCTCCGCCGGAGCCGCTGGCGCCGGCGATGCCGCGCTCGGCGGCCCGCTCCTCGGCCCGGGCGATGAGCTCCTCGAACCGGCCGGCGCGGGACGTGGCGAAGCTCTCCTCGGGCGCGGTGTCCCAGACGCTGCGACGGGGCTCGACGTCGACCGGGGGCGGGGCGACCACCGGCGGCTTGGGCACGGTGCGGGGATCGGCGCCCGGGAAGCGGATGCCGGGCCGGGGCCCGGACGGCGTCTCGGGGACATCGCCGAACCGGGGGGCGTCGTCGGGTACCCGGGGCGACACGTGGCCCGCCTCGAGGGCGGCGGCGGCCTCCTCGGCCCCGATGATGCGCACCCCTTCGGCCGGACTGCGGGGGCCACGGGTCGCGCCCAGGCCGCTCCAGGCCGGGCCCGGGTCGGTGCCGAGCTCGTCGTCGTCGGCCGACCCGCCCCGAGGCGCACCACCCCTGGGATCGTCGCTGAAGTCGTCGCCCTGGTCGTCCACGTGCCCTCCCTTCGGGGCCTGCGCCCCCGTCCGGACCGTCGCCGGCCCGTCCCCCCGATCAGACTTCGAGCAGCTCCTGCTCCTTGCGCGCCAGCATGCTGTCGATCTCGGCCACGTACTCGTGGGTGACCTTCTCCAACTCCTTCTCCGCCCGGTCGAGCTCGTCGATGGAGATCTCACTGTCCTTCTCGAGGGCCTCCAGCTCGTGGCGGGACGCCCGACGCACATTGCGGACGGCCACCCGGCCCTCCTCCGCTTTGTGCTTGACCACCTTCACCAGGTCCTTCCGGCGCTCGGTGGTGAGCTGGGGGAAGTGGAGGCGGATCACGACCCCGTCGTTCGACGGCGTGATGCCGAGGTCGGAGTGCTGGATGGCCCGCTCGATGGCCTTGATGGAGTTCTTGTCGTAGGGGGCCACCACCAGCGTCCGGGGCTCGGGGACCGTGAACCCGGCCAGCTGCTGGAGGGGCACCTCGCTGCCGTAGTAGTCGACCTTCAGCTTCTCCACCAGGGCGGGCGTGGCCCGGCCGGTGCGGACGCTCGAGAACTCGGACTGGGTGTGGCTGACGGCCTTCGACATCTTCTCCGCCGTCGAGAGCAGGATGTCGTCGATCATCGGCTACCTGATCGCCAGGTTGGGCCCGTCATGAGACAAGGGTACCGATCGGCTCACCTTCGAGTGCGCGTCTGATGTTGCCCGGCACCATCAGGTCGAACACGACGATCGGCAGCTTGTTGTCCATGCAGAAGGTGATGGCGGTGGAGTCCATGATCTTCAGGCCCCGGTTGAGCACCTCGATGTAGGCCACCTCGTCGAACTTGGTGGCGTCGGGGTTGAGGAGGGGGTCGTCGGTGTAGACCCCGTCGACGCCGGAGTGGGTGCCCTTGAGGATGGCTTGGGCCCCGATCTCGGCCGCTCGCAGGGCGGCGGTGGTGTCGGTGGTGAAGTAGGGGTTGCCGGTGCCGCCGGCGAGGATGACGACGATGCCCTTCTCCAGGTGGCGCTGGGCCCGCCGGCGGATATAGGGCTCGGCCACCCGGTCCATCTGGATGGCGGTCATCACCCGGGTGGGCTCGCCCAGCTTCTCGAGGGCGTCCTGGAGGGCGAGGCCGTTGATGACGGTGGCGAGCATGCCCATGGTGTCGGCCTGGGCCCGGTCCATGCCCGCGCCGGCGCCGGCCATGCCCCGCCAGATGTTGCCCCCGCCGACGACGATGGCCACCTCGGTGCCGAGGTCGTGGCGGACCTCGGCCACCTCGCCCGCGATGCGGGCCACCACCTCACCGTCGATGCCGTAGCCGATGGAGGCGTCGGCGAAGGCTTCACCGGACAGCTTGAGGATGACCCGCTGCCAGCGCTCCCGCCGGGCCCCGGGCACTATCGGCCGATCTCCACCTGGGCGAAGCGGGTGAGTTTGGCCGGCCCCAGGAGGGCCGTGATGGTCTGCTTGTTGTCCTTGACGAAGGGCTGGTCGAGGAGGACGTGCTCCTTGTACCAGCCGTTGAGGCGACCGTCGACGATCTTGGTGATGGCCTGCTCGGGCTTGCCCTCGTTACGGCTGATGGCCTCGAGCGTCTGGCGCTCCTCGGCCACCCGCTCGGCGGCGACGTCGTCGCGGGAGAGGTACTCGGGACGGGAAAAGCCCACGTGGAGGGCAATGTCGTGGGCCAGGGCCTGGTCGCCGCCGACCACTTCGACCAGCACCGCGTTGACGCCCCGGTCGTTCTGGATGTGGAGGTAGCTGTCGATGACGGCGCCGTCGGCGGCCTCGAAGCGCACCACCCGGCCCACGGCGATGTTCTCCTTGAGGGTGAGGACGAGGTCGTCGACCTCGCTCTGGTGGGCGGAGATGGCGGCCTCGCCGTCGTCGGCCACGGCCCGGGCCAGGGTGTCGACCATTGCCTTGAAGGCGGGCGACTTGGCCACGTAGTCGGTCTCGCTCTTGAGCTCGACGATGGCGGCCGCGGTGGGGGTGGTGGCGATGGCCACTGCCCCCTGCTCGTTCGCTCGGCTCGCCTTCTCGACGGCCTTGGTGAGCCCCTTCTCCCGGAGCCACTTGGCCGCCGCCTCGGCGTCGCCGTCGTTCTCGGTGAGGGCCCGTTTGGCGTCCATCATGCCGGCGCCGGTGGCCTGGCGGAGGGCCTGCACGTCCTTGGCGGTGAAGTCGGCCATGCTCAGGCCTCCGGCCCGTCGGGGGCGGGGACGGTATCGGTGGCGGTGGCGGTATCGGAGGCGGTGGCCGCCGGTGGGCCGGCGGCGGCGTCGTCGGCGTCGGTCGCCGGTGGGCCGGCGGCGGCGGCGTCGGCGGCTGCGTCGGCTGCGGCCGGCGCCAGCGTCGACACCAGCTCGGCGTCGCCGGTCACCTGCCGGACGTCGGCCGACTCCTCGTCGTCGGGGCCCACGACCCGCATGCCGGCGTTGTCGTTGGCCGCGCCGTGCTCGGCCAGGGCGCTGAGGGTGGCGGCGGGCATGTCGTCACCCGGGGGGGCGATGTCGGCGGCCTGCTGGTGACGGCGGGTGGTGGCCAGGCGGGCCTCCCGCTCCTGGGCCTGGAGGGCGGCCTGGCGGCGGGCCTCAGCCTGCAGGTGCTGGCGCCGGGCCTCGGCCTCGGGGTCGGGGGCGTCGGCCGTCGGCTTGGGTGAGGCGGCGACGGCCTTGGCGTGACGGCGGGAGGCGATGTGGCGGCCTTCCTCGACCGCGTCGGAGATGATGCGGCACATCAGGTTGCCCGACCGGATGGCGTCGTCGTTGCCCGGGATCACGTACTGGATGAGGTCGGGGTCGCAGTTGGTGTCGACCACGGCCACGATCGGCATACCGAGCTTGTTGGCCTCGGTGACGGCGATGTGCTCCTTCTTGGTGTCGATGATGAACACCGCGTCGGGGAGCTTCTGGAGGTTGCGGATGCCGCCCAGGTTGCGCTGCAGCTTCTCCAGCTCCCGGCTGAGGATGAGCGCCTCCTTCTTGGGCATGGCCTCGAAGTCGCCCGCCTCCTTCATGCGCTCGTACTCCTGCATCTTCTTCACCCGGGCGCTGATGGTGCTGAAGTTGGTGAGCATCCCGCCCAGCCAGCGCTCGTTGATGTAGGGCATGCCGCACTTGCGGGCGTGATCGGCGATGGGGTCCTGGGTCTGCTTCTTGGTGCCGACGAACAGGATCGTGCCCCCGTCGGCCACCATGTCGCGGACGAACGTGTAGGCGCTGTTGATGCGAACCAGCGTCTGATTCAGGTCGATGATGTAGATGCCGTTGCGCTCGCCGAAGATGAAGCGGCGCATCTTGGGGTTCCAGCGCCGGGTCTGGTGTCCGAAGTGGACCCCTGCCTCCAGCAACTGCTTCATGGTGACGACAGCCATGGTTACTCCTCTCCCACCGGTTGGTCGTGCCCGGCGCCACGCCCCCTGAGGGACGACCGTGGGACGGCGCCAAGGCATGTTGAATCCCGGGTGCGAAATGCTCCGGGTGCATCAGTCTACGCGTCCTCAGGCAGGAGCGATGTCGAGGGCGATGAGGTAGTTGGCCCCGGCCTCCCGGGTGCCGACGAGGACCCGTCCGTCGGCGGTCATCGCCACCCCGCTCACCCGGCCCGGCCAGTCGAGCAGGCGGGGCTCGAGGCCGGGCCCGACCAGGAACAGCCGGCCGTCGTCGATGGCGAAGGCGAACGGGCCGTCGGGCCCCAACCCGGCGGGCCCGCCCCGCACCGCGGCGCCGTCGGCCGACCCGATCCATTGCTCGGCGCCAGTGCCGGCGTCGAGGAGCATCAGGCCCGCCAACCGGTGGGCGACGAGCACCTCCCCGCCCAGGGGCAGGGGCGGGACCTCGGGCGACCCCTTGCCCTCGGCCTCGGCCCGCCACCGCTCGGAGCCGTCGGCCAGGTCGAGGGCGTGGGCGGCGATGTCGCCGGCGACGGCGACGACCACCGATGTCGACTCGGCGGGGAGGGCCACGATGGCGGGGCCGCCCACGCCTCCCGGTTCGAGGGGAACCGACCACCGCTGGCGGCCGTCGGCGGCATCGACCACCACCGCCCCCGCGGCATCGCCGGGGGTGGACTCCCAGGTGACCGCCACCGCCGTCCCGTCGGTGGCGGCGGGACCGAGGGCGGGCCCGGGCAGAGCCGTGCGCCAGACCACGTGGCCGTCGGCCAGGTCGAGGGCGATGAGCGACCCCTCCCACGTGGAGACCACGGCCAGCCCTCCGGCGATCACCGGGGTGTTGGCCCGCTCCCCCAGCGGGGTGTCCCACCGCAGCCTGCCGCTCGCCCGGTCGACCGCCAGCACCCCCTCCTCGGTGGCCGCCACCACCAGGTCGGCGGTGAGGGCCGGCGCCACGTCGCGCAGGCCCAGCCGCTCCAGCTCCCACCGCCGGGTGCCGTCGAGGCCCAGGAGCACGACCCCCAGGTGGCCGTAGGTGGCGGCCACCCCCTTGCCGTCGGCCGCAGGCATGCCGACATTGCCGGGGGGCGGCGCCGGCCACCGCCACACCTCCTCGACGTCGATGGCCCGGTCGGTAGCGGCCGTCGACCCCGGGCCCGCGGTTCCACGGTCGGAGGCCGGGCCGGCGGCCGGGTCGGGCCGGCGCGGGCCGTCGGCGCGGCCACAGCCGGCCAGCACCAAGGCGAGGGCGCCGGCCAGGCCCAGCAGGCGGAATCGGAACGGGCGGCGACCCAGGGTCATGACGAACCTCGTGCTTTCTTGACCACGTCCCACGGGGACGGGATGTACTTGTCGACTTGACGCCCCCCGTACCAGCCGAGGGCGCCCAGGGAGTCCTCGGTGGCCGAGATCTGATCGGAGACGAAGGCGTCGACCATGGCGTCGGTGAAGGACTGGCAGGTGGGCGCCTGGTGGTTGACGGCGAGGGCGACCTCCCGCTCGGCCTCGTCGGACCCGGGCAGGAGGCGATGGTCGGTGAGGACGCCGGGTACGGAGACGGTCACGTGCCGGGCGCCCTCGAACTCTGTCCGGCCGGCAGCCACCACCATGTCGCCCCGGGCCGCGATCGACGTGGCGTAGAGGCCTTCGGGAAGGGGCCGGCGGTTGAGGTCGCGGATGAACGACGACGTCTCCGAGAGCTGCTGCACCGAGGGCCCCCGCGGGTCCCAGGGCATGACCGAGCCGGCGGCCCATTCGCCGAGCTCACCGACCTTGGTGAAGCCGATCATCGCCGCCGCCGTAGCCAGGTCGGCGCCCTGGTGGGGGCTGCCGAGCGTGACCAGGGAGGAGACCTGCGGGAGGGTGGGGTCGAGCCCGTCGAACTCGTCGGTGAGGGCCTCGCGGGCCACCAGCCCGCCCTGGGAGTGGCCGATGACGTCGATGGGGACGCCCGGGTGCTCGTGCTCGAGCTGCTGCAGGTACTCCCGGAGCAGGCGCGCCGACAGCCGCATGTCGGCGGTGGTGTCGGACGGTTGGTAGGGCATCACCCCGGTGTCGGCCCCCCGGTAGGAGAAGCGGGAGACGTCGTCGGCGGCGTAGCCCAGGGCGGCGGTGTCGAGGGCGTCGACGCCGGCCTCGGTGGAGCTGGAGCCGAGACCCCCGACGAGGACGGCGAGATGCCGGCCGGGCAGGCGGGGCTGGGCGGTGGCGGCCGGCGTGCAGTCGGACCGCTGGCGGAGCCAGTCGAGGCCGGCGTCGCCCATGCGGACGGCCTCGGCCAGCGGGCCGCCCTCCTTCAGGTAATGGGCGACTCCCAGCAGCTCGGAGAGCTTGTCGCCGGCCTGGCCCCCGAGCCAGTCGATCGTCCACGTGGTGGCCGCGCCGCCGAGGTGGAGGAGCTGACCGAGCAGCCCGTCCTGCTCGGCGTCTTCCGAAGCCAGGGCCCGGTCGGCGTCGGGAACGAGGTGGACCTCGGGGGGACCGTCGCCGAAGAGGAGCACGGGGTCGACGTAGACGTCGCCGATGCGGGCCCCGAAGTGGACGGTGTCGCCCGCGGTTCCCACCGGTTGCCCCTGGGCCACGGTGTCGCCCCGATGGACGTCGATCGACCGGAGGAAGGCGTACGTGGTGCGGACACCGTCGGCGTGGAGCACCACCACGTGGAGCTGTCCGCCGACCTGGCCGGCGAACGCGACCACGCCGCCGGCCGCCGCCGCCACCGGCTCACCGCTGGTGGTGACGTACTCCACCCCGCGGTTGCCGGCGCTCCACTTCTGGGCCGGCGGGCGAAAGGGGTCGACGATCGGCGCGTCGACCGGCGGGCGGTACGTGACGCTTTGGGGAGGCGCGGCCTGGGCCCACGAGGGCAGGGCCAGGACCAGCGCGAGAGGTAACGCCACCAGCACGGCGAGCTGCCGCATGGAAACCCCCCAGGGATACGCGAGACGCTGGGGGGAAGTGACGGATCGTCAAACACAACTGACTACTGCACGATAGCGCGGGGGTGTGACAAGAACCAGCGCCGGCCGGGGGGCGCCGGTCGGGTTGGCTAGGCCGGCTCCCGTTGGGGCTCGGCCAGCTTGCCCCGCAACTGGATCACGGCCTTGGTGTGGATCTGGCAGACCCGGCTCTCGGTGATCCCGAGGACATCGCCGATCTGCCCGAGGGTGAGACCTTCGTAGTAGTAGAGGGTGAGGACGATCTTCTCCCGCTCCGGCAGCCGGTTGATCGCCGCGGCCAGGATCTGCTTGGTCTCCTGGACCTCGAATGCGCCCACCGGCCCCAGACCGGGGTCGGGGATGGTGTCGCCCAGGGTGACCGACTCGCCCCGGTCGGCGCCCACGCTCAGGGTCTCCTCCAGCGCCACCAGCCCGAAGAACGAGATCTGGCCGTAGACGTCGTGCAGCTCGGCCTCGGTGGTGCCCATCTCCTCGGCCACCTCGGCGTCGGTGGGGTTGCGCAGCAGCTCGTGCTCGAGCTTGGTGAACGCCTTCTCCACGGTTCGGGCCTTGGCCCGCAGCGAGCGCGGCACCCAGTCGACCGAGCGCAGCTCGTCGATGATCGAACCCCGGATCCGGGACATGGCGTAGGTCTCGAACTTGTTGCCCCGGCTGGGATCGAACTTCTCGATGGCGTCCATCAGCCCGAACATCCCGTAGCTGACGAGGTCGGCCTGCTCGATGGTGTGGGGCAGGCCGGCGGACAGGCGGCCGGCGACGTACTTCACCAGCGGCGAGAAGTGGACGACGAGGCGGTTGCGCGTCTCGAGGGTGCCTGTGGTCTTGAAGGCGTCCCAGAGGCGGTCGATGCCGGCCGGTTCGGTGGAGTCCACGCGGTTCCTAGGCTCGGGGATGGGTGGCGTCGTACACCGTCCGCAACCGCTCCTTGCTCACGTGAGTGTACAGCTGGGTCGTGGCCAGATCGGCGTGACCGAGCAGTTCCTGCACGGCCCGGAGGTCGGCTCCACCGTCGAGCAAATGGGTGGCGAAGGTGTGGCGGAGGGCGTGGGGGTGGGTGGGGTTGGCGGCCCGCCGGTCGAGGATGCGGCGGGTGTCGCGGGGCGTGAGGGCCCGACCCCGCCGGTTGAGGAAGACCGTCTCGTCGGGGGTGACGCCGACCACCACCAGCGCCGACCGGCCGTGGGCCAGCCACGCCCCCACCGCGTCGGCCGACGGCTCGCCCATCGGCACCTGTCGTTGTTTGGAGCCCTTCCCCCAGACGGTGACCACCGGCCGCTCGGGGTCGAGAGTGAGGTCGGACAGGCGCAGCCCGCACAGCTCGCCCACCCGCAGGCCGCTGCCGTAGAGAAGCTCGATCACGGCCACGTCGCGCAGCCCCACCGGGTCGTCGAGGGTGGACGGGCGCAGGAGGGTGTCGAGCTCGGCCGGGCGCAGGACGTGGGGGAGGCGGGCGTCGCCCCGGGGCGCGGACAAGCGGGCCGACGGATCGGCCGCGATCACACCGGTGCGGCGGAGCCAGCCGAAGTAGCGCCGGAGGGCGGCCGCCTTGCGGGCGATGGACCGGCGGGCGAAGCGCCGGGTGGCCAGGTAGGCGAGATAGCGGCGCAGGACGTGGCGGTCGACATCGGCCGGCCCGGCCAGGCCCGCCCGCTCGGCCCAGATGACGAACTGGGAGACGTCGTCGCCGTAGGCGAGCACCGTGTTCTCCGAAACGGAGGACAGGGACCGCACGAACGCGTCCTGATCCCAGCTCACCGCACCAAGCTACCGGCCACCGGGCCGGAACTGCCACCATCGGTGGTCGGCCCCGCCACCGGGCGTGGGAAGACGGTGCCCCGCTAGCCATGGGCCACCCGCTCCCACCAGCCCTGCCGTGACGTGGCCCACCCGTCCCGCTCGAGGTGGGCGAGGGCGACCATGACCTGGCCGGGCGAGAGACCGCTGCGCAGGACGAGGCCTTCGAGGCTGGCCGGCTCCCAACCGAGGGTGTCGAGGACCACCGTGGCCAGGGGGTCGGGCGCGGGCCGGACGTCGGGAGTGACCGTCGCCGACGCGCCCGGGCCGGCGGTTGACAGCCCGAGGGCGACCAGCACGTCGGTGGCGTCGCGCGCCGGCGGGCACCCGTCGGCGAGGAGGGCGTTGGTGTAGGCCGACGCCGGGTTCCGCACCGAGCCGGGCACGCTCATGACGGTGCGACCCCGTTCCGCGGCCGCGTCGACGGTGTAGCGGGAGCCACCCCGGGCGTGGGACTCGACCACCACCACCACCTCGGACAGGGCGGCGATGACCCGGTTGCGGACCGGGAACCTCCACGGCTCCGGTGCCGCTCCGAGCGGGGCCTCGCTGACCAGGAGGCCGGCGGCGGCCACGTCGGCCCACAGCTGGGCGTTGCGTCGGGGGTAGACGACATCGACGCCGCTGCCGACGACCGCGATCGGCGGCGCTCCACCCGCGGCCAGGGCGCCGGCGTGGGCGGCACCGTCGACCCCGGCGGCCAGGCCGGACACGACCCTGACGCCGCTGGCAGCCAGGTCGCGGCCCAGCTCGTGGGCCATCTCCCGGCCGTAGCGGGAGCAGCGCCGGGTGCCGATGATGCCCACCCGCCGCCCGTCGAGGGCAGCCGGATCACCCCGGTGAAACAGCACCCCCGGCGGTTCATGGTCGTCGGTGAGGACGGCCGGGTACCAGGGGCCGCCGAAGCGCAAAACGCCCACCCCTGCTCGTCCGTGCCGCAACCAGAGATCGTCGACATCGACCGTGGCCGCCGCCCGGCACCACAACCCGGCCACGTCGGAGTCGTCGTCGTGACCCCGCCCGTCGCCGACCCGGCGCCACGCCTCCTCCGGCGACCACCGCCGGAGCAGGGCGACCAGCCGCCGGTGACCCATGGCCGGCAGCCCGGCCAAGGCGGCCACGAACGCCTCCGCCGGTATCGCCGCCGGAACCGAATGCGATTCCGCGGCCGCCGCGGCCGCGGCCGTGCCGTCCGCCCCGGCCGCGGCCGTGGCCGGAGCCGCGGCGGGCGCCGGCGCCACGCCCGACCCCGAGGAGAGCGACGGGCGGGTCACGCGGCCACCTCGGGGGCGATGACGTCGGCACGCAGGCCGAGGGCGAGGCAGATGTGGTCCTCGTCGACGATGTCGCCGGCGCCGGCCAGGTCGGCGATGGTGCGGGCCACCCGCCGGATCCGGTGCAGTCCCCGGCCGCTCAGGGCGCCGACCCGGAGCCGGTGCTCGAGAATGGCCGTGGCCGCCCGGGTGAGGGGCGCCACCTCGTCGAGGACGCTGGCGGGCAGCTCGGCGTTGCAGCCCACCCCCCTGCTCCGGGCCCGCTCCCGGGCCGCCGCCACCCGGGCCGCCACCACCCCCGTGCTCTCCCCCGGCGGGCCCCCCAACAGGTCGGCCACCGCCGGGCGGGACATCACCACCCGCAGGTCGAAGCGGTCGAGGAGGGGCCCCGACAGCCGCCGGTTGTAACGCTGGCGCACCGCCTCCGGGCACCGGCAGGCACCCTCGGGCCCCGCCTCCCCGCACGGACACGGATTGGTGGCCCCCACCAGCAGGAAGCGGGCGGGAAAGGCGACGCTGGCCCGGGCCCGGCTGACCCGGACCACGCCCTCCTCCAGCGGCTGGCGGAGGGCGTCGAGCACGGTGCGGGGAAACTCGGCCATCTCGTCGAGGAACAGGACGCCCAGGTGGGCCTGGCTGATCTCGCCCGGGCGCATCCACGCCGTGCCCCCGCCGATGAGGGCGACCGCCGACGCCCCGTGGTGGGGCGCCCGGAACGGTGGCTCCACCACCAGCCCGGTGGGAGGCAGCGGCTCTCCCGCGGCGGAGCGGATGCTGGTGGCGACCAGGGCGTCGTCGCCCTCGAGCGGCGGGAGGAGGCCGGGGAGGCGACGGGCGAGCATGGTCTTGCCCGCCCCCGGCGGCCCCGAGAGGAGGAGGTGGTGCCCGCCGGCGGCGCTGATCTCGAGGGCCGTCCGCCCCACCGGCTGGCCCCGGACGTCGGCCAGGTCGGGACGGGGAACGGCCGGCCCGGCCGCCATCGTGGGCCCGGGCGGATCGGGCCACGGCTCTAGGCCCCGGAGGCACGCCACCAGCTCGGACAGCCTCGTCGCGGTGCGGACCCGGAGCCTCCCGACGACGGCGGCCTCGGCCACGCAATCGACCGGCACGACCACCACCCGGGCGTCGAGGGCGCCGACCATGGGGACGATGCCCGGGACCCGTCGCAGCGACCCGTCGAGGCCGAGCTCGCCCAGGAAGGCGCAGCCGGCGACCACCTCCGGCCCGAGCGCCTCCGTCGCCACCAGCAGCCCGATGGCGATGGCGAGGTCGAGCCCGGGCCCGACCTTGCGCAGCAGGCCCGGCGCCAGGTTGACCGTCACCCGCTTCATCGGCCACGTCAACCCGCTCGACAGCAGGGCGGCCCGGACACGGTCGCGGGCCTCCCGGCACACGGGGTCGGGATGGCCGACGAGGGTGAAGCCGGGCAACCCGTTGGACACGTGGACCTCGACGGCGACCGGGCGCCCCTCGACGCCGAGAAGGGTCGCGGACGGGATGATGGCGATCACGGGCGGCTCCTCGCGCAGACTGACGTCGGGGGCGAGGGCCGTGACGCCGGCCGGGCTCGAGCGGAGCGCGTCCCAACCTACCCGGGCCCTACGACAGCGAGACGGGATCTTCCGCGGCGCGTAGGTATCGCCTGGCGATCGATTCGCGCCGCCGACCGATACGGACCCCCGCCACGGCGACACCACCACGCCCGGTGGACCAGAATGCCGACCCGTGGGCTTCAATCCGTATCGCCAGCATCGACGCCGGCCGTCCGACTACCTCCTCGTCGTGGCCGCCTTCGTCGTCGTGTCCGTCCTCCTCGTGTGGGCGGTGATGGGGTGATGCGGGTCGCACTGGGCTCCGACCACGCCGGGTACCGGCTGAAGTCCGTCATCGCCACCGCCCTCGCCGAGCAGGGCCACCAGGTGATCGACTGCGGCACCGACTCCGAGGACTCCGTCGACTACCCGAAGTTCTGCGCCGCCGCCGCCCGGGAGGTCACCGGGGGACGGGCCGACCGGGCCATCGTGATGGGGGGCAGCGGCCAAGGCGAGCAGATCGCGGCCAACAAGGTCCACGGGGCCCGGGCCGCCCTGTGCCACGACGAGTGGACCGCCCGCATGTGCCGCCTGCACAACGACGCCAATGTCCTCGCCCTGGGCGCCCGCCAGCTGGCCGACGCCTTCGCCCTCCTCCTGGTCGACATCTTCCTCACGACCGACTTCGAGGGCGGTCGCCACCAGCCCCGCCTCGACCAGCTCCGGGCCATCGAGGACGAGGAGTGCGCCTCCGCCTGAGGCCCTAGAACGCGGCCTGGATCACCTCGATCTCGGCGGCCAGCACCGACGCCACGTCGAAGCGGATCTCGGCCGCGGGCGACGGCGACTCGTCCAGCCAGCGGGCCGCCAGTAGCCGGATCTTCTGCTGCTTCTGCCGGCCCACCGCCTCCGCCGGCAGCCCGAAGGCGTCCGACGTCCGGGTCTTCACCTCGCAGAACACCACCAGGCCACCGCGGCGCAGGACCAGGTCGAGCTCGCCGTCGCGGCACCGCCAGTTGCGGTCGAGGACCCGATAGCCCCGTTCCTGGTACCAGGCGGCCACCGCCTCTTCCCCACCGATGCCGAGAGCCCGACGCGCCTGGGTCACGGCGCCCGACATTAGGCGTCCCGGCGGATCTCCTCGATGTTGACGTCCTTGAACGTCACCACCCGTACCGACTGCACGAAACGGGCGGGCCCGGGCCGGTAGATGTCCCACACCCAGGCGTCGCGGAGGCGCAGCTCGAGGTGGCTACGGGACTCGCCGTCGTGCTCGGTGAGCTCCACCGAGTTGGCCAGGTAGAACCGCCGTTCGGTCTCGACCACGTACGAGAACAGCGGCAGGACGTCGCGGTACTCCTTGTACAGCTGGAGTTCCATCTCCGTCTCGTACCGTTCGAGGTCCTCTTCGCTCATCCCCGCAGTGTACGAGGGGCCTGTGCTCTACCTCACCCTCACCTACAGGAACGAGCCGTCGGGAATGGGCCAGACCTTCACGAAGGCGCGCCCGACCACGGTGGACTCGGGGATGGGCCCGAAGACACGGCTGTCGGACGAGTTCTCCCGGTTGTCGCCCATCACCCACAGCTGCCCCTCGCCCAGCACCACCGGATCGAAGTTGCGGGTGGTGGGCCCCTGGGGGAGGTAGGGCTCCACCAGCTCCCGGCCGTTGACGTAGACCCGCCCGTCCCGGCCCTCGACCTTCTCCCCGGGCAGGCCGATCACCCGCTTGATGTACTCCTCGGTGGACGGCGTCGACAGGCCGATGGACTCGAGGACCCCCTTGATGACCTTCCGGGGCAGGGCCTCCTCCTTCTTGACGTCGGCCTGGTTGGGGGCGTCGAACACGACGATGTCGCCCCGGTGGGGGTCGTGGAGGCGGTAGGCGACCTTGGACACGACCACCCGGTCACCCACCTTCAGCTGCGGGATCATCGATCCCGACGGGATGAAGAAGGCCTGGGCCACGAAGCTCTTGATGAGGAAGGCGATGATCATGGCCGTGCCCACCAGCACCACCGCCTCCCGCAGCAGCCGACCGGAGGCATGGACGCGATCGCGCGCATCATCGAGGTTGGACACGTTGGTCAGACCCACATTCTCAGCGGTCCGAGGTCAGAAAGGGGGGCGGGGAAAGCGGTGGCGGCTCAACGAGCCGTGCGCTTCTCCTTGATCTTGGCTGCCTTCCCCGTGAGGTCACGGAGGTAGTAGAGCTTGGCCCGCCGGACGTCGCCCATGGTGACCAGCTCGATGCGGGCCAGGATCGGGGAGTGGACGGGGAACGTGCGCTCCACCCCGACGCCGAAGCTCACCTTGCGGACGGTGAAGGTCTCCCGGATGCCCGAACCCTGGCGGCGGATGACGTTGCCCTGGAAGACCTGCACCCGCTCCCGGTTTCCCTCGACCACTCGGACGTGGACCTTGACGTTGTCGCCCGGTCCGAAGACGGGGATGTCGTCGCGCAGGCCGTCGCGATCGATGATGTCGGTGGGGTTCATGGCGCGAACGACTCCTGAGCAGGGTTTTCCGGGTCCTCGCCAGGATAGCCCAGGCCGAACATCTCCAGCAGGGCCCCCTCCTCGGCCGTCAGCCCGCCCCTGGCCGCCAGCAGATCGGGCCGCTGGGCCCGGGTGCGGGCCAGGGCCCGGGCGTGGCGCCAGCGGGCGATGCGGCCGTGGTCGCCGGAGCGCAGCACGTCGGGGACGGACCATCCCCGGAACTCGGCCGGCCGGGTGTACTGGGGGTACTCGAGCAGGCCCGAGGTGAAGGACTCGTCGCCGGCCGATGCCTCGTTGCCCATCACGCCCGGCACCAGGCGGGTGACGGCCTCCACCACCACGAAGGCGGCCGCCTCCCCGCCGGCGAGGACGAAGTCGCCGATCGACAACTCGCCGTCGACCAGGTGGGTCCGCACCCGCTCGTCGACGCCCTCGTAGCGCCCGCACAGCAGCGAGAAGCCGGCGGTGGCGGCCAGCTCGGCGGCCCGCTCCTGGTCGAAGCGACGCCCGCCGGGGTCGAGGAGGAGAAGCGGCCGGGGGGGCCGCACCGCCTCCACCGCCGCGAACACGGGCTCGGGCGACAACACCATCCCCGGGCCGCCCCCGAAGGGCGAGTCGTCGACCGACCGGTGCCGGTCGGTGGTGAAATCCCGCAGGTCGTGGACCCGGACATCGATCACGCCCCGCTCCCGCGCCTTGCCCAGCAGGCCCCCGGCGAGGGCCGGCTCCAGGATCTGGGGCAGGACGGAGAAGACGTCGATCCGCATGGCGTGCCCGCCACTGTGGCCGAGAAGACACCGGGCAGAAAGGTTCCCTGCCATCCACCGCCCAGAACGGTGTCTGACTTGCTAGTTTGTGCCCCTAACAAACGGCTCAGCCTCGGTCGTCTTGTACGTGCTGGGGACTCCTGACCGTCACCTCCCGGCGGAGGGGCGGGACGGAAGGAGGTGAAATACATGCAGACAGAGAGCAATCGATCGATCGTCAAGGCCATGTTGGCCGTGGTGGCCGGGGTGGTGGCGGTGCTGGCCATGATGATCCTCGGATCGTCGAGCGCCTACGCCGACGCCACCAGCGGCAACTCGGGCAACACCGGTGGGACGGGTGACGCGCTGGCCGCAGGTGAGGCCAACAGCCAGGCCGCGTCGGGCGTCGGTGCCGGATCCACGTCCGGATCCGGTGGAACCGGAAGCGCCTCCAACGCCGTGATCATCGGCGTCGGCGGCGGCGACGGTGGCAGCGGCGGAGCGGCGGTCGCGGATGCCGGAAACGGCGGCGCGGCGGCCAACGCGCCTGGCTCCGGCTTCGCCGTGGGTGGCTCCAGTATCGCCATCAGCGAGAGCAATGGCGGTGCCGGCGGCGACGTCACGGTGAACGTCAGCCCGACCGCTACCTCCGGAAGTTCGGGGGCGGCCACGTCGCAGTCCAGCGCCACCAACTCCGGGAACACCGGGTCAGCCACATCGAGCGCCACCTCGTCGCCGGTCGCAGTCTCGGGCAACTCGGGTAACACCGGGAACACCGGGAACGCGACCTCGAACCCCACGGCCATCAACACCGGCCTTCTGGGGACGGCCATCGCCATCGGCGGTGACGCGACGTCGGGGAACTCGGGCGCGTCCGGTCCTACCGGTGACGCCATCGCCATCGGCTTCGCCGACAGCGCGGCCAACTCGGGCGCGGGTGCCACCTCGGTCGCCCGGTCGGGTAACACCGGCTCGGTGTCCAACCTGGTGGGCGTCTTCGCCGTCGGCGGCAACGGGGGCAGCGGAGGAATCTCCGCCGCCGTCTCCGGCGCGGGCGGTACGGCCGTCAACGTGCTGGGACCCGGCATCGCCATCGGCGGGTCGAGTATCGGCATCAGCCAGTCCAATGGAGGCCATGGAGGCAACGTGAACATCACGTCGCACCCCGTGGCCACGTCCGGCGGCTCCGGGGCCAGTACCGCGCAATCCAGCGGTACCAACTCCGGCAGCACCGGTGCGGCCAACTCGACGTCCGTGGGCTCGCCCCACGCGACGACGGGCAATACCGGCGGCAGCGGTTCCACGGGGAATGCATCGTCAAGCCCCACGGCAACCAACACTGCCCTTCTGCTGGGCTTCGCCATCGCCTTCGACCCGTAAACCGGTCGCAGGATCAAACGTGCAGTACGACGGGGGCCCCCTTGTGACGGGGGCCCCCGGCGCGTCCGGCGAGACGGACACGTGGCTGCGGTCGGGGGGAAGGAACGGTGGCGGCGGTACCGTCGGCGGGATGTCGGTCGCCCGGAATCAGGGGATCGATGTCGGCACCGGCGCCCGGGTGCTGGTCGGCACCTGCTCCTGGACCGACGCCACCCTGGTCAAGGAGACCGACTGGTATCCCAAGCGGTCGATGACGGCCGCCGAGCGGCTGGCGTACTACGCCAGCACGTTCCCCGTGGTCGAGGTCGACAGCACCTATTACTTCCCGCCCACCCCCGAGCTGGCGGCGGCGTGGGTCGAGCGCACGCCCGCCCACTTCACCATGGACATCAAGGCGTGGTCGCTGCTCACCGGCCACCCCACGTTCCCCGACTCCCTGTGGCCCGACCTCCAGCCGGAGGTGCCGGCCGAGCACCGGGGCAAGCGCCGCCTCTACGCCAAGCACCTCCCGCCCGACGTCATCGACGAGGCGTGGGACCGCTTCCGCCACGCCCTGGGCCCGTTGCAGGCGGCGGGGAAGCTGGGGGCGGTGCTGTTCCAGTACCCCCGGTGGTTCGGTCCCCGGGAGGCGCACCGGGCCCAGATCGCCGACGCCGTCCGACGCCTGGAGGGCATCCGGGTGTGCGTGGAGTTCCGCCACGCCCGCTGGCTGGAGGGCGGCGACTGCGAGTCGACCCTGTCCCTGCTGGAGGACCTGGGGGCGTCGTTCGTGTGCGTCGACGAGCCGGCAGGGTTCCCGTCCTCCATGCCCCCGGTGGTGGCGGCAACGTCGAGCCTGGCCGTGGTCCGCTTCCACGGGCGCAACCAGGCCACGTGGGAGGGGCCGGTGCCGAGCGCGGCCGAGCGTTTCCGGTACCTCTACACCCCCGACGAGCTGGCCGAATGGGTCCCCCGGATCCGCGACCTGGCGGCGTCGGCGGACGACGTCCACGTCCTCATGAACAACTGCTGGCGGGACTACGCGGTGGTCAACGCGGCCCAGATCGCGGACCTGCTTCAGGTCCCCCCGCCGGCGTCGGAGGCACTCACGGCCGACGCGTGATGCACCACCATCACCCAGTCGCCGGCCGGGTCGCGGGTGAACAGGTTGAGGGCGGCGACGGTGGTGGCGTTGCCGGTGTCGAGGATGTTCTCGTCGACCGCCACCCACGCCACGTCGCCGATGACCTCGGCCGTCTCGTTGGTGAGGATGAACTGCAGCCGCTGGGCGTTCTGGAAGAGGGCGAAGAAGGAGGCGGCCACTTTTCCCCAGCCCTGGAGGGTGGCCCAGCCGGGATGGGTGCACAGGACCCGGTCGGAGTGCTCCCACAGCTGGGACATGGCGTCGAGGTCGCGCTCCTCGAAGGCGGCGTAGAAGGCGGCGTTGGCGGCGAGGACGCCCTCGAGATCGGTGGATGTCATCGGCTCGGGGACCATATCCGCTGGCTGTAGCGTCCCCTGACGTGCGCCTCGTCCCATCCACCGACGGGGTGGAGGTGGCGGTCCACGACCTCGGGGGCGACGGTCCGCCGCTGGTGCTGGCCCACGCCACCGGGTTCTGCGGGGGGGTGCTGGCGCCGATGTTCGCCGGTCTGGCCGGTTCGTTCCATGGGTGGGCCCTCGATATCCGGGGCCACGGGTCGTCGGTCACGCCCGAGGGGGTCGACTTCCGGTGGAGCGGCTTCTCGGACGACGTGCTGGCGGTCGTCGACGCCCTCGGGGTGGAGGGGGCGTACGGGTTCGGCCACTCCTCGGGCGGGGCGGCCGTGCTCGACGCCGAGGCCCGCCGCCCGGGGACGTTCCGGTCCCTCTACGTCTACGAGCCCATCGTGTGGCCCACTCCCCCGCCCGCCGGCAGCCGCGATTTCCTGGTGGAGGGGGCGTTGCGCCGGCGGGTCCGGTTCGAGTCGCGGGACGCGGCCCGGGCCAACTTCGCCGCCAAGCGGCCGTTCTCCGGTTTCGCCCCGGAGGCATTGGACGCCTACGTGACGTGCGGCTTCTCGGCCGGCGCCGACGGGTCGGCGCACCTCCGCTGCCGGGGGGAATGGGAGGCCGCCGTCTACCGCCAGGGACTCGTGCACGACGGGTTCACCCGCCTGGGCCGGGTCGGATGCCCGGTGGTGGTCGCGTCCGGCGACCGGTGGGAGGCGGTGGACGCCGCCGTCATGGCAGCCCAGGTCGCGGCCCTGCCGTCGGGCCGGGCCGAGACCTTCGCCGGCCTCGGCCACCTCGGCCCCCTGGAGGACCCGGCCCGGGTGGCGGCGGCGGTGGCCGAGGCCTTCGCCCGCTGACGCGCCCGCTGGGAAACCCGCGGGTCCACCGTTGTGTCGTAGGGCATCGGTAGCCTCTGGTCGATGGCTCTCCCGCTGCCCAAGTCCCTGTCGCCCTCCAAGGTGGCCTCGTTCAAGGACTGCGCGCTCGCCTTCCGGTTCTCGGCCATCGACCGGGTACCCGAGCCGCCGACGGCACCCGCCACCAAGGGCACGCTCGTCCACCGCACGCTCGAGCTGCTGTTCTGCCAGCCGGCCGAGGAGCGCACCATCCCCACCGCCCTGGCCTGTCTCGACCAGGCCTGCGAGGAGATGACCACCGACCCCGAGTTCACCGGCCTCCACCTCGATCCCGAGGCCAGGGCCGAGTTCGTGGCCGACGCCGAATCCCTCGTCCGCCGCTACTTCCGGCTCGAAGACCCCCGCACCATCCGTCCCATCGGCCTCGAGCTGATGCTGGAGGCCAAGGTCGGCACCCTCGTCCTGCGGGGCATCATCGACCGCCTGGAGCTCGACGAAGACGGCGGCCTGGTCGTCACCGACTACAAGTCGGGCGCCGTGCCCCGGGTCACCTACGAGCAGTCCAAGCTGGGCGGGGTCCATTTCTACGCCTTCCTGTGCGAGCAGGTCCTCGGCCGGCGGCCGTCGAAGATCCAGCTCCTCTACCTGTCGGAGCCGGTGGCGATCGTGGCCGAGCCGTCCGACCAGTCGATCCGGGGCCTCCAGCAGCGCACGTCCGCCATCTGGACGGCGGTGGAGCGGGCGTGCGACCGGGAGGACTTCCGGCCCCACCCGTCCCGCCTGTGCGACTGGTGCTCCTTCCAGGCCTACTGCCCCGCCTTCGGCGGCGACCCGGCCCTCGCCACCCTGGCCGGGCGGGCGTCCAACCACGCGCCGGTCGTGCTCAGCCCCTCCCCCGCCGGCTGACCCGAACGGCGCACGCCGCGACGCCGGGTTCGGCCGCTACGGTGCACGCCAACGTGAACCGCCTCTTGCGCGTCCGGCGCGTCCCGGCTCTTATCGACCGCTTCGACGCCGCCGTCGACCGGGGCTTCGACCACCTACGGGGCCGGCCGGTACCCGACAAGATCTTCTACGTGGCGTCCGACCTGGGCGATTTCAGCCTGGTGTGGATGATCCTGGGCGCCCTGCGGGGCCTCCGCTCGGAGCGGGACTGGCACGCTGCGGTGCGCCTGGGGGCGGCTGCGGGGGCGGAATCGTTCCTGGTCAACTGGGTCGTGAAGTCGTTGTTCCGCCGTACCCGGCCCATCGTGGAGACGTCGCACCCCCACCATCTGCGGATCCCGCTCACCAGCAGCTTCCCCAGCGGGCACGCCACGTCCGCCTTCAGCGCGGCGTTGCTGCTGAGCGATGACGACGCCCTGTGGCCGCTCTACTACGCGGTGGCCGTGGTGGTGGCCGCCAGCCGGGTGCACGTGCGCATCCACCATGCCTCGGACGTGGCCGTGGGAGCGGTATTGGGAACCGGGTTCGGGCTTCTGGCCCGCCGCCTCTACCCGCTCCCACCGGCGCCGACGGTGGTGCCGCCGGCGGTGTAAGCGCCTAGTTGACGCCTACCGTTTCGAGGTCGTCGATGACGGGGGCCTGGGAAGCGAGCACCGACCGCATGTCGAGCAGGAGGTCGGAGACCTCAGCCGTCGACACCAGTTCGCGGCTGTGCATCCAACCGAGGCTTCGGTCAATAAGCCGAAGCGCCTCGGAAATGGCGTCTCTCTCGATCGTGGTGCTCATCTCATGTGCTCCTAACACCGGACAGGCTGCTCTGTTCCCTTTAATCTCGTCACGGCCGTTCGCCGGCTTGAGCCCCGTGTGGAGCCCCACCCTAGCCAGCGGTCGTTTCAGTTGTGTTTCGATTGCGAAACGGCTCGCTCCTTTGTTGTCTCACCCTCCTGTCATGGTTGAAACCATGAACGAGCAACTCCTCCTGCTCCGGGATCCTCTCGTCGGGCCGGCCGAGCGACCGTGGCAACTCGACGACCATACCCGCGAGATCGGGCGCCGAGGTGTCGAAGAGGCCAGGGCCGCCCTCCGCCGGGGATCGGACGGCGACACCCGCCCGATCACCCGCCGCACCGCCGCCTGAAGGCAGGCCCGGTATCGTGGCGCCACCCGCCGGCGCCCTCACCTCCCCCTCGCAGCCCCCGCCGCTCCGTGAGGCGCCCATGGCCATCCGCTCCACAGCCCCGACCATCCGGCGGCGCCGCCGGGCCTGGATCCTGCCCCTGCTGCTGGCCGTCACGGCCGGCCTGGCCGCGTGTGCCGTCGACCGGCCGTCGGCCGCCTTCCCCGCCCCGCTCCCGCCCGCCGTCGAGCTGCCCCCCGGCCTCGACACCACCGTCGACCGGGTGGTCGACGGTGACACGCTCATCGTCGCCGGCGGCCACCGCATCCGCCTCATCGGCGTCGACACGCCGGAGACGAAGGATCCCCGGCGCCCGGTGCAGTGTTTCGGGCAGGAGGCGTCGTCGTTCCTCACCGCCCTCCTGCCCCGGGGCACGGGCATCCGCCTGGTGGGCGACGTCGAGGCCCGCGACGTCTACGACCGCACCCTTGCCTACGCCTACCGCCTGCCCGACGGGCTCTTCGTCAACGCCGATCTCGTCCGCCAGGGCTTCGCCCGCATCCTCACCATCCCACCCAACGTGGCCCACACCGACGAGTTCGTCGTCCTCGCCCAGCAGGCCCGGGAGGCGGGTCGAGGGCTGTGGTCGGCCTGCGGTGCCACCCCGTGAGCCGTCCTCGGCGGGGGGCCGGGCGCGGTAGCGTCCGACGCGGTGGCATCGCTCGCGGAACGTCTCGGCCACGGCCCCGACGCCCGCCTGCTTATCGTGAACTGCGACGACCTCGGTTCGAGCCATGCGGCCAACGTCGGCGTCTACGAAGCCCTGCGCGACGGCGTGGGCACCAGCGCCAGCCTCATGGTCCCCTGCCCCTGGGCCCGCGACGCGGCCGCCCGCTACCGGGGGGAGGACATCGGCGTCCACCTCACCCTCAACGCCGAGCACGACCTCTACCGGTGGGGTCCGATCACCCACGGTCCGTCGCTGCTCGACGGCGACGGCGGGTTTCCCCGCACCCGCGACGATCTGTGGGAACACGCCGACGTCGACGAGGTCCGGCGGGAGTGCCGGGCCCAGGTGGAGCGGGCCATCCTGTGGGGCTTCGACGTCAGCCACCTCGACTCCCACCTGGGCAGCCTCGAGCTCCGTCCCGAGTTCTTCGACGTCTATCTGGAGCTGGCCGTCGAGTTCCGCCTGCCCCTGCGGCTGGGGTCGGCGTCCACCGAACGGGCGGTGGGGTTCCCGTTCCGGCGACTGGCCGAGGAGGAGGGCGTCGTGTCCCCCGACCACTTCGTGCCGGTGCGGGCGGCCGGCCGCCGCCGGGTCATCGAACGGGCGATCGAGAACCTGGCGCCGGGCGTCACCGAGGTACACGTGAGCCCCGCCCTCGACACCGGGGAACTGCGGGCCATGGCCCCCGACTGGTCGGCCCGGGTCGACGACCACGACCTCGTCACCAGCGGCAGCTCCACCCTGCGGGCCCTGGCCGCCCGGTCGGGCGTGGTCTTCGTCGGCTACCGGGAGCTGCGCGACCTCCAACGCTCGGCGTAGCCGGGCCGGGCGCCCGGGTCGCCCGGCGGCGCGGGGCTCAGCTGAGGCTGACGGCGCCGGCCACCACCGGCTGCTGGAGGCTCAACACCACTCCCCCGGCGGCCTCCTCGGTGATGGCCAGTGCGGTCACCGGGCCGCTGGCGACGAAGGCGGCCGGCTCGGGCGTCGAGCCGAGAAGACCCACCGAGATCTTGTTGTCGCCCACTACGGCCCACATCTGGTAGTTCCGGTCGGGGCCGAGGGGGGGCAGGTTGTCGCGGGCCAGGTAGCCCCGGCCGTCGGGCAGCACATAGGCGTCGACGAAGAGGGCGCCGTCGGGCGAACGCATCTCGACCTTCTTCGCCTGGGGGTCGGCGATGGCGGCGTCGATGGTGCGCTCGAGCTGGCTCCCGTACCCGCCGGAGGCGATGGAGTCGATGCGGCGGCCGTCCTCCACCACCCGGATGCCGAGGACACCGATCACCGACGCCGCGACCGACGCCGCCGCCGCCAGGGCGCCGATGCGCACGCCCCGTCCCCAGCCGCCGGACCGACCGGCGTCGGGGGCGCGTCCCGACCCGCCCGAGCGTCCCGCGGGAACGAACGGTCCTGACCCGGGCGTCGCCCGCTCGTCGGGCGCCGGCGGTTCGACCGCGGGAGGAACCACCGCCGCCGCCGCCGGCGCCGGCGGATGCAGGGTGGTCATGTCGAGGGGCGGCGGGGCGTCGACCAGCTGTTCGGAGATGCGGTCCCACACGGCCATGGGGGCGCGGGCCAGGCCGCTGCTCAACAGGCCGGCCACCTCCATGTGCTCCGCCACCTCGGCCCGGCACAGGCCGCACCCGGCCAGGTGGCGCTCGACGGCCGTCCGCTCGCCCGCGTCGAGGGCGTCGAGCGCGAAGACGCCCAGCAGTTCGCTCGCCTCGATGTGGGTCAACTCGTGAGCCACGGCTCCCCAACTCCCATCCGTACCAACTCGCCGCGCATCCGGCGCAGACCGGAGCGGATTCGACTCTTGACGGTACCTTCCGGTGCCCCCAATATCACTGCCACCTGGCGATAGGTGTGGCCTCCGAAGTAGGCCAGCTCGACTGCCTCCCGCTCGTCGTCGGGAAGGGCGGCGACCGCCTCCTTGACCTGCTCGGCCACGGTGAGGTCGATGACCTCGCGCTCGATGTCGTCGGAGACGGCGGGCGACTCCCGGGCGTCGCGTTCCTCCCGGCGGCGCCGGGACGTGTCCGACCGCAACAGGTCGACGGAGCGGCCGTGGGTCTGGGCCAGGAGGTAGGAGCGCAGCGATCCCCGCTCGGCGTCGAAGCGCTCGGGCCGGTTCCACAGCCGCAGGAACACCTCCTGGAGGACCTCCTCGGCCACCGTCCGGTCGTTCAACAGCCGGCAGGCGAGGCCATAGGCGGCGCCCGCGTGGCGGCGGTAGGCCTCGGCCAGGGCGTCCTCCCGCCAGCGGCCGATAGCCACGACCAGCGTCGCATCGCTGGCGTCGCGGAGATCGTCGATGGCCATGTGCCCTTTGTTCGTCGCCGGCGCCGGCCCCGGATGAGCCCATCTTGCCAGCCGACCGAGGCCCCTCGATCCCGCCCGGCGGAGGCGGCGCTGCCGCGTCCCGGCACCGGCGACCGGGCAGAATGACCGCCGTGGCGGGTGACCCGGTAGAAGCACTGCTGGAGGAGGTCCTCGACCTCGACTCCGACCGGCGGGCGGCCCTGCGCGCCCTCGGCCGAGGCGTGGGCGTGGCGGCCACCGGCTGCCTGGGCGGCGTCCTCACCGGCCTGCTGACCGCTTCCCCGATGGCGGCGGCGACGGCCGCGGCCGACCCCGCCCTCGACATCCAGATCCTGCAGACGGCGTCGTCGCTGGAGACCCTCGTCGTCGACCTCTACGGCGCCGCCCTCGGCACCGGTCCCCTGGGGGCCAACGCCCCCTCGGCCAAGGCGCTGGCCACCATGACCAACACCACCGCCCGCGACACCCTGGTCAAGCTGCTCACCGAGACCCAGAACCAGCACCGCGAGCACCGGCTGGCGTTCCAGACCGCCACCCTCGCCCTGGGCGGCAAGGAGCAGAACGACCCCAACCCCAAGTACACGTCGGGCGTGGCGTCGGCCGACGTCAGCAGCCCCCTGCGCCTGGTCGACTACGCCGCGGTGCTGGAGAAGATCCTCACCGACACCTACGTCGTCGACCTCACCCTGGCCGAAAACGTCAAGGCCAAGGAGACCCTGGCCGCGGTGATGGCGGTCGAGGCCCAGCACCTGGCCCTGCTGCGCACGGTGGGGGCCCTCCTGCGGGACGGAACCCCCCAGTTCCTCAAGATCCCGTTCGGCAGCGACCTGGTGAACATCCCCGCCACCCTGGCCGCGGTCGCGTTCCCCAGCGCCATCGAAGAGGTGTCGTCGACGGCCGAGCCTGGGTCGGGAGCGGTCCCGTGACCGGTGGAGGACTGACCCGGCGAGGTTTCCTGGGGGCGGCGGCGGCGGCCGTGGCCGTGGGCGTGGGCACCGCCTGTGGCGGCGGGGGTGGGGGTGACGCCTCGTCGGAGACCACCCTGGAGACGCGGCCGCCTCTCGTCGGCGACGCGGCCGTGGCCGACCTCCACGCCCGGCTGGAGAACCTGGCCATCGACACCTACGGAGCCCTCCTCACCACCGCTTCGGCCGGCAAGCTGGGCCCGGTGCCGGCGCTGGTGGGGGCGGTGCTCGACGCGGCCAAGACCCAGCACACCGAGCACCTCGCGGTGTGGAACGGGGTGATGCGGGCTGCCGGCAAGCCCGAGGTCAACACGCCCGACCCTGGTCTCAAACCCACCCTCGACAGCATGTTGGCTCAGGTCACCGACGTCGAGGGGGCGGCCCGGCTGGCGCTCCTGTTGGAGGAGATCCTGGCCGACACCTACCTCAAGTCGATCCCGACGCTGCTCGACAAGGAGGCGGTGCGGTCGGCGGCGCTGATCCTGGCCACCGACCAGCAGCACCAGGTGCTGTTGCGCCTCGTCCTGGGCGATGACCCGCTTCCGGAGCCGATCCAGATCCCGGACAAGGCCGCGTCCTAGTCGGGGCGCCGCCGCCGGTCAGACGTTGTAGTCGGTGACCTCGCGGATCTTCTCCTGGATGGCCTTGTACTCCGGGCTCTGGGTGAGGGGCAGCAGGCCCATGAGCTTGCCCATGTTGCCGGTGACCTTGATGCGGCCCTGCATGAAGGCGGCGTTGGGGTCGAGGTCGCCCTTCTGGATCCTGACCGAGTCGTCCCACGTCATGGTGAGGGTGAACTCGGAGTCGACGTCGTCGCCCAGCTGGGCGGCGGTGAGCTTGCCGCTCTCGACCACCCAGTAGTAGCGGACGTCGCCGTTGGGCCCGCCGGTGACGTTGTACTGCATACGGGCGGTGGCTCCGGCCCGCTCGGGGAACGTCTGGGCCAGTTCCTTCTGCACGTCGAGCCACGGCTGGGTCAGGTACTTCTCCATGCCCGGCACCTTAGCGGCGGGACATCAGCGCCAGGACCCTAGCGCCGGGCGGGCTCCCGGAGGCCGGCGAAGAGGTCGCCTTCGGGAACGGGGGCGTCGACCAGGCTGCGAGCCAGGATGTAGTCGTCGAAGGGATAGGCGTTGCCCGCATCCGTCGGCAGGCCGAACCAGAACGGCGACGTGGGGTCGACCTGGGTGGCGTGGGCGA
>JAXDMK010000037.1:0-67162 GCA_034666105.1 Actinomycetota bacterium | reverse complement strand
TGCGCCAGCCGTCCTGCCAGACCTTCGCCTTCCGTCCTGCCCAGCGCTGGTTCTCGCCGGTCAGGAGGATCTCAAAGGCCTCGGCCAGGCTCGACTTGCCCGAACCGTTCCGGCCGGCCACGACGGTAAGTCCGGGACCGGGCGTGAAGTCCACGGTCAGGGCGGGGCCGATACCCCGGAACCCCTCGACGGTGAGAGACGTGAGGTAGGCGCAAGGGGCTCCGCCGGCGCGGTCGTCGTCACGTAGGTCGGCAGGGGGCGTTTCGGCGGGGTCCCGCCGATGGCGCCGTCCAAGGCGCTCGGGCCCTCGCACGCGGCGATCACCAGGTCTTCTACGGTTGCCGTCAAGCTGGCGACCGCGAGTCGGTCGACGACGAGGTCCAGAAGGGGCCCGTCCATCGTCATGAGTACACCCGTCTCGCGAATCGTGGACGATCCCCAAGTGGTCGTCCATGCAGTCCTTCGACGGCGCCGGTGGCGACCTTGAGCCGCAGTTGACTGTCCGAGGGTGCCGGTACCTTCGAGGTCATGCCCCCGCCGCCACTCCCAAGGACGTACTGGGTGACGCCCTCACTCTTGGCCGGCGCCTACCCGGGAGCGGCGATGGCCGTCGACGCGGAGATGAAGGTGCGGACGCTCTGCGATGCCGGCGTCACCCTCTTTGTCGACCTGACGACTCCCGGCGACCATCTGGAACCCTACGAACACCTCCTGGCCACCTCGGCCCGTCGGGCCTCGGTGCCGGTGCCCGACCTCACCCCGCCGACGGCAGCCGTCGTGATGGCGGCCGTCGAGCTGATCGACCGCGAGACCGCGGCCGGCGGCGTCACCTACGTGCACTGCTGGGGCGGTATCGGGCGGACGGGCTCGATCGTGGGTTGCTGGCTAGCGGAGCGGGTGGGCGGCGCCGCGGCCTTGGAGCGACTCACTGACCTGCGCTCGTCCTGCGCCGATGCCCGCCGGAGATCACCCGAGACCGCCGCCCAATGCGACCTCGTTCGCCATTGGCCCCGAAGCGCAGACGCCTTGACCCGGGCCGATCGGATACGTGGCTGCTTGCTCGGCGGCGCGGTGGGCGACGCGCTGGGTGCGCCCGTCGAGTTCGCCAGCGGGGCTCAGATCCGGGCCAGGCACGGACAGGATGGCGTCACCGAACTGGTGGCACCGGGGCGGTTCACCGACGACACCCAGATGTCCCTCTTCACCGCCGAGGGCGTGATCCGGGCGAGCGTCCGTGGGCGGTCGAAGGGAATCTCCCACCCGCCGACAGTCGTCCACCACGCCTACCTGCGGTGGCTGCACACGCAAGGCGACGCGTGGGACGAGCGGGGTGGTCCGCTCGACGGGTGGCTGGTCACGGATCGCCGTCTGCACCGTCGGGAGGCGCCCGGGAGCACCTGCTTGTCGGCGCTGCGCAGCAGGGCGGCAGGTACCACCGACCACGCGATCAACGATTCCAAAGGATGCGGCGGTGTCATGCGGGCGGCGCCGGTGGGCCTGTTCTACGAGGAGAAGGAGGCTTGGGATGTGGGCTGCGCCGTGGCCGCTCTCACCCACGGCCATCGTGACGGATGGGAGCCGGCGGGTGCCCTCGCGGTGATCATCAACCGCATTTGTGCTGGTCAGACGCGGGCGGATGCGGTGGAAGCGGCAGTCGATCGTACGACCGGCGATACCCGGCGGTTGCTCGAGCGGGCCGTCACGCTCGCCACCGCGGGGATGCCCAGCCCGGAGGAGATCGAGACCACGCTCGGGCAGGGATGGGTCGGCGAGGAGGCTCTGGCCATCGCGGTGGCGTGCGCTTTGGCCGCCCCCGACTTCGCCACTGGCGTCACCGCTGCGGTCAGCCACTCGGGCGACAGCGACTCCACCGGGTCGATCTGCGGCAACATCCTCGGCGCCGACTGGGGCCCGACAGCGATCCCGGTGGCGTGGCTGGACGCCCTCGACGCAGATGATCTCGTCGAGCGGGTGGCCGCCGACCTCGCCCTGGAACTCCTCGACCCGCCCGACCCCGACGGCGAGTGGCGCGACCGCTACCCGGGCTGGTGAAGCGTCGCGAGGTTCGGGGCGCGCGCCGATGAGCTCTCAAGTGACCCGGCGTGCATGTCGATGGGATAGGAGTCGGGCCTCTTGGGCCGTCCGGTGCTCCGCCCCCTGGCCTCGCCAAGCAAGGACGTTATGGACGTCTCTGACGCCGATCGGCCGGTGGCCGCCCCGCGCCGTCACCGGGTCGCCCCACCCTCTCCGGGCGTTGTTGCGGTAGGAGGTCGCACGAGCAGTCCCGCGCCTCCGCCGGGAAAGACGCCAGGCATCCCGACGCCGTTCGTTCCGACGCCGGCCCAACGCGCCGCCGCCAGCTATGCGGCGTTCAAGCCGATCGCCGAGCGGCTGGCGGCCCGGATCGCACCGGACCTCATGCCCTTCCTGCCCGGCCGGCCCCTCACCACCCGGGCTCGATGGTTCCGTGACGCCCGCGATCAGCTGCTGGTGGTGGTCGTCGGTGCCCACGAGGCAGTCGATGTCGCCGATGAGGTCCTCGCCTACGCACTGGCGTGGCAACGCGATCGCGATCTCGTGCTCGTCCTGCCCGAGACGCACATGGGGTTGACGCTCGAGAGATTGCCGTGGGTCGAGACTCCGGTGCGGGTCTTCGCCTACGCGGCCGACCTCGGGCCACGGCCCGCGATCATCCCCTCCCGAGCCGAGGTCCTGGCCCAGGCCCAAGGGCGTCCCCTCCGATCGACCGAGATCCACGATCTCAAGCGTCGGGACGTACTCGTGGAGCAGTTGCTACGGCGCCTCGACAGTCACTGGGCGCTCACACCGGCCCACCGTTCCTCGTACCTCGCCTGGCACTGCCTCGGTCGTCAGGTCCTACGCATTGCCCGCACCACCAAGGGTGTGAACATCCAGGCCGGCGTCGCCTACGGGAAGCCTCCGCACGGCGAAGTGGAGGCACTCGTCGTCCGTGTGGACGAACAGCTCGCACCGGTACAGCTGGCGGAGGTCGAGCACCGCGTGGCCGCTGCCGTCTGGAAGCGCATGGCGGGACACGACAGGGGCCACATCGAGCACCGCTTGCAAGCGGCTCTCGCCTCGACCGGCCTGACTGAATTGGGTATCGACGCCTCCCAGCTCTCCAGGGAGTATCCCGCCTGGCGCAGGGATGGGCGGCGGGGGTTCATCGACTTCCTGGGGCTCGACCGACACAACGTGTTGCACGTCATCGAGACCAAGGTGGGCACGGCCGACGTGAAGAGCGTCGTCCAGACGCTGGACTACGCGACCTGGGTCTCGGCGAACGCCAAACAGATCCGCGCCGAACGGGGCTGGATCGCTGCGCCCCGCTCTGGACCCGAGAAAGTCATGCTCGACTTCGTTCTCGCTCCGAAACTGGGGTCGGGCCTTGCGATTGGCCCCTACCTCGCCGGTCAGCTCGAAGCGCTCTCCGGCAGCCTGCCCTGGCGGATCGCCCTCGTCGCCGACCCCCTCGCCGACGTCCCCGCGATCACGGTCTTCGACCGCCGGACCATGCCACCGGCCGGGCCCCTCGTGGCCGAACCGGTGGAGGGCGAGCGCTGGGCCCGAACCGTCAGGGACGACCTCGCCGGCGGCGGGCGATGAGCCCCGTCCCCACCCACGCCAGCCCGGAGACTGCGCTGCTACCCGAGGCCCGAGCGGTGTTCGCCGACCTGGTCACCCGCAGCCTGGACCACCGATGGGCGCTGCACCACTGCTCCTCGCAGGCGTTCGCCCTGAACCTGTTCGCTCCGCTCGGCCATCAGCCCCTCTGCGCTGTCCTGGCGCGGGTCGGTCTCCCGGTCTCTTCGGTGGAGCGAATCGACTTCGAGTACAGCGATCCTGCGGACCGCTTCGGCGAGATCCGACCCAGGAGTGCGCACCAGACCCAGATCGACGTCGTGGTGCGCGGCACCTCGGCGGCCGGCGACCGGTTGGTCGCCCTCATCGAGGTGAAGTTCACCGAGACCGACTTCGGCCATTGCAGCGCCTACCAGAACCCCGCCAACCCCAGGCATGACGTCTGCCGGTCACCGGGGCTGTTCGGAGGTGAACCCGCGGCGTGCTTTCAGCTCGCCAACCACGGCGACGGCCGGCGGACCTACTACGACCACCTGGCCAAGATTCCCGTCGTCCCGCCTTCCGGCGCAGGTGACGCGGGTGGCTGTCTGGTTCGGGAGAGCCTCAGCCAGCCGATGCGAAGCCTCGCCCTCGCCCATCTCCTGCTGAACGCCGGAGAAGCGGATCGTGTCGCCTACGTGCTGTGCGCCCCCGCGCAGCACCCGACGATCTGGCGTCGCTTCACCGAGTTGCGCGCCGCCTTCCCGGACGCCGATGGGCGCACGATCCGGCCGTTGACCGCCGAAGACGTGGCGGGCCTCCACGCCGATGGTGGAACCGCCTTCACCGCTCGTTATCCGATCGGTGCATTCGGTGGGGCGGCATTGCCCGACCCCGTGTCCGCCCTGGCGGACAATCGATCAGCGAAGGAACCCGTGGACATCCTCGATCCGCTTCTGAGTACACGTTTCGAGGAAGCTCTGGTCTATACCGCCCGGGTGCACGGTCGTCACGCCCGCAAAGGCGGGACGGTGCCGTATGTGTCCCATCTCCTGGCCGTTGCCTCCCTGGTGATGGAGGACGGGGGAGGGGAGGACGAGGCCATTGCCGCCTTGCTCCACGACGCCATTGAGGATCAAGGCGTCACGGCGCACGAGATCGCCGGGCGCTTCGGCGAGACGGTGGCCGCCATCGTCGTCGAATGTTCGGGTCCGATGGGAGAAGAGAGCGGGACCTGGCGAGTGCGGAAGCAGGTTGCCATCGATCAGGTCGCGGGGGCGACGCCCGGGGCACTCCGGGTCGAGGCGGCCGACAAGGTCCACAACGCACGCGCCATCCTGGCCGACTATCGCCGGGTGGGTGAGGGGCTGTGGAGCCGATTCAACGCCCCTGACGGCCGCGACGACATCCTCTGGTACTACCGGGAGATGGCTGGCGCATTTCGAAAGGTGACGTCCGGTTTCCTCGTCGACGAGCTCGAACGCGTCGTCGAAGAGCTCGCAGAGGTCACCCTCGTAGCCGCAATCGCATGACCGACCAGCTGATCGCCGACATCCCGGCCGACCCCTCTGCCGTCGTCGGCCGCGGCTCTCCCAATGTCGAGTGGATCGATCTCCTCGACCCTGATGAGGCGACGCTCCGTCAGGCGTGGGCCGGCTCGCTTCAGTCCCACGCCATCGATCATCTGGTGGATCCGACCGTCCACGACGACGAGCCGCGACCAAAGCTCGAGAGCCACGGCGACTACGCCTTCGGCGTGCTCCTCGTCCCCGTGGTCGTGGCCGACGAGAACCGTGTGTACTACCAGGAGGTCGACCTGGTCGTGACGACCAGCCTGCTGCTGACGGTCCGTAAGACGCCGGCGCAGGGCCTGCCGATCGATCTGGCGGTCATCCACGACATGGGCCGGAAGGGGCTGTCGGCTGGGATGCTCGCCTACCGCATCGTGGATCACGTGGCCGAGGGCTTTCTCGACCTCGTGGACGGACTCCAGGGTGAAATCGACGAGCTTGAGGACCACCTCGAGGACTGGCCCAGCAAGGACGTCCGCGACCGGCTGAAGGGGCTTCGCCACGATGTTCTCCGGAACCGGCGCATGATGGCACCCACCCGCGATGCCATCCACCAGGTGATCGACAATCGCATCGAACTCGACGGCGGGGAACTTTTCCCGCACGAGGTCGAGCTTCGCCTCGGCGACGCGTACGACAAGTTGCTGCGGGCCTCGGAGGGCCTTCTTGCCGCCAGCGAGCTGCTGTCAGGCGTTCGTGACTACTACCAGTCGAAGGTGGCCAACGACCAGAATGACGTGATGAAGCGGTTTACCGTGATCGCGTCGCTTCTGCTGGTGCCGACCTTCATCGTCGGCCTCTACGGCCAGAATTTCGACCAGATGAAAGAACTCCATTGGGCGCACGGTTATGGGTTCTCCTGGGCTCTGATTCTCGGGACGACATTGGCCCAACTCTGGTACTACCACCGCAAGCACTACATCTGACAAAGCGGCATACCGAACGGAATCGGCCCCCGGCTGGGTCCGGAGCGGACGGGCGCTACGGATACGGCCTGAGCACCCCTGTGATCCGTCCCATCGCGCTGCTCATCCCATGCCGGTCCCGTCCGTGGCCGGAGTGAGCCGCTCTAAACTTGCATTTCGACCATGTCTGCTGGAAGGAACTTGTGAGCTACGAATGCAGCTTGCCCCACCCCGTCCTCGACGATCTCCTTCCTGATAGTCCACCTGCTGCTGCTGCTGCTGCTGTCGCCGCTCCTCCTCCTCCTCCTCCTCCTCCTCCTCCTCCTCCTGCGCCGGGAGGGCCAGGGCCCGATTTCGTCGGTGAGCGTGTCGGGCCCGCGCTCGGTGAAGAAGGCAAATCCCATTTGGGCCACCTTCGTGACAAGGGTGACGGACGTCACATTGCCGGCGGCAAGAACGGAAAGTTGGGGCGTTTTGACGGGGAGGAGGGGCCAGTCGCGTCCCATGACGAGTTCGACCTCACTCCTGGGACCGACGTCGGATCGATCGATGATTCGTCGATACCCCGCGAGGTGCGAGACCGGATCTTCGCTCCGTCGGCCAAGTTCATGCGGGCGCAGCTGAGTGTTCGAACTCCGTTTCAGAAGGTCGTCGTCATCCCGGTGGACTTCGAGGCATGGCCCCGAAATGCTTCCGTCACCACCGAGGCGATCCGTGAGTTTATGTTCGGACCGCTCGGCACCGAGAGCGTCGCCGCCTTCTTCGCCGCCACCTCGTACAACCATGCCGGGCTCCTCGAGGGGGCGATTTCCGAGTGCGTCCGCCTCCCGGCCGACCCGCCGGCATCCGAGCTTTCCGGCAGCAACGCCCTGCTACAGGCCGCGTGCCAAGGCGCATCCGTCGACTGGTCGCAGTTCGCCGACGCCAATGGCGTCATCACCCAGGACCGGGCGCTGCTGGTGGTGATCCCGCCGTTCGGCGGCACCGGTGCCTCCCGGTTCCACCAGTTCCAGTTCACGATCGGCAACCTCACCTACACGATGTACGGCTACGTCGCGTCCTTCGATTGCAAACGGCCGAATGACTTCGCCAACGGCAATGACGCCCTCTCCTACAACCGGGCCACCGCGTGTCACGAGCTCTGCCATGCGCTCTACGGTCTCCCCGATCGGTACGGCACGGGCGTGGAACACGGCGGACGCGACTACGTCGGTGACTACGACCTGATGGCCAACAACGGGTCGGTGAAGATGCTCAACCCGCACGATCGATTGAAGCTCGGGTGGTTCGAGCCGCGCATTCACCACCTGGGTCGGGTGCCCCGCCGCCTGTACAAGTTCCGGGCGGCCGAGAATTTCACCAACAGCGCCCTGATCGTCTACAGCGACGGTTCGCCCGACGAATATTGGATACTCGAGAACCGCAGTCTGGCGGACGATCCGTGGGGGGTCGACGCCGGCTTCCCGAAGTCCGGCCTAGCCGTCTGGTGGGTCGACATGGCGAACGACAATGTCGTCCTGGTGAGGCAGGAGCACCCGTCCGAGAAGCCCCTGAACCAATCGCAACCCCAAGCGCAACCGACGGCGAGCGACACCCCGCTCTTCGACAGCGCCAGCGGGGCCGTCGAGGCCTCCCTGTTTCCGCAGAACGGTACCGGCATGATCCTGCTCAAGCAGATCTCCGCCGCGGGTGGGGTGATGACCGTCGAGTTGTAGGACCCTCGCCGAGTGTCTCCCGCACTCGGCTCATAAGGGCAGGCCGGGGCTCATGCCACGAAGGGCCACTCCGCGTCCCGACCGTCCTCCAGCACCTTCATGACGGTGAAGGTGGCGTCGGTGAAGCCGCCCAGGGTGTAGCGGCCGCGCTCGCCGGCGGGCAGGGCCGATGGGCGATAGCCGGCGAGGTTGAAGGTGTAGATGAGCGGCACGTGGTCGAGGCGGACCCGGCCCGAGTCGTGCTGCTGGTCGTCGGTGAAGATGACGACCCGCTGGTGACGGCCGGGGTCGAAGTGCTTGGCGATGGCGGTGTGGCCGAACGTCGAGTGGCCCACCGAGCCGACCAGGCCGACCACCTTGGCCACGCCCGCCAGCACCGACGCGCCGCCGAGGCCCTTCACCCGGGCGTTGCGCGCGCCGAAGACGACGACGTCGACATCGCGGGCGCGCCGCACCGTCGCCATGGCCATCACCGCCGCCACCTCCACCCGGGCCAGCTTCGACCGGCCCGACACCGGCGCCTGCATCGACGACGACGTGTCGATCACGACCAGGGTGCTGTCGAGCCGGGGGATGTTGCCCACGGTGAGGTCGAGGGTGCGACCTAGGGCCCGCGTCCAGTTGTCCGACGGGGCGTGCTTGTACGCGGACCACACCTGGTACGGGAACAGGCGGGCCTTGGCGACCTCCTCGACGTCGGTGATCTTGGCGATCACCGCGTCGACCGCGTCCTCCGGGATGCCGGCCTCGTCGAAGTTGCGCAGGTTGCGGACCAGCGCCATCACGCCCATCGACGGGATGACGTTGGTCCACGCCTCGGCGTCCATGCCGCCCGGCAGCCAGCCCGACATGCGCTCCCACGAGAAGCCGGCTTCGGCCAGCGCGACCGGACCCCGGGCGCGCAGCACCGTCCGGCGGTGGTCCACCGGCACCGACTCGAGTTCGGCGGCCGCGGCCAGCACCGGCAGCACCGCCGGGTCGGCCACCGCGTCGTCGTGGTGACGACGGTCGAGCAGCCAACGGAACAGGGCCGACTGACGGTCGTCCCGGGGCTGGGGGTGGGCCAGCTCGAGCACGTCGGCCATGCGGACCTGCCGCGACAGGCCGTCGTAGCGGAGCACGGCCCGCTCGTCGTACATGCGGCGGGCAGCGTCGGCCACGCCTCGCTTGACCGCCATCGGGAGGTGGCGGCCGTGGGTCGTGATCCAGTAGCCGATCATCTCCGCCGGCTCGTCCGGACGCTGGAGCACGCCGTTCACCACGGCGCGACCCTGGGGGCCGCCGGCGACGACGTACTCGGCTGCCATCACGACCGACGCCGAGCGCATGCGCAGCTTGTCCCGCAGGTACGGGGCCAGGCCGGCGACCAAGGCGGGGTTGGAGGCGGTCACGTCGTGGATCAGGGCGACGAAGCGGTCGTCGCGGACGGGGCCGCGCTCGTAGAAGGTGTCCTCGCCGACCATGTTGCTGGCGGCCAGGACGAACAGCTCCGACTCGGCGTCGCGCCGGTAGGCGTGGCCGCCCTCGTGGGTGCCGGTGCGCAGGGCGACGGTGCGGACGGGCGCGGTGAGGTTGGGGTGCAGTGGGCGGGCGCGGGTACCCGAGAACTTCGACATGGGCGGGACTCCTCTCTGGGCGGGGCGGGTGAAGGTCCGGTCAGGGAACAGGGCGGACGAGCGGTGCCGAGTCGAACGGCGGGCGCACGGTTACCCGTGGCACCCCTCGCCAAAGGAAGGAAGCCCGTCCTTCGCAGCTGACCGGGTGAAACGCGAGCCGGCCTGGGGACCAGGCGGCGGAGGACGCAAAGCGCTCTACCACTGAGCTACGCCCGGCATGGAGCCGAGCGGCGGGATTCGAACCCGCGACCTCTCGATTACAGATCGAAGGAACCCCCACCTGCGCAGCAGGCCGACTCGAGACATGCAGAGCATCGTGGGCTGTGGGCATTGGCTGCGAGGCCAGGGATCGAACCCGGACCTCCTGGTTCAGGGCCAGTTGTGGTTCCAGTTCCACCACCTCGCAAGTTCATTGGGCCGGTTTGGTCTGGACGGAGAGACTTGAACTCCCAACCCCCGGCTTCCAGGGCCGGTGCGCTCCCATTGCGCCACGTCCAGGTGGCTCGCCGTACTGACGGTCGGATTCGAACCGACACTGACGGCGGTCTGGGCGCCGTGCCTCTCCCGGTTGGGCTACGTCAGCGTGTGTGTGGTGGACCGAGCGGGATTCGAACCCGCAAACTCCTCTTTGCAAGAGAGGAATGCATCCGGATGCTCCGGCCCATCGTGTGCGTCGCGGGGGCGGGAATCGAACCCGCCGGCAGGGCGTATGAGGCCCCGGTGATCTCCAGATCCCCCGCAGGGTGACCGACCGGACTCGAACCGGTCTCCTCCGGGGCCACGACCCGGCGTGTCGTCCACTTCAACCTCGGCCACATCTGTGTTGCTACGTCGACGAGGAGGGACTCGAACCCCCGGCGTCCTCTTTGTAAGAGAGGCAGTCTGCCGCTGACGTACTCGTCGGAAAGTAGGGCCCCATGGTTGGTAGGGCATCGTGGAGTCGAACCACGTTGTCCCGCGGTATCAGCACGGTGCCGTCTCCGTCTGGCTCATGCCCCCTGTGTGCTGCGTGGTCCCGGCAGTGCTCGAACCTGCTCCTGCCGGGTTTCAACCGGCCGCTCCACCGTCAGAGCCTCAGGACCCGAAATCGGGATGGTTTGGAGCCGGCGGCGGGGATCGAACCCGCTGCTTCTCGGGTACGGGCCGAGCGCCCTGCCTTCAGGACCTCGCCGGCGTGGATGGTGTGGTCGGAGGGAGTCGAACCCTCATCGCCGGCATGGCCCGCCGGGATCCTTGTCCGTTGGACGACGACCACGTGTTGGACGCCCGGGAGGGAATCTCACCCCCGTGTCACGGTCTGCAGCCGCGCGCCTGAATCCTCGGCCACCGGGCGTGGCGCTGCCAGCGAGAGGGTCGAACTCCCGTCTTCCGGGTAACAGCCGGACGTCCGTGCCACTGGACCACCTGGCATCTGCGGCCGCCGGCGGGGCGGTCGGCCGGGTTGCAGCGGTCGAGTGTGCAGTGATGTGCGGGATAGACCCCGACGTAACTGCACACTCGACTCGCCGGTACCGCGACGGGGAGTCGAACCCCGGCCTCCGGGGTGAGAGCCCGGTGTCATGTCCGCTTGACGATCGCGGCGAGTTGCGTGGCGGAAGCGGGGCGACTCGAACGCCCAGGGGCCTCGAGGACCCGTACCTGTTTTCGAGACAGGCTCCTGATCCAGCCGGATCGCTTCCCAACTTGGCGGAAGGGGTGGGACTCGAACCCACACGGGCGGGGCGCCCGTACCCGCTTAGCAAGCGGGACCCTCATCCTGCCGGATCCCTTCCGTCGTCCCTTCTCCATCTGGTTTGGAGCCCTCGGTGGGAATTGCACCCACGGCCTCGTCCGTACCGGGGACGTGCTCGGGCTGTCTGAGCTTCAAGGGCCTGGCCTCGCCGGCACGAGTCGAACGTGCGACACCCGCCTTCGGAGGGCGGTGCTCTGGTCCACTGAGCTACGGCGAGTTGCGTGTCGACGGCAGGGGTCGAACCTGCATCCTCCGGCTTCGTAGACCGGTGCCTTCATCCATTGGGCCACGTCGACATGAGGGTTCGTGGCGCCACCGGCGGGACTTGCACCCGCGACCTCCGGCGTGACGGGCCGGCGCTTCCACTGGCTGAGCTACGGCGGCTTGCCTGCTGTGTTGGTGAGTGCGCGCCCTGGGCCTCGAACCCAGTCTCGTCCGGGGTAAGAGCCCGGTGCCCTACCTGTCAGGCGTGGCGCGCCGATACGTGGGCCGGGAGGGAATCGAACCCCCTGTGTCGGATGACGGCTGGTCTACAGCCAGCTGCGCCCCATGGCGCGTCCGACCCAAATGAATCGTTTGACGATGCTCTGCAGTTGTCAATGTGCTGGTCGCGGTACTGGATGTAGGGCGCGAATGAGCAGGCCCGGAAGGTGTCGAACCTCCGGCCGTCGGTGTTGGAGACCGCGGCGCCACCACTGGCGCGAGCCCAGGTAGAGAACGCGCATGACGTGGTGCGCGTGAGTGTGGAAGGGCGGGGCGAGCGTCGGAGCGCTAGCTACCGGCGCCAGCCGGGGGCTCGGGTATTCCCGACCTCCCGACAGTCCGACCGTTGTTCATCGAGTGACGGTCGGTGCTGGAGCTCAGACGCGCCGAGGCTCGTCGAGGCTGTGCCCCGGAGCTTGGTTTCGGCGATGTGTCTGCGTTCCATAGAAGGCAATAGTACGGATCCCTGGACCGGTGTCAACCGGATTAACCGGATTTGCGCCGGTCAGGGACGAAGGACGTAGCCCGCACCCCTGATCGTGTGGATCATGCGGGGGCCATGAGCCTCGAGCTTGCGCCGGAGCGAGCTCATATGGACCTCGACCAGATGGTCGTCGGTGTCGTAGTCCCACACCTGACCCCGCAGCTGGCCCTTGGGCACCACCCGGGTGCGGTTGTGGATGAGCACGCCGAGGAGCTTGAACTCGGTAGCCGTCAGGTCGACCGAGGCCCCTGCCATCATCACCGAACGCGCCCCTTCGTCGACGACGAGGTCGCCGCACTCCCACACCTGGGCCACCACGTGCCCGCTGCGGCGAAGCACGGCGCGCACCCGCCACGACAGCTCCTCGGGGTCGAACGGCTTCAGGATGTAGTCGTCGGCGCCCATCCGGAACCCGCTGTGGATGGCCTCGGCGGAGTCGGCCCCGGTGACGAAGATGATCGGCAGGTCGCCCACCTGCCGCAGCCGGCGGGCGACGTCGGCGCCGCTGCCGCCGGGAAGGAGCCCACTGATGAGGGCGAGGTCGGGATGGAAGCTCGCCGCCGCATCGAGGGCAGACGACTCGTCACCCACTGCGTCGACCACGTAGCCGTCGTCGCGCAGGATTGCGACCAGCAGGTCGCGGTCGGCGTCGTCGGGCTCGACCACCAACACCCGGAGATAGGCCATTCGACTCGATTCTCCCGCCTTGAGCTGATCTTGAGCTTACCTTGATGTGACCTTGAGGTTGGCGGTCGAAGCAGTACATCGGGTCACCCCGACCAACGGCAACGCAACAGGAAGCTGGGCACCATGCGAATCAGTTCGAAGCTCGCCGTCGTCGTACTCACCTCCGGGCTCGCTCTCGCAGGGGTCGTCGGTATCGCCGGCCCTGCTCAGGCTGCTCCCGGAGACACCGTCACCACCTTCATCGTCACCACCGGCAGCTTCGGCATCACCGTGCCCGGGACGGCCGCGCTGGGAACGGTCGCCATCGGCGCAGCCAGTGTCACGGGCTCCCTGGGCGCGGTCACGGTGGCCGACAACCGCGGCCTGGTGGCAGGCACCTGGAACGTCGGGGTGTTGAGTTCGACGTTCGTCAGCGGTTCGACGGTCGTACCGGTCACCAACATCGCCTACACGTCGGGCGCGGCGACGACGAGCAGCACCGGGGTCTTCGCCCCGGCCGTCGCCTTTCCGGTCGCCGCCGGCCTGACCACCGCTGTCACCTGGACCGGCGTGGGAAGCAGCCTGGTCACCTGGAGCCCCTCGCTGACGATCGCCCTGCCCACCAACCTGGTTGCAGGCACCTACACCGGCACGTTCTTCCACTCCGTCGCCTAGAACTAAGCACCGTGTGCGCCACCTCGACCACGCCGATGCCCGGGGCCTCCGCCCCGGGCATCAGTGGTAGTCGGCACCGCCCGACGGGGTGGTGGCCGGCCACGGTGATCGTCGTCACCGCTGCCGTCGTCCTGCTCCTGCCGGCGGCGGCGGGGGCGGCCGGCCTGTCGATCGCCGCGCCGGCAACCGCCAGCCTGGGCTCGACTACGGCGGGCACGGCCACGACCCTCACCGCCTCGCTCGGCTCGGTCACCGTGGTCGACGGCAGGGCCGCGGGACTGGGCTGGATCGCGACCGTGTCTTCCGCCGACTTCACCACCGGATCGGCGACTTCGGCCGAGACCATCGGCAAGGCGTCGATCTCCTACTGGTCCGGGGGGACGACCTCGACCAGCGGCATCGTCATCCGCACTCCCGGCCAGCTCACATCGGTGCAGAAGCAGAGCCTGGCGGTGCCCCGCAACGCTTTCTCGGCCGTCGGCAGCCTGGTGTCAAACTCCACGTCGTGGAACCCGACGATCGTGGTCACGATCCCCGCCAATGCCATCGCCGGCTCCTACACGGCCACCATCACCCATTCCGTGGCCTGAGCACCTAGTGGGGGCCGCGCGCCACCGTCGTCTGCCAGCTCTCGCGGCGGCCATCGGGATGGCAATCGTCACCGGCATCGGGCCGGGCTCGGTGGCGGCGCGGGCGCAGGCGCCGAAGACCGTCGGCATCCGCCTCATCGACGCGCCGTCGAACCGGAGTGACGACCCCCGGGCCCTGCAGTACATCGTCGACCATCTCCCGCCGGGGACGACCATCGAGCGCCGGATAGGAGTCGACAACGACACCGACGACGTGCAGGTGGTCGAGCTCTACGCCGCCGCCGGTGCGATCACTGACGGCACCTTCCAGTTCGGCGCCGGGCGGGCGGTGAACGAGTTGACCACCTGGACGGCCGTCGACCCCGCGGAGGTGACTGTCCCCCCCGGTGCGACGGCGGAGGCAACCGTGACGATCGCGGTCCCGGCCAAAGCCAGCCCCGGCGAGCGTTATGGCGTGGTGTGGGCCCAACTCGCCGCCTCGACACCTGAGGGCGGCGGGATCACGGCCGTGAACCGGGTCGGCGTGCGCATCTACCTCTCGGTGGGCGAGGGCGGCGAGCCGGCCAGCGACTTCGACATCACCGCCTTCGAGGCCCGGCGGGACGCCGAGGGCAATCCGGTGGTCGCAGCCACGGTCCACAACACCGGCGGCCGGGCCCTGGACCTCAGTGGCGACCTGAGCCTGACCAACGGGCCGGGCGGCCTCTCCGCCGGCCCCTTCGCGGCCACGCTGGGAACGACCCTGGGTATCGGCCAGACGGAACCGGTGCTGGTCACGCTGGATCGGGCCATCACCGCCGGACCGTGGGACGCCCGCATCGCCCTCCACTCGGGCATCGACGAGCGGGTGGCGACAGCGACGCTCACCTTCCCGGCCGCGGCCGCCAGCTCATCTGGGCCCGTCGCGACCGACACCGGTGGGAGTTCGGTGCTGCCCGTCGTCGGGGGGATCGTGCTCGTCGCCCTGGTGGTGCTCGTCGTCTCCCTGCTCCTTCGCCGCACGAAGGGCGACCGGGCGAGGGTCTGAGCTCGGGCCGCCGGCTCAGGGCCGTCTCTGGCAATGTTCAAGAGTCGGTCACGATCGGAGCGGGGACCATGGGCAAGCGGACAGATTGGACGGAGCGGGGGGAGCGGAGCCGGACAAGGCGGGCCGGCCGGTCGTTCCTGGTCTGGCTCCTGCTGGCGGCCGTCGTTCTCACCGCCGTCGTCCTGGTCAAGTTCCACGGGGCCGAGCCCTTCTCCATCACCTCTCCGTCGATGGAGCCGTCGCTCCGGCCCGGCGACCGGGTCGTGGTCGACAAGGTCCGTTACCGGCTGGGTGATCCGCGCCGGGGCGATGTGGTGGTTTTCGACAAGCCGGCCCCCGCCGGGGGGAGTGCCGAGGCGAAGAAGCTGGTGCAGCGGGTCATCGCCGTCCCTGGCGACGAGATCGAGGCCCGGGACGGGATCGTCTATCTCAACGGCAAGGTGCTGGACGAGTCGTATCTGCGCCGGGGCACGGTGACCACCGACATCGCCCGCCAGCGCATCCTCGAGGATCGCTTCTGGGTGATGGGCGACAGCCGGGAGATGTCGGAGGACAGCCGACTGTTCGGGCCGATCCCCGAGTCGCTGATCCTGGGCCGGGCGATCGTCCGCATCTGGCCCGCAACCGACATCGGCTGGATCAGGGTCGACTGACCGCCGGGCGACCGCGGGGCCTAGCTCAGCGGGTGCCGGTGTCGCAGGTGACGGTGACGGTGGTGGACGTGTCGGGCGCGAGGGTGACCTCGGTCGGGTCGGGCTGGCAGCCCCGCCCGACGGCCGAGTCGGGACCGAAGGCGAGGACGGTGTAGTCGCCGGGAGGAACCGACAGGGAGAACTGGCCGTCGTCGCCGGCGCGGTCCTGGGCGACCACGATGCCGTCGGGACGGGCCAGCTCGACGGTGGCCGGCCCGGGACGGGGAGCACAGGCGGGAGCGGGCGGGTCGGTCTCGACCGGGCAGACGGGCGAGAAGAGGACCGTTCCCCGCACCTCCGATCCGAAGGCGACGGTGGTGGTGGTCACCGGGGCCTCGGCCACGACGTGCACCCGCAGCTGCCAGTGGGCGTCGGCCGGCGCGCACGCCGGTGCGACGCAGGCGGCCCGGTCGGCGAGCAGGTCGGCGTCGCCCGGACCCAGGCCGACGAAGCTGGCCACGACCGTACCGCAGCCCGACCCGGGCCCTTCGACGCACTCGGGCCCGCCGGGGGTGACGGTGGGCGGGTCGGCCGGGACGATGGCGGGCCCCGTCGGTGCCCCGAAGACGAACTCGGAGCTGTGCAGGATCACCGTCACCCGCTGCCCGACCAGGACGGTGGCGGTGCGGCCGTTGTCGGCATCGCTGAAACCGGCGGGGGCGGGTGCCGTTGACGTGGTCGCGGCCGGCGGGCGGAGGACGGGCCGGGAGTCGGCGCAGGCGGCCAGACCCACGCCCAGAGCCATCGCCACCGCGACGACGGCGGGCACCCGAGCACCCGCGGTCCCCGGTGTCGCCCCATGCACTGGCCCATGATCGCCTACCGTCGGGCGGCCATGGGCGCGAGAAAGGAGGCGGAGACCACGCCCGAGCTCATCGACGTGGAGCGCGACGGTGGCGTCACCATCACCTGGGCCGACGGCCACGTCAGCCGCTTCGGCCTCGAGGGACTTCGGATCTGGTGCCAGTGCGCCCAGTGCCGCGACCTGCGCCACGACGGCCAGGTGGCGTGGCCCCGTCCCGGTGCACCCGAGACCCTGCGCATCGAGGGGGCGGAGAAGGTCGGCAACTGGGGCCTCAACCTCGAATGGAACGACGGCCACGGCACGGGCATCTACACGTGGGACACCCTGCGGGCCTGGTGCCCGTGCGAGGAGTGCCAGGGCCCCGGCTGACCCCGGCGGCGCCGGCGGCGGCGCTCAATCAGCCGCGGGCGGGGCGGCGGGGCCGACCGAGTCGTCCCACCCGAAGAGCTGGTGGTGGTGCTTGACGATGGCGGCGTAGGCGTTGCGCAGGTCGGCCCGGGCCCCGTCGAGGGCCTCGTCGGGGGCGGCCGCCGGTGCCCACCGGCCGCGGATCGGGTCGGTGGCGGTGAGCGCTTCCAGGGCCGACGACGCGTTCCGGAGCCACTGGTGGGCCCGGTGGAGCATGGTCCGCTCGTCGGCGGTGAGGTCTTCGGGCCGGCGGGGGGCGTCGCTCACGTCGGGCACCCTAGCTCCGGGTCGCCGGCCGTTGACCGGGTAGGGACCCGGGCGTACATTTCCGAAGGTCTACGAAGGGGAGGTCGGATGTCCCTTTTCCGCACCCGGCGGTTGCTCGTCCCGCTGGCCGTGGCCCTGGTGTTCCTGCCCGGCTGTGGCGACTCGTCCGACGACACCCCGGCTGCGGGCCCCACGTCGACCGCCCTCGACGACCGGCTGGCCGAGCTCTCGGGCGCGGGCGTGTTCGTGGGCGGGGTGGCCTTCACCGGCAACCTGGTGTCGATCCACTACGACAAGCCCGGCGACCGCAACGCGGGCATGAAGATGTTCGTCACCGACGGAACCCCCGGCGGCAACGCCGAGTGGTTCGAGGGCACGGCACCGGGCGGCCACTTCCAACTCACGTCGACCAGCGGCAAGGCCACCGTCGAGGGCACGGTGGAGGACTTCGAGACCGACGGCACCATCACCCTGGCCGACGGTGTCACCCGCAACTTCTTCACCCGGCCCGCCGGTGACGGGGCGGGCACGTTCGAGGTCACGGTCGACGCCGCCGGCGAGTGGAAGGGCACGTCGCTCAACGGATCGACCCTCACCGCCCGCCAATCGGGGAACTACGTGGAGGGCGCGGTGGTGTCGTCGGCCGGCGAGCGCTACCCCTTCCGCCACAACGACCTCACCCGCCGTCTCGGGTACCCGGTGGCGGGCGGCGCCCCCGACTCCTACCTCACGATCGTCACCCGCCAGGGCACCGAGATCCAGGGCCGGGGCGGCGACGTGAAGGGAGGGCATCCGAGCGACAACGTGGTGGCCCTCGACCTGTCGCAGGAGGCGGCACCGACGCCGGGCGTCTTCCACGGGCGGGTGGCCATGAGCACCGACCGGCTCAACTTCGAGCTGAACGACAACCCCGACGGCACCCGGCTGGTGCGGGTCTACCTGTCGGACTCGGAGCCGGAGCCGGCGGGCGACATCGAGTGGTGGGCCGAGCCGTTCCCCGGAGCCGACTTCTCGATGAAGTCGAAGATGGGCGACGCCACCATCGCCGGCACCATCGCCGACGACGGGATCAGCGGCGACGTCACCTTGTCGGACGGGGTGGCCCGGCGCTACTTCGCCGCCCCCAGCGGGCAGGGGGCGGGTATCTACACGGTGGAGGTGGCCTCCGACCGCCACCACACGGGGACGTCGGAGCAGGGGGCCAAGCTCGACCTGATCTACCAGGACGGGACGGTCATGGGCACCCTCACGTCGCCCGACGGCCAGGAGTACCCCATGCTGGGCGCCGACCTGGCCACCGCCTACCGCTACAGCGACGAGTACTCGAAGCCCGGCACGTACACCGCCTTCGTCGCCCCCCGGGGCCGCTACGTCTACGGCCGCAACGGCAACGTGCGGGGCGGGCAGTCGGGACTCAACATCATCGGCCTGGACAAGAAGTGCTGAGGGGCGGGCGGCGGCCCGCTCCGGTGCTGGTGGCGGCGGTGATGGTGACGGCGATGGTCACCGGCTGTGGTGGCGACGAGGGGCATCCGGCGCCGGCCGTCGGGCCGGCGGCGGGGGCGGACAAGGCCGCGCCCCGGTGGGAGGAGGTGGCCCGCTTCGCCGGTACCGACGATCAGCGGACGGCGGGGTTCGCCATCGCCGCCGGCGCCCTCCAGTGGCGGGTGACGCTGCGGTGCACCGACGACGGCGCCGTGCGCGTCGGACTGGACGGGGACCCCTCCGCCCTGGGCGAGCTGTCGAGCTGCCCGGGGAGCACCTTCGGGTTCTCCATCCGTACCGGCCCCGTGGTCCTCGACGTGGACGCCACCGGGGCGTGGGACATCGTCGTCGACCAGCAGCTGGACACGCCGGTGGCCGAGCCCCTCCTGACGGGCATGACCGAGGGCAACCGGCGGGCGGCGGGCGCCTTCTACGGGATCGACCAGAAGGGCTCGGGGACGGCGACGCTCTACCGGCTCCCCACCGGCGGCGGCGCCCTGCGTCTCGACCCGTTCCTCGTCACCAGGAACTCCGACCTATTCGTGTGGGTGAGCGAGTCGCCGGGCCCCCGCACGAGCGCCGACGCCCTCCACGCGGTTCACGTGCCGGTGGGCCGGTTGACGGCCACCGCCGGGGCCCAGAACTACCTCCTGCCCGAGACGGTCGACCTCGACCGGGTCCGCTCGGTGGTCGTGTGGTGCGAGCCGGTGCAGACCGCCTACGCCGCGGCCCGGTTGACGCCGTGAGACGGCGGCGGGCGGGACTCGTCGTCCTCCTGGTGACGGTGCTGGCGGCGGTGCCGGGCTGCGGCGGCTCGTCGACCAGCGACCAGCCGGGGCCGGCGGCGGCGGCCGCGGGCGACGTCGCCCGCTGGCCCACGTGGGTGGTCGGCGATCCGAGCCTCATCGTCGTCCCCCCACCGCCGGCGGACCTGCCGTCGTCCAAGTCCGGGAGCAGCACGCCCCTCGGCGGGGAGTGGATCGAGAAGGGCATGGAGTTCGTGTCGGCCCGCACCAAGGATCCGCCGGCCGCGTCCCGGGCCTACGCCCTGGTGGCGGTGGCCGCCTTCGACGCCCTCGTGGTGGCCCGCCACTGGGAGGCCGCCCACCACTCCGAGGGCTACCCGTCGGAGCCGGCGGCGGTGGCGGGCGCGGCGTCAAGGGTGCTCGCCCACCTGTTCCCCGAGCAGTCCGCCCTCCGCCTCGACCAGCAGGCGGAGGCCGGGGTCGGCGCGGGGATGGAGGCCGCCGCCGGGTTGGCGCTGGGCCGGGAGGTGGGTGCCCAGGTGATCGCCTTCGCCGCCGGCGACGGGTCACAACGGGTGTGGGACGGGGTGCGGCCGGCCGACCGTCCCGACCGGCCCGGCTTCTGGCAGCCGCCGCCGGGATCGGTGTCGCCGCCGGTGCAGCCTCTGGCCGGGACATGGCGGACGTGGGTGCTGGCCTCGGGTGACGCCCTCCGCCCGCCGCCGCCGCCGGCGTACGGTTCGCCCGAGTCCCTGGCCGAGGCCCGGGAACTGGTCGACATCGGCCGCGGTCTGACCGACGACCAGCGCCGGATCGCCAAGTTCTGGGAGGGCGGCCAGGGGACGCCCCTGCCCCCGGGCATCTGGAACCGCATCGTCCTCGACTACCTGGCCCAGCACGGGGCCGACGGTCCGCAATCGGTCCGCACCCTGGCCCTGGTGAACGTGGCCCTGGCCGACGCCGGCGTGGCCGCCTGGGACGCCAAGTACACGTGGTGGACGCCCCGTCCCGAGAACGCCATCGAGGAGCTGCTCGACCCGGCGTGGAAGCCCTTTCTCACCACGCCCCTGTTCCCGGCCTACGTGTCCGGTCACTCGACCTACTCGGCGGCGGTGGCGGTGGTGCTCGCCCATCTCTTCCCGGCCGACGCGGAGCGGTTCCGGGCCATGGGCGAGGAAGCGGGGCTGTCCCGGCTCTACGGCGGGATCCACTGGCGCCGCGACCACGTGGAGGGGTCGCGCATGGGGCGGGAGATCGGCGCCCTCGTCGTGGCCCGGGATCCGGTGGGCTGATTCGCCGGCCGGACCCGGTGGGGGGCGGGCCCACCCGGTCCGGCTCGGCGAGAGCAGGCGTGGGTGCTACGTGGTCTGGATGGCCGCACCTCCCCGGGGGCCGCGATGGAAGCCGGCGGCGCTGGCGTCGGCCGCGGTGCCGCTGGTGCCGGCGCCGGTTCCGTCGGTCGTGCCGCCCATGTTCGGGCAGTTGGCGTTGTCGTGGGGCGGGCGACCGGCGGGCGCGTCGGGGGTGGCCGGGGTGGTGGGGGCGGGGTCCCCGGCCGCAGGCGCGGTCGTGGTGGTCTGGGCCGCGGATACCCCGGGCACGCCCAGGATGACCCCGGCCAGGCCGCCGATGCCGAGGCCGGCGGCGACCGCCAGACTCGACATGAGCCGTCTCTTGCGCATGGATGGTCCTTTCATCTTCGTTGGCGTTGGCGATTGGACAGGCCCACTCTCGGCGCCGACCCTGTGAGCCACCTTGAGCCAACCTCGGAGTTCCCCGGCAATCCCCGTCCCCTCCACAGGCGGATCCCAGCCTCGGCGGGCACCATCGGCGCGGTGAGACCCCGCGTCCTCGCCCTCGCCGTCGCCCTGGCCGTGGCCCTCCTGGGCGCCGGCTGCGGTGGCCCCCGGACGCCCGCGCCGAGCCCGACGCCCGGTGCGCCCGCCGGCGACGGCCTGGTCGACGTCGGCGCCGGCCTCCGGGGGCCGGAGGGGGTGACGGCCACGCTGTACGCCGCGGGCGTGCCCAAGATGGCCGCGCTCGCCACCGATCCCGAGGGTCGGCTGTGGATCGCCACCGCCGACTACCGCGACACGGGCGCCGACGGCGTGTACCTCGTGGCCGGGGCCGGAGCGACCCCGGCGGCGGTCATCCCCGGCCTGCACACCGCCCTCGGCCTGCTGTGGCAGGGCGACGAGCTGTACGTGTCGTCGACCGAGCGGGTCGACGCCTACGGCGGCTTCGACGGCACCCGCTTCGCCCGCCAGCGGACGGTGGTGACCTTCCCCGCCGGCTCGGGCCAGAACGGGGGTCTGGTCCTCGCCCCCGACGGACGCGTCCAGCTCGGCATCTCGGCGCCCTGCGACCACTGCGTGCCGGAGTCGGAGTGGTCGGCCACGGTGGTGTCGTTCAACCCCGACGGCTCCGACCTGCGGGTCGACGCCCGCGGCATCCGCGCTCCCATCGCCCTGGCCTATGTCCCCGGCACCGACGACCTGCTCGTCACCATGAACCACCGCGACGACCTGGGCGACGCCACCCCCGGCGACTGGCTGGGCCACGTCGAGGCGGGCCAGGACTGGGGCTTCCCCGACTGTCCCGGTCCCGACCCCGCGGCCGGCGGCTGCGCCGGCATCCCCGAGCCGGTAGCCGTCCTCGATCCGCACGCGGCGGTGAGCGGACTCGCCCTCGTCGACGGCGGCGCGGCGGCGGTCGTGGCCGAGTGGAAGCTGGGCAAGGTCCAACGGGTGGACCTGGCGACCCACCAGGTCACCCCCTTCCTCACCGGCCTGGAGAGCCCGGAGCCGGTCACCTCGACGGCCGATGGCGCCCTCCTCGTCGGCGATTGGGGTACGGGAAAGGTCTTCCGAGTGACTATGTAGAACCCGGGCGAATTACCGTCGTCCCGTGCTTCCCCGGTCGATGATCCCCAGCGTCACGTGGCCGGCCGTTCCCGATTCGAACGGAGCGTTGCTGCTGGCCCTGATGTACCAGCTCGACGAGAGCGAGCTTCTCGACCGGGAGGTGCTCGAGCAACGCCAGATGGGGGCCCTCCACCGTCTGATCCGCCACGCGGCCCGGACCGTCCCCTATTACCGGGACACGGCGGGATACGTGCCCGTCGCCCGCCTGGAGTCGATCACGGCCGAGGATTGGCGGCAGGTGCCGATCCTCACCCGCGCCGCCCTCCAGCAGGCGGGGCCGGCCCTGCGCAGCAGCCGCATCCCCGCCGACCACGAGCCGGTGAGCGAGGTCATGACCCTCGGCACCACCGGTGCGCCGGTGGGCGCCCTGGGCACCAGGGTCACCGGGCTGTTCTGGCAGGTCATCACCCTGCGGGACATGCTCTGGCACGGGCGGGACATGGGACTGAAGCTGGCCGCGGTCCGGGCCGACCGGTCCGACCAGATCCCGCCCGAGGGGCTGGTGCTCCCCAACTGGGCCCCGTTCCTGGAGTCCGCCTTTCCCACCGGCCAGTGCGCCATCCTCGGCATCGCCAACGACATCGCCACCCAGGCCCGGTGGCTGGTGGAGCAGGACCCCGCCTACCTGCTGAGCTACCCGTCGAACGTGGTCGCCCTGGCCGAGCACTTCCACGCCACCGGCGCCACCCTGCCCCACCTGCGGGAGGTGTGGACGTACGGCGAGGCGCTGCCGCCGGAGCTGCGGCCGGCCTGCGCCCAGGCGTGGGGCGTGCGGGCGGTCGACATGTACAGCAGCCAGGAGCTGGGCTACCTGGCCCTGCAGTGTCCCCTGGCCCACACCTACCACGTGCAGTCGGAGTCGGTGTATCTCGAAGTGCTCGACGGGGCTGGTCGGCCCTGCCGTCCGGGCGAGGTGGGACGGGTCGTGGTCAGCTCCCTGCACAACTACGCCAACCCCCTGCTGCGCTACGAGCTGGGCGACTACGCGGAGATGGGCGGGACCTGCGTCTGCGACCGGACGCTGCCGGTGATCAACCGGATCGTCGGCCGGGAACGGAACATGTGGATCGGGCCCGACGGGCAGCGGATGTGGCCCCTGTTCCCGTTGACGGCGTGGGGTCATCTGGACGCCATCCGCCGGCTGCAGCTGGTGCAGCACGAGGTCGGGCGGATCGAGGCCCGGGTCATCGGCGCCCGGGCCCTCAGCCGGGCCGAGGAGGCGGAGCTGGAGGCCGCCCTCCGCTACCACTTCCCGTGGCCGTTCGAGCTGGCCCTCACCTACCTGCGGGAGATCGACCGGTCCGGAGGGATGAAGTTCGAGGACTACGTGTCGCTCGTCACCCGATGACGGCCCGGTTGGGCGGGGCGCTCCTGGAAAGCGACCGCCGGTACTTCGAGCTAGGGGCGACGGTCGACGTCGTCGACGGGGCCGAGGTGGCGTCGATGGCGGGGATGGAGGCCACGCCGGCCGGGTGCGTGGTGCACCGGGTGCGGCCGGCCGAGATCGGTGGCGAGGGCGCGGCGGCGTGGGTGGCGGCGGTCACCCGCCGGCTGCGGGGCGGAGGGTGCCGGATGGCCCGGGTGTACCTCGACCAACCTGACGCGGCGCTGGACGGGGCGCTGGCGGCCGCCGGCTACTGCCGGCGGGAGGAGATCGGGTTCCTGGCCGAGAGGGTGCTGGCGGCCGGTCCCCGGTCGGACGTGGTGCTGCGGGAGGTGGTCGACGACGAGGGGTGGGAGGCGAAGGCCAAGCTCCACGCCGGGTCGGACGTGGCCGCCGACGGCCACGTCACCGCGCCGGAGGAGTGGGTCGACTTCGAGCGGCGGAAGTGGGTCACCGGGGGCATGAAGGCGTTCCTGGTCGAGGTCGACGGCGAGGTGTGCGGCGCCGTCGCCACCCTGGAGGGCGACGGGCTGTTGCGGGCCAAGAACGTGTTCGTCCACCCCGACCGGCGGCGGGAGGGCATCGCCGCCGAGTCGCTCCGGCTGCTGTCCCGGCGGGCAGGAGACCTGGGCCTGGCCGCCACCGGCATCTTCGGGGTCGACGGGCGGCCGGGGGCGGCGGTCTACGTCCACCTGGGCATGGTGCCCGTGGTGCGCCAGTTCGAGTGGTCACGGCCCCTATGACCACCATGGCCGGGAGCCTGGCCGCTCGGTACCGGATGGACGGGTTCGTGCTGGTCAGGGGCCGGTTCGGGGCGGACCAGGTGGCGGCATGGGTGGGGGAGTGCGACCGGCTGGAGGCGTCGGGCGTCATGCACCCCGACAACCTGCGCACCCACGTCCTCAACTCGCCCCGCCCGCCGGACCGGCTCGACCCCGTCGTCGACCTGTCGCCCGTGTTCCACTCCCTGGCCCTCGATTTGGCGTCGCTGGCCGCGGCGCTGCTGGGGGAGGAGGCGGCCCTGTTCAAGGACAAGCTCATCTTCAAGCCGCCCGGCAGCCGGGGCTACCTGGCCCACCAGGACTACGCCTACTGGCACTGGCTGCCGGTGCCGCCGCCGGCCCTGGTGACGGTGCTGGTCGCCATCGACGGGGCCACGGTGGACAACGGGGCGGTCGAGCTGTTCGCCGGCCTCCACGACCGGCTGCTGACGGAGGAGGGACGCCCGGCCGACGTGCCCGCCTCGGCTCTCCCCGAGCGGGGCTTCCTGGCCGAGACGGCACCCGGGGACGTGGTCGCCTTCCACTCGCTCACGCCCCACCGCAGCGGCGACAACCGCACCACCGGCCCCCGGCGCCAGCTCTTCCTCAGCTACGGCGCCGCCCGCCACGGCGACCTGTACCGCCTCTACTACGACCGCCTGCGGGCCTCCGTCCTCGACTTGATGCCGCCCGAGGCCCGGGCCCGGGCCTACTTCGGGTGACCGCCGTCCCGCCGCCTCCTGTCCCGGCCCATGGTGGGGGGCACAACGCGGCGGCGCGCGAGGACCGGGGGATGGGGACGGCGATGGATTCGTTCACCGGGGGGCAGTGGGAGGTGATCGACGCCGCCCTGGCCGCCGACGAGCCCCGGGCGGCGGAGTCGGTGCTGGGCCTGCTGCGGTCGCTGGCGGGGCTGGCCGGCGGCTTCCCGGTCGACCAGCTCACCCACGCCTGCCAGACCGCGTCCCGGGCCGAGGCCGCGGGCGCCTCCGCCGAGGTGGTGGTGGCCGCCCTCTGCCACGACGTGGGCAAGGCCGTCTCGTGGGCCAACCACGCCGCCATCTCGGCCGAGATCCTCCGGCCCCACGTGGCCGACGACGTCTACCAGATGGTCCGGTGCCACCAGGACTTCCAGGCCCGCCACTACGCGTCCCACCTGGGCGGCGACCCCGATGCCCGGGAGCGGCACCGGGGGGCGACGTGGTTCGGACTGGCCGAGACCTTCGCCGACGAATGGGACCAACCGTCGTTCGACCCGTCCTACGACACGCCCGGGCTCGACCACTTCGAGCCCGTGGTGCGGGAGATCTTCGGTTGATCGGCCGCTCGGTCAGTCGGGGGGCCGGAGGAGGGCGGGGTGGAGGCGGTCGACCTCGCCCCGCCGGAAGAGCCGGGCCGGGCGGCCGCTCTCACCGCTGGTGATGCGTCCCGTCTCCACCAGGAAGTCGGCCGTGGACGACACCTTGCGGTGGAAGTTGCGGGGGTCGAGGGACGTGTCCCACACCGCCTGGTAGACCCGCCGCAGGTCGCCGATGGTGAACTCGTCGGGACAGAAGGCGGTGCCGAGGGTCGAGTACTCGAGCTTGCCCCGGGCCCGCTCGACCCCGTCCTCGAGGATCTGGTGGTGGTCGAGGGCCAGGCAGTCGGGGTTGTCGAGCAGCTCGTCGACCGGCAGCCACTCGGCGTCGTCGGCCTCGTCCCGCCCGTCGGTGTCCTCGGGCTCGTCGCCGTCGCCGCCGGCGTAGTGGTCGTCGTCGTCGTCCGGCGGGTCGGCCGCGGTGTGGGGATCGTCGTCGGTGGCGGTGATGGCCTCGGCGGCCACGCCCGGGATGACGGCCAGGTAGGCGACGGTGAGGCGCCGGGGGACGCCGTACGTGGCCAGCTGCTCCACGTGGACCTGGGTCGACTCCAGGCCGGTGAGGTCCGAGAGCCGGCGCTCGGCTGCGCCCAGGAGGTCGTCGTCGTCGAGCACGGGTCCGCCCGGGAGGCGCACCCGGTTGGGATCGTCGGCCAGCACCAGCGCCACCAGCTCGTCGTCGAGGACGGTCAGGACCACCAGATGGACGGCGAGGGCGGCGTTGCGGGCGAGGGCCATGTATTCGTCATTCTGACAGGCTGGGTAGGGTCGGCCCATGAGCGAGACACTGATCTGGATCTCGGGCGCATCCGGTGGCATCGGCCAGGCGTTGGCCCGCACCATCCCCTGGGACCCGGCGAGGGTCATCGGGATCAGCCGGACACCCCTGGAGGGCATCGAGCATCTGGAGGCCGACCTGTCCGACCCGGCATCGTGGCCGGCGGTGGGGGAGTCCTTCCGCACCGAGCTGGAGCGTTTCACCGGCGACCGGGTGGTGTTCGTCCACGCCGCCGGCACCCTCGACCCGATGGGCTTCGTGGGTGAGATCGACACCGACACCTACACCCGCAACGTCGTTCTCAACAGCGCGTCGCCGCAGGTCCTGGGGCAGATGTTCGTGGCCGCGGTGCGGGACGTGGCCGCCCAACGCTTTCTCGTCATGCTGACATCGGGGGCGGCCAAGAGCGTCTACCCGGGGTGGTCGTCGTACGGGGCGTCCAAGGCCGGCGTCGACCAGTGGGTGCGCAACGTGGGCGCCGAGCAGTCGAAGCGGGGCGGGGTGCGGGTGATGGCCGTCGCCCCCGGCACGGTCGACACCGGCATGCAGGCCATCCTCCGCCAGACGGCGGAGCGGGACTTTCCCAGCCGCCAGAAGTTCGTCGACCTCCACCAGGCGGGGAAGTTGGCCGACCCCGACGCCGTCGCCCGCGACCTGTGGAGCCTCCTCGACCGCGAACTGGACAACGGCGCCGTCGTCGACCTCCGGGACCTGGCCCAGGCTCGCCCCGCCGGCTGACGGCGACCGCGGCCGGCGGCGGGCGGCCGCGGCCGGCGGCGGTCCGGCCTGGGCCAAGGCCTAGGCCGCGATCCGGGCCTCGGCTTCGGCGAAGGCGACGGTCTCGTCGGGCGGGGCGGTCGCGTCGGCGAACTGGCCACCCACCTGGTAGAGGCGGGGACCCCTCACGAAGGTGACGAGGTGAACCCGGAGCGGCCCCCTGGCCTCGCCGTCGCCGTCGCCCTCGCCGGCCGGCCCGGTGTACGACTCGCCCACCGCGTCGGCGATGCTGTCGACGGCGAAGCGGACGGCGTCCTTCCGGGTCACGTTCTGGTCGGCGAACTTATCGCGGGCGGACCGGGCGCCCTCCTCGTCGGCGAACTCGAACACGAACACGCCGAAGTACCCGGCCGGGCTCTCCCGCTGCCAGCCCCGGGTATAGCCCCGCTTGAACCTCGTGTCCTGGAGGATGACCCGATCGTCGGACGGGGCGTCGGAGAACTCGGCCAGCAGGCGGGCCATGTCGACGGCGCCGTACGGGGGCGACGGGAGGACGTCGTAGCCGGCGGGGGCCGTCGTCACGATCAGGCGGCGGAGGTCGACGGTGCCGCTGACGGTGCGGGCCAGGGTGGTCGTCGGGACGGGCGCCGCAGAGTTCGAGCGACGGCCGGCGGAGCAGGCGGTCAGGGCCAGGGCGCCGGCCACGACGATGGCGACGACGACGATGACGGCGACGGCCGGCGGTCGGCGCATGGCGCCAGTCTGCGTCACACGGCGCAGGCGTCGCCTTCGCACGCCCCGTCGCCGGCGCCGGCCGCGGCCGCGGTGGCGGCCAACCCCGGCGCCGGCACCAGCGTGGGATGGCTCTCGGCCCACACCTGCCGCAGCACGTCGAGGAGGACGTCGGGGTGTTGGGCGCCGGGTACGGCGTACTTGCGGTCGATCACGAAGTAGGGCACGGCCGAGATGCCGAAGGACCGGGCCAGGGCCTCGTCGTCGCGCACCGCGTCGGCGAACCGGTCGCCGGCCAGGACCGACCGCGCCTCGTCCGGGTCGAGGCCGGCCTCCGCCGCCACCTCGACCAGGGTCGTGGCCCGGCCCGTCGGACGTCCCTCGGTGAACGTGGCTGCCATCAGCCGCTCCTTCACCGCGTCCTGCACGCCCCGTTCCCGGCCCAGGTGGAGGAGGCGGTGGGCGTCGAACGTGTTGCCGGGGCGGGCGAGGTCGAAGCGGATGTCGACGCCGGCGTCGTCGCCGACCCTGGTCATGCGCTCGACCATGGCCTCCGCCTCCGCCTCCGGGATGCGGTACTTCGACGACAGGCGGTGGATGTAGGCGCCCTCCCTCTCCACCGGCGCGGCGGGGTCGAGCTCGAACGCCCGCCACACCACCTCCACCTCGTCGGCGTGCTCGAAGCGGGCGAGGGCCGACTCGAAGTGGCGCTTGCCGATGTAGCACCAGGGACAGACGACGTCGGACCAGATCTCTACTCTCATGATCCGGTTGCAACACCGGCGGGGGTCATGTTCGTCCCTGCCGCATCCAGAGCGTGCACCGGGAGATGGGGAGGAAGCCCAGGCGCTCGTAGACAGGACGTCCGTCGTCGCTGGACACGAGCACGGCCGGCAGGTCGGGCCGGCAGGAGAGGGCGCGGCCGGTGAGGGCGGCGCCGAAGCCCCGGCCCCGGGCCGCGGGCAGGGTGGCCACCCAGTCCACCTCGACCAGCCCGTGGGCCACGTGGGCGCCCGACACCGCCACCGCCGAGTCGTCGCGGTCGCCGTTGGCGGTGTCGTAGCCGACCCACAGGCGGATGGCTCCTCCCAGCATGCGGTGGTCGATGATGGCGCCGCCCTCGGGCATGGGGTAGCCCTCGACCAGCACCCGCTCGAAGTCGGCCAGGTCCTGGTGGGTGCGGACCTCGATGATGCGACTGCCGTCCGGATCGGGGCGGGTGAAGGGGGCGGGCGCCCGCACGAGGAACGGCGGATGGCCCACCAGCTCCAGGCCGGCGGCCGACAGGTCGGGCAGGGGCCAGGCGGAGAAGAGGATCCACGTGCGCTCGGGCGGGTAGAAGGCGATCGCCTCCTCGACCACCCGGTGGATGTCGGCCACCCCCGGCGGCTGGAGCAGGACGACCCCGTTGTCGAACACGAAGGCGGAGTGGGGGTCGGCGAAGGCGGCCTCGGGGGTGCGCCGGAGCCGGCCGCCGACACCGTCGGCCATGGTCGTGAGGCGGTCGGCGAAGGCGAACAGGAAGCCCCGCAGCACGGTGTCACCGACGGCGAGGTCGGGCTCCCAACCATGGGTGAGGTGGACAGTGGGTTCGGCGACCATGGCCCCAGTGTGGTCGGACCCGCGGCGGAAAGGCGGACCGGTAGCGTCGGCGCGGTGGCGCAGACGACCGGCACCGTGCGGGTACGGCTGGTGGGGCCGCTGCGGCTGCACGTCGACGGGAACCGGGTGGCGGACCTCCCCGCGGGACGGGCGTCGAGCCTGCTGGGGATGCTGGCGGTGGAGGCCGGCCACCTGGTCCCGACCGACCGCATCATCGACGACCTGTGGCCGGACGGGGCGCCGGCCAAGGCCGAGCAGAACGTGGCTTCGCTCGTCAGCCGGCTGCGACGGCTGGTGGGGAAGGACCACATACAAGGAGGTCGGACGGGGTACCGGGGGGACTTCACCACCGACCTGCACGAGGCCGACGGCCTGGTGACGGAGGCGGAGGGCCGGCTGGCGGCGGGCGCGGTGGGGCCGGCCGCCACCGCCGCCCGCCGGGCCCTGGCCATCCTTGACGGCGGGGAGCTGCTGGAGGACGAGCCTTACGCGGCCTGGGCCCAGGGTCCCCGCCGGCGGGCGGGCCGGCTGCAGCGACGGGCCCGGTCGTGCGTGTGGACGGCGGCCCTCGAGCTGGGCGACACCGCGTCGGCGTTGGACGCGGCCACCGCCGCGGTCGACGCCGACCCCTTCGACGAGGACGCCCACCGCGCCCTCATGCGGGCCAACCACCGCCGGGGCGACCGGGGGGCGGCCCTGGTGGTGTTCAAGCGTCTGGAGCGGGAGCTGCACGACGAGTTGGGCGTCGCCCCCGCCGACGAGACGCTCGAGCTGTACGAGGCCATCGCCGGCGGTCGGCCGGAGCCGGAGGCCCGGCGGCCGGGGGTCGGGGGCGGTCTCGGCTCGGGCGGCATCGGCGGCGTGGGCGGCATCGGCGGCGTCGGCGGTGGCACGGGGCGGCTGGTCCGGGAGGCGCCGTTGGTGGGCCGGCGCCAGGAGCTGTATCTCCTGCGGGAGGCATGGGCGGGGGCGGTGGCGTCCCGGTGCCAGTTCGTGTTCGTGTCGGGAGCGGCGGGGTCGGGCAAGTCCCGGCTGGCGGCGGCCACGGCCGCGGTGGCGGAGGCGGCGGGCGGGGTGACGCTGCGGGCCCGGTGCAACGAGGCCGAGCGGTCGTTGTTCCTCCAGCCCATCGTGGAGGCGGTCCGCGGTCACCTGGAGGCGACCACACCCGAGGCCGCGGCCGAGCTGGTGGGCAGCTGGGCGGGCACGCTGGCCGAGCTCCTGCCCGGCCTGACGGTCAGCCTCGGGTCGGCCGACCTGGCCTACGAACGGGCCGGCCCCGAGTTGGAGCATCGCCGGTCGTTGGAGGCGGTCACCGAGTTCGTCGCCCGCCTGGCCCAGCGCCAGCCGGTGTTGCTGCTGCTGGAGGACCTGGAGCACGCGGGGGCGTCGACCCTGGAGGCGCTGCGCTTCATGGCCGGGCGGCTGGCCCGCGAACGCCTGCTGGTGGTGGTGACGCTGCGGCCGGAGGAGGCCCGGGAGGCGATGGAGACGCTCGAGCACCTGGGCCGTGAGATCCGCCTGGGGCCGCTGTCGCCGGCGGCGGTGGCCCAGCTGGCGGCGGCCATGGGCGTGCCCGAGCTGGCCGGTCCGGTGTACGAGCTCACCGGCGGCGACGTCCTCTTCTCGGTGGAGGCCTTCCGCCTGGCGGCCGACTCCGACCGGGCCACCGACGCCCTCGAGGTGAGCCGCTCGCTGCGCGACGTCGTCACTGAGCGGGTGCGGCGGGCGGGCGCCGACGTGGAGGAGTTCCTCCGGGTGGGGGTGGTGGCGGGAGCGGTGTTCGACCTCGACCTGGTCGCTCGGGTGCAGGGCGTGGCGCCGGAGGCGGCCGCCCGCTTGGCCCAGCGGGCGTTGGAGGCGGGCCTGCTCACCACCAAGGCCGACGACCTCGCCTTCGCCAACAGCGTCATCCAGGAGGTCCTCTACGAGACGACGCCGCCCGCGGTGCGGGCCAGCCGTCACCGGCGGATCGCGGAGCTGGTGGCCGACCGGCCCGAGCTGGTGGCCGTCCACCGGGAGGCGGCGGGGGACTGGCCCTGGGCCTACGAGGCGTGGACGGCGGCCGCGGCCGACGCCCGCCGGCGTTTCGCCAACCGCGACGCGGAGCGGCTGTTCGGGCGGGCGGTGGCGGCGGCGGCGGCGGCCGGCGACGACGCCGCCGTGGGCCGGGTCTCGCTGCGGCGAGGGCAGGTGCGGGAGGAGCTGGCCGACTACGCCGGGGCCCGGGAGGACCACCAGCGGGCGTTATCCCTGGCCCGAGCCTCGGGCGACAGCGGGCTGGAGGCGATGGCCCTGGAACGCCTGGGATGGACCGCCTACTACGGGCGCGACGTCGACCGGGCGGCCGACTTCGCGGTGCAGGCGACGGCGCTGGCGGAGGCGGCGGCGGCCGCGCCCGAGGCCCAGGCCAGCGCGTTGGTGCTGGTGGGACGGGTCCGGCACTGGGCGGGCGACATGGCGGGGGCGTCGGCCGCCTACGAGCAGGCCCTGGTGGACGGGGAGTCGGAGCCGGCGACGGTGGCGTCGGCCCTCTCCTGCCTGGGGGCGCTGCTGGAGCACGGCGACCGCTTCGCCGAGGCGCGGGACGTGCTGGCCCGGGCCACGGCCGTGTGCGAGGAGACGGGGTCGTTCCGGGCCCTGCTGCGGACGCTGTTCTTCGCCGGCCTGGCCCGGGCCAACCTGGGCGACCTGGTGGGCGCGCTGCGGGTGTTGGAGCGCAAGCGGGGGCTGCTCAACCGCTACGACGTGCAGTTCTACCGGGCCCGGACCTCGACCACGTTGTCGTGGGTGTGGCGGGAGCTGGGCGACGTGGGGCGGGCGGAGGAGCTGGCCCGGGAGGCGATCGAGCAGTCGCGGCAGGTGGCCGAGGGCTCGTTGCAGACGGAGCAGGAGCTGCACGCCCTGCTGGCGGCGGCCGAGTGCCGGCTGCTGGTGGGGGACGAGGGTGGCGCCGGCGCCCTGGTGGCGGAGGCGGACCCGCTGATCCGGGTGTGGCTGCCCTTCCGCTGGCGGGCCGAGCTGCGCCTGATCGAGGTCGCCAGCCGGCTGGAGCCGGCGCGGGCCGAGCTGCTCTTGGACCTGGCCCGGCAGCGGGGGTCGGCGAAGTACCAGGCCCTGGCCCTGGCCCGGCTGGGGCATCGGGAGGAGGCGGCGGCGGTGGCCGTCCCCACCGGATCGGCGTTGTTGGTGGCCGAGGTCGCCCCCGACCGCCAGGCCCGGGACGCTCTCCAGTCGATGGCCGCGTCCCTTCCCCGCGACATGCGATCCCGCTTCGCCACCCACGGCCGCCTCACGGCCCCCCTCCGCACCTGAAGGCGAACTGGTGACAGAAACAGCCCCCACCGGGCTTTCACCGTCACCAGTTCGAGGGCCGCCCGTTCAAGGTAGGCCCGGCGAAGGCCGATGATGGGGGGAAGTGCAGACCCACGCTCCAGTCCGTGACGAAGCCGCGCCGGCGGGCGGCGGCCGGTCGGGCGCGATCGTCGACCTGGTCGGCGTCCGGCGGATGTTCGGGCCCGCCACCGGGCTGGCCTCCCTGACCCTCTCGGTGCCGGCGGGGTCGGTCACCGTCCTGGTCGGTCCCAACGGCGCGGGCAAGACCACCGCCCTGCGGGTCATCACCGGCGCCCTGAGGACGGAGGCCGGCACCGCCCGGGTGTTCGGGCTCGACCCGTCCGGACCCGACGGCGAGGTGGTCCGGCGCCGCTGCGGCGTGGTCGCGGCCAAGCCCGCCCTCTACGACCGCCTGACCGGCCGCGACAACCTCCGCTTCGCCGCCGAGCTGTTCGGCATGGGCCGCAACGCCTCGGTGGAGGACGCGGCCGACCGTTTCGGCATCTACCAGGCCCTCGACCTCCGGGTCGGCGGCTACTCCACCGGGATGAAGACCCGCCTGGCCCTGGCCCGGGCCGTCCTCCACGACCCCGACCTCCTCCTCCTCGACGAGCCCACGTCGGGCCTCGACCCCGAATCGGCCCACGCCGTGCTCGAGCTGGTGGACGGGATGGCCGCCGACGGCAAGACCGTCGTCATGTGCACCCACCTCCTGCTCGAGGCGGAAGGCCTGGCCGACGAGGTCGTGATGATGGAGGAGGGCACCACCGTGATGGCCGGTCCCCCCGAGGAGCTCATGCTCCAGTTCTGGCCCCACCCCATGGTTGTGTTCGGGGCCGAGAAGGGCGCCAGCCTCGATCGCCTCCAGCACATGCCGGGCGTGGTGTCGTACGAACGGGCCGCCGACTCCGACGAGGCCGAGATCCAGGTCGACGACCGGGCCCGGGTGCCGGGACTGGTCGCCTCCCTCGCCGCGGTCGGCGTCCGCCTGACCAAGGTCACCCCCCACGAGCCCTCCCTGGAGGAGCTCTACCTCAAGGTCCGCCGGCGGTGAGCGAGCTTCTGGAGGAAAAACGACCTCCGATGTCGCATTTCCTCCAAAACCTCAGGTGCCGACGGTGAACTGGGCCCGGATGTGGGCCGTGGCCCGCAACGACCTCCGCCAGCTGGCCAAGAGCCCCGACTTCTGGGCGCCAATGGTGGTTCTGGCCGCCCTGTTCTTCGTCATAATCCCGGTGATCCTGCTCCTCACCATCTCCAACCTGGGCGACATCGGCACCGTGTCCAAGGTGTCGGCCGCCCTCGACCTCCTGCCCCAGAAGGCCCAGGCCGCGGTCAAGGGCGCGTCGGCGGCCACCCAGACCTCCTACGCCCTGGCCGTGTACCTGTTCGCCCCCCTCGCGGTGATCGTCCCCATGACCATCTCGACCGCCATCGGGGCCAACACGGTGGTGGGGGAGAAGGAGAAGGGGACAGGCGAGTTCCTGGCCCACTCGCCGGCATCGGAGCGGGAGATCTACCTGGGCAAGCTGGTCGCCAGCCTCCTGCCCGGGTACATGACCACCCTCATCGGGTTCGGGATGTACTCGCTGGCCGTCAACCTCATCGTCGGGCCCAAGGTGGGCGGGTGGTTCTTCCCCACCCGGGCGTGGTGGGTGCTCATGCTGTGGGTGGTCCCGCCCTTCCTGGCCATCACCCTGTCGGTGGTGCTGCGCCTGTCGGCCCGGGTGAAGAGCGCGGCCGCCGCCCAACAGGCCTCGGGCCTGGTGACGCTGCCCCTGATCGTCCTCTCCTACGGCCAGTCGACGGGTTCGCTCCTCGGGGCGGGCAACAGCGGCCTGATCGTGGGCGCCGTCGCCTGGGCCATCGCCATCCTCGGCCTCATGCGGGGAGCCAAGGCCGTCACGAGGGCCCGGCTGCTCGGCATCGACACCTGATACCGACGGGCTACCCGGCCGCCAGCCCGGCGCAGGCCGACTCGAAGTCGGCGTCGGCACCCTTCTGGAGCTTCACGGCCGTCGGTTGGTTGTGGTCGGGGTTGGCGCCGTCGGACACGCTGTTGACCCCGTCGTAGTCGCTGAGGTGGCCGGATACGGTGAGGTCGTCGCCGTGCCACTCGACGGCGAGGTCGCTGAAGCGCAGACCCACGACCGGGTCGCCGGTGGGGCTCAGGGTCATGAACGAGTCGGAGCCACGGATCCTCCCGAAGATCTCGTACTGCTGCGATTCCGGACGTCCGATGCACGCTTGGGCCGTCCCGTCGAACCGCCGACCGGCGTCGTCACCCCCTCCGCTGTTCACGTTCGGGGCCTTCGGGACGCCAATCTCCAAGTGCAGCGCCCCCTGTTTCCCGCTGGCCGTGACGAAGGTGCCGTGCCAGTTCCCCTTGGGCACGCCCTTGCCGAGGACGAAGTAGTAGACGAGGGCGTAGCTGCCGACGGCCAGCCCCACCACCAGCAGCACGACCCTCAGCAGCCTCCGCATCCCGGCCATCCCTCCCTCGGCCTGTAGCTCGCCCGGCTCCCGCTACAGCGGGCGGACCGACACCCACAAGGCCCGTGTGGGCCGAGCACCGGGGTTCGACCAGTGGTGGGGGCGGTCGGTGCGGAGGTGCAGGGCGTCGCCCGGCTCCAACCGGTAGGAGCGACCGTCGACGTCGAACGCCAACGCCCCCTCCAGCACGAAGACCAGTTCTTCGCCCTGGCGCTCCCCTTCGCCCAGGCCGCTGCCGGCGCCGGGCTCGACCGTGGCGACGGCGCCGTCCAACAGGAAGCGGGCGTACGAACCGGAGACGGTCGCCAGTTCGACCCCCGGCTGGGGACTGAACGCCACCGGCCGCGCCCCCGCCGGCGTGAACGCGACCGGGCCCGCGGCCGGGCCCTCCTCGTCGACGAACCAGCCCACGGGTCGGTCGAAGGCGTCGGCCAGCTTCAACAGGGTGGTGATGGTGGGCACCATCCCGTTGCGTTCGATCTTGTGGATGGCAGCGGCGGACACCCCGGCCCGCTCCGCCAGCTGCTGCAGGGACAGGCCGCGCTGGAGCCGCAGCTCCCGCATCCGGGGTCCGATGGCCCCGACGATGTCGTCCACCGAGGGCCGGTCGACCGACGTGAAGGGCGAGCCTTCGGTCATCGGCTCGCTGAGGTCTGTCAATTCCCGCCTCCTTGACAGCGTGGGAAACGTACGTCCAGTATAGTAAACGCCTTCGACCCAGCCCGTCGATGTTCCGAGGTGGAGGACTTGGCTCAGAGGATCGTGATCGTGGGCGGAGGTGCTGCCGGCATCGGCGCCGCCGGCGCGGCCAAGGCTACCGATCGCAGCGCCGAGGTCACCGTCTTCACCGAGTACGAGGACGCCGCCTACAGCCCGTGTGGCATCCCCTACGTCCACGGCAAGGAGATCCCCGACTTCGAGCGCCTGTTCCTGGCCACCAAGGAGGCGTACCGGGAGAACGGGATCGACATCCACTACGACACCAAGGTCACCGGCCTCGACGTCGGGCGGAAGAACATCACGGTGGACGGGGCCGAGGTCGGCTGGGACCGGCTGATCCTCGGCACCGGCTTCGACTACGCCGACCCCGGCATCCCCGGCACCGACCTGGGCGGGCTCTACTACGTCAAGAACATCCGCCGGGCCATGGAGTGGGACAAGGTCCTCGACACCACCAAGGTGGCGGTGGTGGTGGAGGCGTCGCCCCTCGGCCTGGAGATGGTCACCGCCCTCGCCCACCGGGGCATCGAGACCCACCTGGTCGACAAGGCGCCGTGGGCCCTGGCCGAGGCGGCCGACCCCGACATCGCCGAGCCGGTGCAGGACTCGTGGGCGGAGATGGGCGTGAAGATGCACTGGAACACCCCCGCCCGGGCCTTCGTCGGCGACGACAACGGCCAGGTCAGGGCGGTGCGCACCGACGACGGCGACCTGCCCGCCGACCTGGTGGTGGTCTGCACCAAGAAGAAGCCCAACGTCAGCCTGTCGGCCAAGGAGATCAAGCTCGGCTCGACCGGCGGCATCGTGGTCGACCAGAACATGCGCACATCGCACCCCGACGTGTACGCCGCCGGCGACTGCGCCGAGCTGCCCCACGGGGTGAGCAACCTCCCCATCCAGGGCCTTTCCGGCAGCCACGCCTACGCCCAGGGCAAGGTCGCCGGCACCAACGCGGCCGGGGGCAAGCGGGCCTACCAGCCGGTGTACGTGCCCTGGGGGATGGTGGCGGGCAAGTGGATGATCGGCGGGGTGGCCTTCGGCGAGACCCTCGCCACCGCCCTCGGCATCCCCTTCGTGATGGGCGTGGCCAACGGCATCTCCCGGGCCCGCTACTACCCCGGCGTCAAGAAGGTCCGGGTGAAGCTGCTGGCCGAGCCGGGCAGCCTGCGCCTCATCGGGGCCCAGATGGTGGGGGGCGAGGGGATCAAGGAGCGGGCCGACTTCCTGGGGGTGGCGGTCAAGACCGGGATCACCCTGGGCGACCTGGCCACCATGGAGAACGTCTACTCGCCCCCGATCGGCGCTCTCAACGAGCCCATCTCGGTGGCGGCTCAGAACGCCCTCGCCGGCCTGGAGAGCAAGTGACGTGGGGTTCTCGCATTGGCTGCGGGAGAACTCCGAGCATTACCTCATGGTCGACGCCCAGCGCCGGATCGCAGCCCGCAACGGGCTCCCGCCCCCGCCACCCCCGAAGGGCCTGCGCGACCAGTTCTGGCTGGGTGTGTTCACCCCGACCTACCGGCGGCTGCCGTGGAAGATGCGGCGGATGACCATCCAGCTCATGCCCGGCAGCCACCGCCAGACCTGGACCCAGCCACCGGTGCGGGGCACTCCCGCGGTGGGGCCAGTCGCACCACCGATGCCGCCCACGGATCCCGAGGGAATCTCGATGAAAGAAAGCTGAGGAGAGCAGATGCCGAAGACCGTCAACAACGACCGGCCCGCCGACGGCGAGGTCCTGTTCAACACCGAAGAGAAGCTGTTCGAGGACATCAAGGCCAACCCCGGCGAGAAGGCCTTCGTCTTCATCCACACCGTCCCCTACGAGGGATCGGTGGCCCTGGTGAACCTGCTGACCTCCACCCGCCTGGTGCGCAAGGGCTTCGACGTCAACATCATCCTGTATGGCCCGGGCGTGCTGCTGGCGTCGGGCACCCGCGGCTTCCCCGCGGTGGGCCAGGAGGCGTTCCCCGGCCACATGGCCATCAACAACCAGATCAAGACGCTCCTCAAGGAAGGGGCCAAGGTCTACGCCTGCCGCTTCGCCATGGGCGCCCTCTACGGCTTCCGGGAGGACGACCTCATCGACGGGGTCCAGGCCTTCCACCCTCTCGACGTGCTCGACTCCGCCCTCACCGCGTGGCGGGCCGGAGCCTTCCAGATCAACACCTGGACCGTCTGAGATCCGGAGCGGCCGCGCCCGGTTCCGTCGGCCGGGCGCGGCGCTCCGACTAGGGGAGAGGAGATCCCGTTGGACACCGTCGCCGACATGGGCGGCATGCAGGGTTTCGGGTCTGTCGAGCTGACGCCACCGGACGACCCGCCCTTCCACGAGACGTGGGAGGGGCGCGCCTTCGCCATGGGCCTGCTGTCGATGCGGCTCTCGGGCACCAACCTCAACCGCTTCCGGTACGGCCTCGAGCGCCAGGATCCGATCGACTACCTGGCCTTCGGCTACTACGGCCGGTGGCTGAAGATGGTCGAGAACCTCCTCGTCGACAGTTCCATCATCGCCCCCGGGGCAATCGACGCCCGGGCCCGCAAGCTGCGGGGCGAGGACGTCGAGGAGCCGCCCGCGCCCGAGCCGAACAAGCCCGACTACAAGGAGGCCGCCCCCGGATCGCTCCGCCAGGTGGACGAGCCACCGGCGTTGGCGGTGGGCGACCGGGTACGGGTCCGCGACCTGCACCCCACCGGCCACACCCGCCTGCCCCGGTACGTACGGGGGCGGATGGGCGAGGTGCGGCTGATCCACCCGGCCATGGTGCTGCCGGACACGAATGCCCACTTCCTGGGCGAGAACGCCCGCCCCGTCTACGCCGTCGCCTTCGAGTCCACCGAGCTCTGGGGCGACGAGGCCGAGCCCTTCACCCTGATCATCGACCTGTACGAGCACTACCTGGAGGCTGCTTCCGGTGACTGAACCGAGCCCGACGACCGTCAACGACCGGGGTGTCGAGCGCCTGCCGATCGCTCTGCGCACCGAAGCCCTCGAGTCGATCCTGGTCGAGCGGGGTCTGGTCGACCCCAAGATGATGGACGGGTTCATCAAGAACTACGAGACGAACGTCGGCCCCATGAACGGGGCCAAGGTGGTGGCCCGGGCGTGGGTCGATCCCGAGTACAAGGCCCGGCTGCTGGAGGAGGGCACGTCGGCCATCGCCGAGTTGGGCTTCAAGGGGCCCCAGGGCGAGCACATCGTGGTCGTGGAGCAGACGCCGGAGACGCACCACGTCGTCGTCTGCACTCTGTGCTCCTGCTACCCGTGGCCGGTGCTCGGACTGCCTCCGTCCTGGTACAAGGACCCCGCCTACCGGTCACGGATGGTGCGGGAGCCGCGGACGTTGCTGTCGGAGATGGGCCTCGACGTCGACGAGGGGGTCGAGATCGAGGTCTGGGACAGCAGCTCGGAGGTGCGCTATATGGTGCTGCCCGAGCGCCCGGCGGGCACCGACGGCCTGTCGGAGGAGGAGCTGGCCGCACTGGTCACCCGCGACGCCATGGTCGGGGTGGCCAGGGTGCCGTCGCCATCGCCGTCGATTGGGCCGTCGTGATTGGGCCGTCGTGATTGGGCCGTCGTGATTGCGCCGTCGTGACCGCGACCGTCGGGGTCCTCGACGTCTACGGACCGGCGTCGCCCCCCCGGAGCAACGGAGAGCTGGTGTTCGCCGAGCCGTGGGAGAGCCGGGCCTTCGGGCTGGCTCTCGCCCTGCACGAGGGCGGCGCCTTCGAGTGGGAGGACTTCCGCCAGGAGCTAATCGCCACCATCGCCCTCTGGGACGAGCCCTGGAGCTACTACCGCTGCTGGCTGCGGGCCCTGGAGTCGGTGCTGGCCGCCCGGGGGGTGGTTGGCCCGGACGAGGTCGACGCCCGAGCCGAGGCGCTGGCCGAGCGCCCCGCCGGCCACGACCACGACCACGACGGGGACCACGACCACGACCACGATGGGGGCCACCACCACGGCTGAACTCTCGGTCGACGCCACCTGGGACGGCGGGTATCGCTGCCGGGTCAAGGCCCGGGACTTCGAGATCCGGGCCGACGAGCCGGTGAAGTCGGGCGGCGACGACACCGGTCCCCAGCCGACGGAGCTGTTCCTGGCCTCCCTGGCCTCCTGCTTCACCCTCGCCCTGGCCCACGTGGCCCGCAAGCGGGACATCGAGCTGCCCGACATCGCGGTGCGGGTGGTGGGCACCTACGACGGCCCGAAGTTCGTCCACGTCCGGGTCGAAGTCAGCTCCAGCCATCCCCGGGAGGAGTTAGAGAAGCTGGCCGAACGGGCATCCGCGGTCTGCTATGTCTCCAACACCATTCGTGCACTGCACGACACCGAGGTGGTAATCACGTAGCGGAGGTGGTCCCCATGGCGGACGTGATCGGGTTGTACCGGCGGGCGGTCGAGGAGTTCGGCGCCCGCGTGCGGATGGTGTCCGACGACCAGTGGTCGGCGCCCACGCCCGACGCCGACTGGGACGTGCGGGCGCTGGTCAACCACGTGCTCAACGAGAACCAGTGGGTCCCGCCGCTGCTGGATGGCCTCACCATCGCCGAGGTCGGCGACCGCTTCGAGGGCGACCAGCTGGGCGCCGACCCCTATTCGGCGTGGACCGACGCGGCCGTGGCCGCCGTCGCCGCCGCCCAGGCCGACGACGTGCCGGTGCGGCTGGTGCACGTCTCCTTCGGCGACATCACCGGCGAGGACTACCTGGCCCAGGTCACCACCGACCACGTGATCCACGCCTGGGACCTGGCCCGCGCCACCGGGGGCGACGAGCACCTTGACCCCGAGCTGGTCGACTTCGCCTACGGCTACATCGCCCCCCAGGTCGAGCTGTGGCGGGGGGCGGGGGCGTTCGGACCGGCCACCAAGCCGCCCGCCGGCGCCGACCGTCAGGCCGAGCTGCTGGCCCTCACCGGCCGCGATCCCCTGGGCACGGGCGAGTTCGCCGACCTCGTCGTCGCCGAGGAGGAGGCGGAGGAGGAGGAGAGCGGGAGCGATCAGCTGGCCGCCCACCTGGGCCTGCTGGCCGGGCAGGCCCGCACCATCCAGGGCGAGCTCGACAGCTACCTGACCACCCGCAGCCACTACTGGGACAACAAGGCCGAGGAGTGGGCCGCTGACCTGGGCCGCTACGACCGGGTCATCGTCGGCATGGCCCAGATGCTCGGCTATCCCGTCCCGCCCCATCCGCCCCAGGGTGCCCAGCGCCGCCTCAGCCGGGGCGAGCGGGCCGACATCCAGACGTTCCTGGAGAGCCACGACATCGACCTCGGCCGCCCGCCCGAGTCCACCTAGAGACCGGGACGGGCGGGTCAGCCGGAGGGCGGGGGCCGACGGGGACGGGGCCCGGGCGGCGGAGTTGGACCGGTCGGCGCCCGCAGCCGGCGGGCGGCCAGCTCGCCGGCCACCCCCCCGAGCAGGAGGCTGAGGGCGACCACGCCGAAGATCAGGCCGGTGGGGGTGCCGATGTCGACCGAGTGCTCGAAGCGGGTGATGGCCATGCCCGCCAGCACCGCCAGCCACCAGCAGGCGGCGCCCGGCGGCTCCAGGATCTCGGCCTCGTTCTGGCGGCCGATGCCCAGCAGGATCACGCCGAAGCCGAGGAGGAAGCTGGCGACGGCCCGGGCCGGAAGGGCCGTCAGGGGCCACGGCCACAGGCTGTCGGCGGTGCCGGGGGCGACGAAGAGCACCACGCCCACGACCGACAGCAGCGTCCCCTGGGCCAGGAACAGGTACCGCAGGCCGGGGACGATGGGCGTGGCGGGAGTCCGGCCCTCCTCCGCCGGCACCGGGCCCGGCTCCTGGAGCTGGCGGGAAAGGAGCACCCCGCTCGCTATCGGGGCGGCGATGTAGACGAGCGTCCACAGCCAGGCCGCGGCCAGGGCGATCGGCTCGTCGCTGCCGAAGTTGAACTGGTCGAGGTGCAGGAGCGTGGCCAGGGCCATGGCCGTGACGAAGGTGAGGGTGCCGACGAAGGCGACCCGAACGCCCCGCCACGAGGGCACGCTGTAGGACAGAAACGACAGCAGGCTGATGCCCAGGAAGCAGGCGCCCAGGAAGTTGGCGGTGTCGCCCCGGGCGATCGTCCAGGCGAAGAGGCTGTCGGTTTTCTCGGGGAAGAGGAAGAGGATCAGCCCCGCGATCCCGGAGAAGGCGCTGCCGAGCCCGAAGAAGAAGGTCCGGATCTGAGGGGTGACGGTCCGCTCGGGCATCGGGCGTCGGACACTACCTCGGTTGACCAGCGAGGGCGCCGTCGCCGTTGACGACGCCCCCTGCAGGTCGTGGGTCCCGCCTGGGATAGTTAGGCCGCCGGGGATTGGGCGGGCCGGGCGTAGGAGGCCAGCCGCTCCAGCCGTCCGCCGCCGCCGACCATCGACAGCTCCATCCACTGCGTCTTCACCCGCGCCGCCCGGCAGATCCGGCGGAACTCGGCCCGGGCCTGGTCCTCGCAGTGGAACACCTGGGTGCGGGGGGCTCCGCGTCCGCCGCACAGCAGCAGGTAGCAGTCCTTCTCATATCCGGTCCGGTCCATCGCTCGCCTCCCTCTCGCTCACTCCTGAGAGCCACGAGGGCGGCCTGTGATACGTCCTTCGAGACCGTGGAATCGCGGTCGCCGGACGCTTACCATCTCATCGGCCCGTTCCGGGCGAGACACGCCTGGCGGACCTTCGGCCCTATCCGTGCATGACGGGGGGAGACATGGCGACGAAGGAGACTGCACCTCCGAATTCAGCCGAGGCCCGAGCGAGGCGGGACTACAAGATCTGGAACGTGATCGGTGCCTCGTCGGCCGGCACCGTGATCGAGTGGTACGACTTCTACATCTTCGGGACGCTGGCCGCGACCCTGGCCCCGAGGTTCTATCCGGCAGGCAATGAGACGGTGCAGCTCCTGCTGTACCTGTCGACATTTGCCGTCGGCTTCGTGGTGCGCCCCTTCGGGGCTATCTTCTTCGGCCGCATCGGCGACCTGGTCGGGCGGAAGTACGCCTTCGTGGTGACCCTGATCATCATGGGCGTGACCACCGCCGGAGTCGGCCTGCTACCAGGGTACGGGACGATCGGCTATGCCGCACCGGCCTTGCTGATCCTGTTCAGAGTGGCCCAGGGCCTCGCCCTGGGCGGGGAGTACGGCGGTGCCGCCATCTACGTCGCCGAACACGTCCCCGACAACAAGCGGGGCTTCTACACGAGCTTCATCCAGGTCACGGCCACCGGCGGTCTCTTCCTGGCCATCCTCGTGGTCGTCATCACCCAGCGGTCGATGAGCGCGGAGAGCTTCAAGGACTGGGGCTACCGGATTCCCTTCCTCCTGTCCCTCGTTCTCCTGGGGGTCTCGCTCTACGTCCGGCTGAAGATGAAGGAATCCCCGATCTTCGCCGCGCTCAAGGCGGAGGGGAAGACGTCGAAGGCCCCGCTGTCCGATGCCCTCAAAGGCTGGGAGAACTGGAAGCGGATCCTGCTGACCCTGTTCGGGGCCACCGCCGGGCAGGCGGTGGTCTGGTACACGGGGCAGTTCTACGCCCTCTTCTACCTGACCACCATCCTCAAGGTGGAGACGGAGGCGGCCCGGATCACGGTGGCGGTGGCCCTGCTGCTGGGCATGCCGTTCTTCCTCGTCTTCGGCGCCCTGTCCGACCGCATCGGCCGGAAGCGCATCATCATGACCGGCTGCCTCCTGGCCGCGATCTCCTACGTCCCGATCTACCACGGGATGCAGACGGCGGCCAGGACCGACGTGGTCGGACTGCAGGCCACCCACGACCCGATCACCGACGAGCCGAAGCTCTCGGCCATCAACTCCGTGGGCCAGATCGTGACGGCCAAGAGCGACACCGCCTACAAGACGAACATCGAGAACACCCAGGAGATCCGGCCCGGCGTCAGCAAGTTCGTCGATGCCCGCCAGGCCGGCACCAACTTCCCCCTGTTGGTGTTCCTCATCTTCCTGCAGATGTTGCTCGTCTGCATGGTCTACGGGCCGATCGCCGCCTATCTGGTGGAGGCGTTCCCGGCCAAGGTGAGATACACGTCCCTGTCGTTGCCGTACCACCTGGGCAACGGCGTCTTCGGAGGCCTGCTCCCCCTGATCGGGCTCTATGTGAACTCAGCCACCAAGAGCATGTACTGGGGTTTGGCCTATCCGATCATCGTGGCGTCGATCACCTTCATCGTGGGCATGATCGCCCTCAAGGAGACCCGCCAGGTCCGCATCTGGGACGAGTTGGAGACGGTGCGGGCGGAGCAGGTCCCACCGGGCGGTGCCGCCCCGACCCCGGCCGGCGCCGCCACTTAGCGGACCAGGAACCAGTCGGTGTCGACCCGGAGCCCGCCAACGACGGTGCGGCAGCTCAGGCTGACCGGGCCCGGCTCGAGGCCGGCGGCGGTGAAGCGGCCCATGTCGTCGACGTCGACGGTGACGGAGCCACCCCCGTGGCGGACCTCGACCGACCCCGCCCGGGCCGGAACCAGCTGGCCCAGCAGCCGCACCCCGTCGGGCCCGGCGGCGGTCTCCACCTCCACCGTGAGGCCGGCCGACTCGAAGGTGAGCAGCTCGGGCGCGGCGACGCCCCGGACGGCGGCCATGCGGTCGGCGTCGAGCACCGAGTCGCTGGTGAGCTGGGCCAGCTCGGCGTCGATGGTGCGCCAGATGAAGCCGGACCGGGCCGCCGCCACCAGCTCCGGTGGCGTCGGGTCGATCCGGCCGACGATGGTGCGCAGCTCCTGGAGCAGGTCGTCGTCGCCCGGGAACGGGCCGGCGTCGCCTACCTCGCCGACGTCGTCCGCATCGCGGCCGTCGGTCTCGTGGTCCTGGTCGTAGCCGCCGCCGCGGCCCTCGTCGTGGTTGTCACTGGTCATGTGCGTATCCCCCTACGGAGATGAACCCTCGGGACCCTCCGTGATACGCGCGAAATGTATTCGCAGGCGATTGAGGCAGCGGCGACGGGTGGGACCGATGCTACCGATCGGCATGTCGAGCCCGAGCGCCACCTCTTCGTAGCTGGGGGCGGGGTCGGCGGCGAGGAACCGCAGCAGCCGCTGGCAGCCGGGGGACAGCATCCCCATCGCCTCCCACAGGGCCCGCTCGCGCTCGCCCACCAGCAGGTCGGTGTCGACGTCGGGGGCGTTGTCGACCAGGGACTCCTCCCAGTCGTCGTCGCCGGAGGCGTGGCGGCCGGCCCGGCGCAGGAGCCGGAGGCATTCGTGGGACGCGGTGGTGACCAGCCACGCCCCGACCCGGTCGGGATCGCGGATGCGGTCGAGGTTGGACACCAGGCGCAGCCAGGTGACCTGGAAGACGTCGTCGGCGTCGGCCTGGCCCAGACGGAAGGAGCGGGCGACGGCCCGGACCCGGCTCCCGAAACGGTCGACGAGGGCGTCCCACGCGGCCGCGTCGCCGGCCCGGGCCCGAAACACGAGGTCGGCCACCTCGTGGTCCTCCGGGGTCGACACCCGCGTCATCGTAGGAGGGTTCGCTCGGCGACCGACGGACCGCGTCAGATGGAGTTCACCACCGTCCCCAGACCGGGAAGGCGGAGCAGGTTGGGGTTGTCGATCACCCGGGCCACGGCCTCCTGGGCGTTGCAACGCTCGACGATCATGGTGCGGGCCAGGGCGCCGGCGACGACCGGCGCCGAGAACGACGTGCCGCTCCAGATGGCCCAGCCCCTGAAGTTGTCGGGGTCCCGGGCCCCGGCGCCCGCTCGCAACGAGCCGTTGAACATGAAAAAAGTGCTCAGCAGGTCGACGCCGGGGGCGCAGGCCCGGACCCACGGGCCGTAGTTGGTGAAGAAGGCGGGCCCGTCGGGACCGATGGCGCCCACGCTCACCACGTCGGGCAGGGCGGCCGGGAACATCGGCTGGCACGTCCCGTCGTTGCCGGCGGCGGCCACCACCACCACGCCCTGCTTCTGGATCCTGGCGATGGCGGCGGCCATGAACAGGGGGCGCTCGGGCACGTAGCCCCCGAAGGACAGGCTCAGCACGGTGTGCTCGGGATGGGCGAAGGTGAGCGTCTCCAGCCGTTGGTAGATCAGCTCCTCGTCGGTGTCGCCGGCGGACGCGAGCACCTTGTGCACCTCGACGTTGCAGCCGGGCGCGACCTGGGTGACCAGGCCGGCGATGAACGTGCCGTGACCGGCGACCTCGTCGAGGAGATCGTCCTGGGGGTCGAGGTCGGGACCGTCGACGTCGAAGGCGGGGTCGAACGGGGAGATGGGCGCACCGTCCATCGCCGGGGGGAACACGGCGGTGCGGCTGATCGGCAGGCCGGTGTCGAGGACGACGACCAGCGGTTTGTCCGACGCCGCCGGCGTCTGGATGAGCTTGGTCGGGTCGTTGGTGGGGGTGTCGATCGGTGCCGGTCGGGCGCTGCTGCGCCCCGGCGTCGGGTGCACCGACTGGCCGCGGTAGGGCGTCGGGTGGACGGACTGGGTGGACGACCCGCCGCCGCATCCGCATCCGCATCCGCAACCGCAACCGCCATGGGGCGTCGGGTGGACGGACGCCAGGAAGAACGGCGTCGGGTGCACCGACTCCGCCCCGAACGGCGTCGGGTGCACCGACTCCGCTCCGAAGGGCGTCGGGTGCACCGACTGGCCGCCGAACGGCGTCGGGTGGACGGACCGGGCCCCGAACGGCGTCGGGTGCACCGATCGCGCGCCAAAGGGCGTCGGGTGGACGGACTGGCCCCCGAGGCAGCCCCAGCCCTCGGACGGGTGGGGCGGGCAGCCGCCACACCCGCACCCGCACCCGCCGCCGCCGAGGGCGAAGAACACGTAGTTGACCTGGGCCACGAAGCCCCGCCGGCGCAGCTCGTCGACGGTGGCGATGGGGTCGTTGACCCGGAGCAGCCGCCGGAACTTCTTGCGCACGTGCCGGTCCTCGTCGGGGTCGACGATCACCAGATCGTCGTTGGTGGGCACCTCGTTGGCCACGACCGCGGCCTCGTCGGCCCGGCTGGTGAACACCACCTCCGGTCGGAAGGCGAAGGGCGCCCCCCCGGGCGTGGTGCCGAAGACGACCCGGTCGGTCCACGGTCCCTTCTCCGGCTTGATCCGTTCCGGGCCGTCGCCCCCGGACCCGTCGCTCTCGCCGCTACCCGCGCTCCTGGCCATGATCCACAGTCCCCTCGCTCACCCGTCCCAGAGTCCCGGCAGGCCGCCGTGATACATGTTCTCTAGCATCGAGGCGCGTGCGGCCGTCGGAGATCCTCGAAGCCCTCGATGACCTGGCCGAGCGTCGCCACCGCGACCCTCCCCGCGTTCTCGCCCGGGCCCGCGACCTGCTGGCCGAGACCGACGACCCGCGGGTCGTGGCCTCCGTCCACCGCGTCCTCGGGCTCGCCTTCCACGAGCTCGACCAGCCCCAGGAGGCGGTGGCCAGCTTCCGGCGTTCTGTGTCGCTCAGCGTCGAGGGCGGCTTCGCCGACCGGGAGGCGCTGGCCCGGGCCAGCCTGGCCATCTCCCTGCTCACGGTGGGCGACACCGGTGCCGCCGAGGAACAGATGGCCCGGGCGTCGGCGGTGGCACCGCCGCCGGTGCGGGGGGTGGTCGAGCTCCTGCGGGGGGTAGTGGCCGTCCGCACCGGCCACCTCGAGCGGGGGATGGACGCCTACCGGCGGGCGCTGGGCTGGCTGGAGGAGGTCGGCGACGAGTGCTCCGTCGCCCGGGCCCTGGTCTGCCGGGGCGTGGTCCACAGCTGGCAGGGCCACCTGGAGCGGTCGCTCGACGACTTCGCCGAGGCCGAACGCATCGCCGTCGACCACGACCTGCCCGTGCTGGTGGCCATGTCGGCCCACAACACCGGCGTCGCCTACTGCCGCCGGGGCAGCCTGCCCGACGCCCTGGCCGCCTTCGACCGCGCCCAGCGGGCCTACGAGGCGCTGCACAACCCGGGCCGGTTGCTGGCCGTCCTGGAGGCCGACCGGAGCGAGGCCCTGATGGTGGCCGGGCTGGTGGCGGAGGCCCGGGAGTCGGCCGCGGCCGCGGTGGCGGCGCTGGAGCCGTTGGGCGACCTGCTCCACCTGATCGAAGCCCGGATGCTGCTGGCCCGGGCCCTGCTGGCCGGCGGCGCCTACGAGGGCGCTTCCTGCGAGGCGGCGCGGGCGGGGCGGGAGGCGGCGGCCGCGCCGCCCCTGGCGGCCCAGGCCCGGTACGTGGAGGTCCAGGCCGAGGTGCTGGCCCTCCAGGACCGGGGCCTGCCGTCTCCCGACCTGCTCCGCCGCAGCCAGCACATCGCCACCGAGCTGGAGAGCCAGGGATGGCTGGTGGAGGCGCTCCACGTGCGTACCTTCGTGGGCCGCATCGCGCTGGCCCTCGGACGGCCGGCGGTGGCGCGGGCCGAGCTGACCCAGGCCGCGGCCGCCCGCAGCCGGGGCACGGCCGACCTCCGGGCCCGGGCCTGGCTCGCCACCGCCCTGCTGCGGGTGGCCGAGGGCGACCGTCGCGGGGCCAAGCGGGCCCTCACCCGGGGCATCGCGGTGGTCGACGAGTACCGGGGCACCCTGGGCGCGACCGAGCTGCGGGCCCACGCGTCAGGGCATGGCATCGACCTGGCCCGCCTCGGCGTCAGCCTCGCCCTCGACGACGGCCGGCCGGGGGAGGTGCTGCGGTGGGCGGAACGGGGCCGGGCCGGAGCCCTGCGTCGCCCGGCGGTGCACCCCCCCGACGACGAGCAGCTGGCCGCCGACCTGGCCGAGCTGCGCCGGCTGCGGACCGAGGCCCGGGAGGCGGCCATGCACGGGACGCCCCCGCCGCCGGCCGGGCAGACCCGGGTGGCGGCGGTGGAGAAGTCGGTCCGCAACCGCACCCGGCGCACGGCCGACGCCCGGGGTCGGGACGCATGGGTGGCCGACACCGGACGGGTCGACCTGGCCGCCGTCCGGGCCGCCCTGGGCGACCGGGTGCTGGTGGAGTACGTCGCCCACCAGGGGACCCTCCACGCCGTCGTCGTCACCGGCCGCCGGGCCCGACTCCAGGGGCTCGGGTCGGTGGCCGACGTCGACCAGGAGCGGCGGTATCTCCTGTTCGCCCTCCGCCGGCTGTTGTGGCCGCGGTCGCGGGAGGCGGCGGAGGCGGCGGTGGCGTCGACCGCGGCCCGGCTCGACGACCTCCTGCTGGCCCCGCTGCGGCTGCCGGCGGGCGCGCCGGTGGTGGTGGTGCCCACCGGCGAGCTCCACGGTCTGCCCTGGTCGGCGCTGCCGAGCCTGGCCGGCCGGCCCACCACCATCGCCCCCAGCACCGCCCTGTGGCTGGGTGGGGAGGGGCCCCGGGGGGCGGCCGACCCGGGCGGGCGGGGGCGGGTGGCGCTGGTGGCGGGTCCGCAGCTCCCGGGGGCCGACGCCGAGGTGGGGGAGCTGTCCGCCCTCTATCCCGACGCCACCGTCCTCACCGGCGCCCGGGCCACCACCGTCGGCGTGATGGCGGCCCTGGAGGAAGCGGAGCTGGTGCACCTGGCCGCCCACGGGAGCTTCCGGGCCGACAGCCCCCTGTTCTCGTCCGTGCTCCTGGCCGACGGTCCCCTCACCGTCTACGACCTCGAGCGGCTCCGCCGGGCGCCGTCAGTGGTGGTGTTGTCGGCATGCGAGGCGGCGGTGGCCGCGGTCCACGACGGTGACGAGCTGCTGGGCACCGCCGCCGCCCTCCTGGCCCTGGGCGTGCGGTCGGTGATCGCCCCCCTCATGCCCGTCCCCGACGCCGCCACCATCGCGGTGATGGTCGGGCTCCACCAACGGCTACGGGCGGGGGAACGTCCGGCGGAGGCCCTCGCCCATGCCGGCGAGGGTCAGGACACGGCGGCCGCCGCCGCCTTCGTCTGCATCGGCCGCGACGACGCCTGACCGGCGGTTCAGACCGACTCGGCCAGCACCCGCAGGAGCCGGGTGCCGGATCCGGCGGTGCCCCGTCGGAGGGCGACGTCGACGGCGACGCTGAACAGGCGCTCGGCCAGCTCGGGATGTTCCCACCGGTGCTCGGCGGCGAAGTCGAGCCAGTCGGCGGGGGGGACGAGGTCCTCGGCGCTGTAGTCGAGCTCCTCCCACGTGGTGGCCAGCTCGAACAGGTCGAGGGCGGCGGCCACGTCGCCGTCGACCCGGACGAGGAGGTCGTGGTGGCGGGGCGCCTCCCGGGCGAACCGGCAGTGACACGCAACCCGGACTCGACAGGTAGTGGTCTTCGGCACGGCACGCCTCCACTTCTAGGTGTGTCGGGTTCTGGATATTCTTGGGGCTTCTCGGTGTGTCCGGGAGCATGCGCCGGGGTCCTTGCACCAGCATTGCACGGCCGTGCAACGAGAGAGGGGTCGGCTCGACCCCGTGCAACAATCGGGTCAGGCGGGCGTAACCCCGGAGACCCTTTCTCCGAGGTACCACGCTCCCCGGGCGAGGCCGAGGCGGAGACCGTAGGCGAGGTCGGCGCCCGAGGTGTGGCCGAGGCGTCCGAGGACGGACAGGTGGATCGCCGCCTTCGGCATGTCGCCGGCGGCAAGGGCGGCGAGCAGGTCGTGCACCGGCTCGACGGCCTGGCCCCGGGCGGCCCAGTCCAGGAGACCCCGGGACACCGACGTGGTGGTCGCGGCCCGGGCCACCGTCAGCAACTCCTCCTCGACGGCCTCGCCGCCCATGGCCCTTGCCACCAGCAGGATTCCGGCCAGGGTGTCGTCGCCGGCGGGTGTGAGTCCGGGGCCGAGACCGCCGATGGCGCGGGCCACGCCGATCAGGTCGTCCTGCCCGAGGCGGTGGACCGCGACGCCGAGGCGGTCGGCGAACATCGGAGCCGAGAGCGCCGGCGGCGCCGCGGCCGCGAACACGTCCGCCACCGCGCCGGCCGTCGCCAGGCGGTGGCGGTCGGGCAGCGCTCCCCGCCAGAGGGCGGCGTGGGTCAGGTCGACGACCGCGGTTCCGATGCGGACGTGGGCGCCAGCGACGACGTCGACCAGGTCGCCCGGGGCCAACCGGTCGGGCCGGACCGGGGAACGCAGGTGCAACGGTCCCCGCCCCACGTCGGCGGTGGTGAGGGCGAAGAGCCCCCCCGGCACCCGCACGTACGCCGCCCGGCGGTAGACGGCCACCACCCGTCCCCGCCCGCCCACCGCCAGGGCCCGGTGGGCACCGAGGCCCATCTCCACCGTCGCCACCGTCACCCCAGGCGGCGGTCGAGGTCGAGCAGGGCGTCCCGGAAGCAGGCCAGGGGGGCGTGGGCGACGCCGGCGCCGATCTGGCCCCCCTCCCGGGCGTCGAGGATCCCAGTGGTCACCTTGGGCGTGATCCCGAGCTCGACCACCCTGCGCACGTCGACGCCCACGGGCGTCCCCCGGAAGTCGAGGATGGGCAGCTTGAACCGGCTGCTGCGGCCCACGCACACCCGGTCCATGTCCTCGGTGGTGGCGACGGCGTCGGCCATGGTCCCCCCCACGAAGGCGGCCACCGCCGGCGACCCCGCGGCCGCGCACCCACCCAGTCCGACCAGCTCCAACACGGCCGAGTCGCCAATGTCGGGGGCGGCGTCGTCGGGGCCCCGGCCGGGGTGGAACAGGGCGTCGCCGACCGGCGGCGATTCCGTCAGGAACCACTCGTCCGACCCCGGCAGGCGCACGCCGTAGGTCGTCCCGTTGCGGGCCATGGTAGTGACCACGCTCGATCCCGTCACCTGCTCGGCCCAGAGGGTGAGCGACTTGGCCCCGGCCATGGCCAGGTTGAGGAAGAACAGGTGGTTGCCGGCCAGGAAGCGCCCGAGCTCGACCCGGGCCGCCGACTCCAGCCCCATCAGCGACGGGAGCAGGGTGCGGAGGAACAGGTTGGTGGCGGCCTGGGTGCGCATGTGCAGGTCGTCGCCCATCTGCAGGCCCTGGGCCGCCACCGAGAACAGGTCGATGGGCCCGTGGGCCCGCAGACAGTCGGCCAGCAGGGGACCGGCCACGTCGCGGAGGAAGACGAGGCGGTCGACGGCGGCGGGCGTGTCGCGTCCGAACCAGGCCACCTCGCCCGGACCCTGGTTGATGGGTGAGAACGACCGGGTGCCGCCCGCCTCCATCTCCACCACGAACACCGGCGCCGACGGCCCCATGGCGGTGGCCATCGGCACGACCGTCGAGTGGAGGTTGGCCGGCGCCAGGTCGACCTCGTCGTCGCCCGCCTCCACGTCCCAGCCCTCGGCCACCACCGCCGCCCGCACCGAGTTGCGCAACGGCTCGCCCATGTCGTGCCAGGCGATGGCGGGGCCGCAGTGGAGGATCGTGCGCTCGCCCATCCCCGGCACCACGTCGCCGGCCCGGGCGAGGCCCACCAGCATCGGCACGCCCGTGTCGAGCCGGCGCACCACCTCGGCGTTGGCGGCGTCGATCGCCGCCCCGTGGCGTCCGTAGAGGCGGGTGAGGGCCGCCACCAGATCGAGGTCGCCGCCGGCGGGGATGCGCCAGTCGACGTGGGTGACGGGCCGGCCCTGGTCGCGGATGGCGTCGGCGAACAGGGGCAGCCCGAGGTTGACCACCGACACCTCCGCCGGCAGCTCGACGGACCCCGACGTCACGATGCCTCCACCGCCAACTTGAGCAACGCCGCCTCGGCCGCGTCGAACGACGCCCGCCAACGGTCGGCCTCAGCGTGCAGCCCGGCGGCCGACGCCCGGCACGAGTCGACCATGGCACCGACCGCGTCCGGCGCCGCGCCGCCCCGGGCGGAACGGGTGAACACGATCTGGCGGGGGTCGAGCACGGCCGATAGGTCATGCCCCGCCAGCCCCAGCGGGCGGCCCTGGTGCTCGATCGACGCGTTGTCGAGCATCTCGCCGGTGATGTCGACGCCCCGCAGGCCCATGGCCGCCGCCGCCCGCACCGTCGCCCCCACGATGACGTAGGCGGTGCGGTAGTCGATGCGGCACACCTGCACGATGTGCTCGGCCAGGTCGGTGGCCTGGGTGAAGCCGCCGGCCAGGGCGTCGGCCATGCGGTGGGTGTTCACCTGGAGGGTGCCCACGACCCCGGCCATGAGGCGGGTGACCCGGGCGGCCAGGTCGAGGGCCCGGGGAACCTCGCCGTAGGCGAAGATGAGGTTGTCGCTGCGGGCGGACGGGCTCTTCACCACCGCCAGGAAGCCCGACAGGCGCCCGATCAGGATGCCCGACGCCCCCCGCACGATCGACAGCGAGTACGGGTTGCGCTTGTTCGGCATGAGGACGCTCGACCGGGTGAAGCCGTCGTCGAGATCCACGTAGTCGAACTCGCTGCTCGACCAGATCTCGAGGTCCTCGGCCAGCTTGGACTGGTTCGACAGCATGCTGGCGGTGGTGGCCAGGATGTTGATCAGCCCGTCGACCTGCCACATGGCGTCGCGGGTGTGCTCGATCACGCCCCCGAACCCGAGCAGGTCGGCGATGACCGACCGGTCCTCCAACAGCCGGCTCCCGTTCACGCAGCCGGCGCCGCCGGGCGACGTGTTCACCCATTCGATGCAGTCGATGAGGCGGACGGCGTCGCGCACCGTCGGGTAGGCGAAGGAGAGGACGTAGTGCCCGAACGTCGACGGCTGGGCCTGCTGGAGATAGGTCTGGTCGGGCATGAGGGTGGTGACGTGGGCCGCGGCCTGGGCCACCACGCTGTCGACGAAGCCGGCGGCGTCGTCGACCAGGCCCACCAACTGGCGGCGGAGGAGCAGGCGCAGGGCCAGGCGGGTGGCCTCCCGCCGGGGACGGCCGGCGTGCAGCCAACCGGCCACGTCGCCCAGCCGGGACACGAAGTAGCGCTCCCGGGAGTTGTAGGCCTCGCCGAAGGACGGGTCGTAGGGAAAGTCCTCGGCGGGCATGCCGTGGACCTCCACCAGCAGGTCGAGGAGCTGGCGGGCGGCGTCCTCGGGCACCACCCGCCGGCCCCGGAGGTCGATGACGTGGGCGATGTCGGCCAGGTTGAGGCCCTCGTGCAGGAGCGGCGCGTCGGCGTTCTCCAGGGTGAAGCCCGACTCGACCAGCTCCCGCGCCGGCCCCCTGCCCTCGGTCACGCCGCCGTCACTCCTCGTGCCCCCCGGCCAGGTGGTGGGCCGCCCCCAGCAGGCCGCCGGTGTGCCAGAACACGACCGGCCGCTTCGAGGCCGGGTCGAGGAGGCGGAGGAGCACGGCCAGGGCCTTGGCCGTGTACACCGGGTCGAGCACCAGCCCCTCGGTGCGCAGGGCGACCCGGGCCGCCGACTCGCCGTCGGCCGACGGGTGGCCGTGGCCCGGACCCCTCGCGTCGGCCAGCTCCAGGCCCCGGTCGGCGGGCGGGGCGACGCCCAGCAGCTCGGCGCAGTCGGCGGCCAGCATCCGCACCTGGGTGGCGATCTCGTTCGCCGGCCGGCTCACCGACGCCCCCACCACCCGCCACGTGCGCCCGCACAGGGACGCCCCCAGGGCCAGACCCGCGCCCGCCCCGCCCGATCCGGTGGCGATCACCACCATGTCCGGCTCGATCCCCAATTCGTCGAGCTGGGCGGCCAGCTCCTGCACGCCCAGCACCATCCCCACCGTGCCCAGGCCGGTGGCGCCGCCCCTCGGCATGGCGAACGGCTTGCGCCCGCCTGCCTTGAGCGCGTCGGCCACCTCCACCACCCGGGCGTCGACCGACGACCGGTTGGGGTCGCGGGTGTAGCGGACCACGGCCCCGCACGCCTGGGCCACGGCCAGGTTGGGATGGGTCTGTTCCGGTTCCGCCCCGGCCAGGACCAGGTGGCAGTCGAGCCCGGCGGCGGAGGCGGCGGCGGCCGCCGCCGCGCAGAAGTTCGAGCTCGGGCCCCCGCCCGTGACCATGACGTCGCAGCCCTGGTCGAGAGCGGCCCCCACCAGGAACTCGAGCTGGCGGGCCTTGTGCCCGGCCAGCCCGAATCCGGCCAGGTCGTCGCGCTTGACGTAGATCGGCGGACCGCCCAGGGCGTGGGTGAGCCGGGACGCCTCGACCAGCGGCGTGGGCAGGGTCGCCAGCAGCAACCGGGGCAGCTGGGCGGCGGTGGCCAGGGCGGTGTCGCCGGCGATCGGACTGTCGGTCACGGGAGGTCTCCGTTCGGACTGGTGAACCCCCGCAGTGTCACCGTTCCGGCGAGCGGGCGCAGGGACCGCCTTCCTACACCCATGTCGGGGACTCCCCGGCCCGGGCCGCCCGCCCCCGGCTCAGAACCTCGTCGACCATGGCCACCGCGCCCTCGACCGCGGGCCCGGCCAGGATCTCGTCCGCCTCCTCGGCCGTCAGCAGCCCCTCGCCCACCACCGCCTCGACGAGCGAGCGGCCGGTCCCCGAGGCGCCCGGCGCCAGCGCCCGGTGGAGCGCCTCCTGGGCCCGGTGGCGGCCGAGGCGGGCGGTGAGGACGGCCAGCACCCGCTCCGATCCGGAATCCGATTGCCCGTCGACGCGGGCCGCCATCGCCCGGGCGTCGACCTCCAGGCCGGTGAGCAGGTCGACGGCCGTCCGCAAGGCGACGCCGGTGAGCAGGCAGACCTCGGGGAGCGCCACCCACTCCGCCTTCCACGCCCGCCCGTCCCGCTCGTGCAGCTGCACCATCCCCTCCAGCAGGACGCCGGCCTGGGCCCGCACCAGCCGGGCCAGGGTGTCGAGGTGCTCGCTCCGCTCCGGATTGCGCTTGTGGGGCATGGTGATGCTGCCCACCACGTCGGCCGTCGTCGGCTCCCGGAGCTCCCCGATCTCCGGACGCTGCAGCTCGAGCACCTCGTTGCCGATGCGGGCCAGGGTGGCCGTCACCATCGCCAGCACGGAGGCGAACTCGGCCAGCCGGTCCCTCGCCGTCAGCCACGAGATGCCCGGATCGTCGAGGCCCAGCTCGGCGCAGAAGGCGGCCCGCAGCGTCGGCCCGTCGGCGCCGAAGAAACCGAGCCCGCCGACGGCGCCGCCCAGCTGCCCCACCAGCCAGCGGCGCCGGCCCTCGGCCAGCCGGTCGATGTGGCGGCGGATCTCGTCCGCCCACGAGGCGACCTTGAACCCGAACGTGATCGGCGCCCCCGGTTGGCCGTGGGTACGTCCCACCATCACCGTCTCCCGGTGGCGCTCGGCCAGGTCGAGGAGCAGCGCCTCGACCTGGCGGAGGTCGCGCCACACCACCCGGCCGACCTCCCGCAGGGCTAGGACCGTCCACGTGTCGGTGACGTCCTGGACGGTGACGCCCAGGTACACGTGCTCCGCCGCCGCTTCCGGCAGCACCCGCTGCAGGCCCCGGATGAGGCCGAGGGTGGAGTGCGAGGTACGGCGGGTCTCCTCGGCCACGAAGGCGAGGTCGAGGCGGTCGACGGTGGCCCCCTCGGAGATGGCGTCGGCCGACTCCACCGGGACGATGCCGAGCTTGGCCTGGGCCCTGGCCAGGGCGGCGAGCACGTCGAGCCAGCCCTGGAGGCGGCCCCGCTCGTCGAACACGGCCCGCAACTCGTCCGTCCCCCAGAGGTGGGCGTAGAGCTGGGAGTCGGTTATGCGGGCGCCCACGCCGGCTCCTCGGCCGCGGCCAGAACGGCCAGGGCCCGCCGGACCAGGTCGAGCGAGGCCCCCCACGGCACGACGGCCACGCCCGGCTCGTCGGCGTTGCGGTCCTCCAACAGGCAGCACTTGGTGAGCAGCGGGTCGTCACCCAGGCCGCCGGTGAACAGCCGTCTCGGGCAGGTGTCGATCATCTCCGGCACGTCGCCGTAGAACCATTCGTGGATGGCCCGGGACCGGGCACAGCCGAGGAGGGTCCAATCCGCCCCGCCCCGGTCCGGACGAGGTGGGTGCTGGTCGAGGAAGTCGACCGTCGCCCCTTCGACCTCGATGCCCGATCCCCGGCACGGGAGCAGGTACCGGGCCGACGGCTTCGTCCTGGCCAGCTCCACCAGGTCGACCACGTCGGGCACCAGCTCGATGGGGGGGAGGTCCTCGGCCACCTCCAGCACCCGCCGGGCCTGGTCGAGGAGCTTGGCCGGGCCGGGCGGCTCCACGTCGCCCACCCGGATGCGAACGGGCCGGGGGTCGAGGATGAAGCTGACGTGCCGGTAGCGGCCCTCCACCACCACACAGCGGGCGCCGGGCGCCTGCTCCCGGGCGACCGCGGCCAGCGACGACGGGATGCCCGTGTCGATCTCGGGGGCGACCACGTAGGAGCACTCGTGGGGGAGCGCCAGCACCTCCACCGCCTTCACCGGGGAGAACAGCGCCCCGTCGTCGGGATGGTCGACCGCGACCACCGCGGTGGCGTCGCCGGCGACCGACCGGACCACCACGAACCGGGTGTGACGGTAGACCTCCCGGCCCAGGAAATGGGCCGTCAGCGCCCCCGCGGTCAGGGGCCGGTCCACCGTCGCCACCGACACCTTCCGGTACTGGCCCGGCACCAGGTTGGCCACCGGTACTTCCTAGCGCCTGGCGATGGGCACCGGCGCCCGCCCGATCGACAGCTCGATAGTGTCGGCCCGTAGTCCCAGGCGCAGCGTCTCCAAGCCGAGGACCTCGCCCACCGCGATGTTGGCCAGGTTGACCTCCGACCCGAAGCGGCGGACGAACCACGCCTGCTGGTCCTTGCGGGGCGCCTCGAACACGAGCCGTTCCGGCCCCGACGCGGCCGCCACCACCGCCGCCAGCACGTCCTCCCGCACCGAGCCGTCGTCGTTGTAGATCCCCACCGTGCCGCTCTCCCGGCCCTCGGTGAGCACCCACCGGGCGCCGGCGGCGAGGTCGCCCGCCACCTCCTCCGCCCACTGCCCGGGCGGCAGGCGGACGGTGCGGCTCTTGGCTCCCACCTCGGACAGGACGGTGAACCCCGACGCCGCCACCCGGATGATCTCGTGCTTCTCCTCGACGGTCATGGCCGCCGCCCCCCGGGACACCTCCACACAGGGGAAGCCCGCCCCCGCGGCCCAGTCGAGGAGGTGGTCGACCCGGCGCTGGCTCCAGGCCACCTCCAGCAGCGTCCCGCCCAGGCAGCCGAGCACGCCGTGCCGGCCGAGGATGGCGAGCTTGGCCTCCACGTGCGGATCGACGTAGGCCGTGCCCCAGCCGAACTTCCACACGTCGACGTAAGCGCCGCAGGTGTTCAACCGGTCGGCCACCTCGGCCGGCGTGAGACCCTTGTCGAGGACGTGGGTGAGCCCGACGTACCGGGGCTTCGACGACCGCTCGGGCAGGTCGAGCGGGAAGGGTACGGCCATCGCATCTTATGGTAGAGAGGTGTCTACTTTAGTGCAAGATATCGAGGCGGTGGCGGCCGCCGTCCGGAACTCCCCCGGGCTGCGCAACAAGGCCCCGATCGCCATGGTGGCGGAGGTCTTCGGCGCCACCGACTGGCGGTCGGGACCGGGCGACGACGGGGCCGTGGTCGACGGGAACCTGGTCGTCGGCGGGGAGGCCATCGCCCCCGCCTTCGTGGCCTCCGACCCGTTCGGGGCGGGGGTGGCGGCGGTGCTGGCCAACGTCAACGACCTGGCCGCCATGGGGGCGCTGCCGCTGGCCATCGTCGACACGGTGGTGGCGTCGGCCGAGGTGGCCCGCCTGGCCCTGGAGGGCATGCGCTACGCCGCCCGCCTCTACGACGTGCCCATCGTCGGCGGCCATCTCACCCTCCACGACGGGCCGCCGGCCGTCTCCGCCTTCGGCCTGGGGCGAACCGCAGGGGGGCCGTCGACCGTCCTGTCCGTCACCCGGGCCGCCCCCGGCCAACGGCTGGTGGTCGCCGCCGTCACCGACGGGACGATGCGCGACGACTTCCCCTTCTTCCGCTCCTTCGACGAGCGCGACATCCGGCTGGCGGGCGACGTCCGCCTCCTGGCCGAGGTGGCGGCCACCGGCGCCTGTGTGGCGGCCAAGGACGTGAGCATGGCCGGCGTCATCGGCTCCCTGGGCATGCTGCTCGAGGCCAACCGCCTGGGCGTGACCGTCGACCTCGACGCGCTCCCGGCGCCGGCGGGCGTCGACCTCACCCGGTGGCTCACGTGCTTCCCGTGCTTCGCCTTCCTCCTGTGCGTCCCCGCCGGCCGGGAGGACGACTGCCTGGTTCCCTTCCACGCCCGGCGCATCGCGGCCGCCGTCGTGGGCACCCTCGACGGGACGGGCCGGGTGTCGGTGACCCTCGCCGGTCGCACCGCAACCGTCCTCGACCTAACCTCCGAGGCCGTCACCGGCCTGGCGGGACAGAAGGGGGTTCCCGTGAGCCAATCCGAGATCGACACCGAGGCCCTCCGCCAGCGGCTCCTGGCCACCGACGACCACTTCGCCGCCCTCGCCCACGAACACGCCACCCACGAGGCCCGCCTGGCCGAGCTGCGGGCCCTGTCCTACCCCACGGTCGACGAGGAGGCCGAGGAGAAGACCCTCAAGAAGATGAAGCTCGCCCTCAAGGACGAGATGGAGGTCATTTTCCGCCGCCACCGCGCCGGCGGCTGAAGACCGGGGCCGGCGGTTCAGGCGACGGAGAGCGTGTCCCGGGCCAGGTTGCAGGCATCGTCCATCCGGGAGCGGTGCGTGGGCGTCGACTGGCAGTTGAGTTGGTACTGGACGTCGCCGTCGAAGACGAACAGCAGGTCGGACCGGCCGGCGGTGGGCGGCGTGACGTCGAGACCGTCGTAGGTGAAGGCGATCAACCCGCCCACCTTGGTCCGCCGGCCGCTGACGTCCTTGCCCACCAACTCCCGGACCACGCCGTCGAGCTCGGTCTGGACCTCGTCGAGGTTGTCCTTGCCGACCTCGGTGGACAGCTCGTAGCGGCTCAGGAAGATGGCGTTGTCGTCGTCGATCCCGACTCCCTGGGTGGCGGTCGACGACCCGCCGGCGGTGCGAACGACGTCGGTGACCTCGCCCAGCCGGAAGTCGTCCGGGTAGTCGAACGTGATCCCGAACCGCTCGTCCTCGAACGTGATGGTCGCCTGATCGCTCCCGCTCCCGCCCCCTCCGCCGCATCCGACCATCGCCACGACCGCCACCGCCACCAACAGGCGTCGGACCGCGAGCACGGCCCTGATCCTAGGGACGGAAGGGCAGCAGGTCGATGGCCATGGGCTGGTGGGCGACCCCGACGTAGGTTTCCACGTCGCCGTAGGTGTGCCAGCCGATCTTCTCGAAGAAGGCGACGTTGGGCAGTTGGATGTGGGCCACCATCTCCCGTCCGCCCCGGGCCGCGGCCGTCACCACCGCGAACCGCACCAGGGGCGCGCCCATCCCCAGGCGGAAGCCGGGCAGCACCGCCAGCCGGTCGCCCTGCCACAGCCCGTCGGCCGGGTCGAGGGGGAAGAGGCGGACGACGCCCACCGGCACCCCGTCGCACAGGCCCAGGGCGTGGACGGTGTCGCGGGCGGCGTCGTGGCTGTCGACGTCGGACCCGTGGAACAGGCCCTGTTCCTCGACGAACACCTGGTGGCGGATGCGGTGATGTATCTCCAACTCCTCCGGCGTCGACGCGGCCAGGCACACGGCCTGCCGGCGGCGGACAGGCGTGAGCGTCATCGCACCCGGGTGGGGGAGAGGCTCACCGTGGCCGAGGCGGATGCGGTCGCCCGTTCCATCGACCCCATGGCCGAGCACGCCTGGCACCGGGCGCAGCCGGCAGCCACGCCCTGAGCGCCGAGTCCGCGCCCCGTCAGGTAGGGCACCACCTGCCGGTAGATCGCCTCCGTGTACTCGGCCGACGGCGGCCGGCAGTCCTCCAGCAGCGACCCGGCGATGGGCCGCAGGGGAACCACGAACGGATACACGCCCATGTCGATGGCCCGCCGGCAGCCGGCGACGGTGACCTCGGGGTCCTCGCCCATGCCGAGGATCACGTAGGTGGACACCTGGCCCACGCCGAAGAGGGCCACCGCCCGTTCCCACGCCGCGAAGTACCCGTCGATGCCGGTGCGGGCCTTGGCCGGGGCGATGCGGGCCAGCACCACCGGGTCGAACGATTCCACGTGGATGCCGACCGAGTCGATGCCCATGGCGTGGACCCGGTCGATCACGTCGAGGTGGCCGGGGTCGGGCGGCTCGAACTGCACCTCCACCGGCAGGCCGGCCGCCTCCTTCACCGCCTGCCCGCAGGCGGCCACGTAGAGCGCCCCCTTGTCGACGCCGGCGGTGCTGCCGGTGGTGAGGGTGGCGTCGACCGCCCCGTCGAGCGCCTTGGCCGCCACCGCCACCTCGGCCAGCTGCTCAGGACGCTTCTTGGCCGTCGTGCGGCCGCCCGTGAGCGACAGCCCGATCCCGCAGAAGGCGCACTGGTCGTCGTTGCCCCAGTAGGCGCACGTCTGGTTGACGGTGCTGGCCAGCGAGTCGAGGTGGAGGAGGGCGATCTTCCAGTAGGGGATGCCGTCGGCCGTCGAGAGGTCGTAGTAACGGGGACGGGTCGCCCCGGTGGCCGCGGCCAGGCGCACGCCGTCGCGCCAGATCCCGAAGCCCTCCTCCTCCGGCCGCAGCACGAAGGGGGACGAGCGGGCGAACTCGGTGTCGGTGGGCACCGTCACCGCCACCCCCTCGATCCAGAGCATCCCCGAGTCGCTGGGTCCCGCCCCGCCCCGCCGTCCCTCGAATCCCGTCTCCCCCGCCTCCACCCGCAGGCCCGCGCTCTGCAGCTCGGTGATGAGAACGCCCAGGTCGGCGGTCATGAAGTGCCCTTCCCCTCGTTGACCCGTCGGGCCGCCAGCTCCCGGTACACGATCGAACACGCCGCCCCCGCGATCAGGGAGAGGTCGATGACGCTGGCCGTCTCGGGATCGAACGACGCCAGCCGCTGGGCCAGCTGGCGGGCCTCGCCGTCGGCTGCGGCCAGCGCCGGCAGGTCGGGACAGGTCGCCCGCAGCTGTTCCGCCACCCGGCCGACCAGGGAGACCACCGTCTCGTAGCGCTCCGGCATCACCATCACCACCGGGTAGAGCCGCTCCTCGGCTTGGAACCACCGCCACAGCACCTCGGCGGGCACGTCGGGGTCGCGGAAGGGCCCGGCCCAGGGCGACGAAGACGGCGGGGGCGGAAGAGGAGCGTCGGGGCCGCTCATGGCAGGAGAAGCCTACACTATGATGGACGGAGATTTCTGATCGTCGATCCCGATAAGGGGTGACAGTGGCCAAGACCGCGGTGGTGGCGCTGGGGGGGAACGCTCTGACCCGGGAAGGCCAGGCCGGCACCTACGCCGAGCTGCAGGCCAACGCCACCCAGATGGCCAGGTCGGTCTGCTCCCTGCTGCGGACGGGCTGGCGGGTCGTGCTCGTGCACGGCAACGGTCCCCAGGTGGGCAACCTCGCCATCCAGCAGGAGGAGGGGGCCGACCTGGTGCCGGCCCAGCCTCTGTTCTCCCTGGGGGCGATGACGGAGGGCCAGCTCGGCAGCCTCATCTGCCTGGCGCTGCGGGAACAGGGCCAGCCGGAGTGGATGCGGGGGGCGGTGGCGCTGGTCACCCACGTGTCGGTGCAGCCCGACGACCCCGCCTTCGACAACCCGACCAAGCCCATAGGCCCCTTTCTCACCGCCGAGGAGGCGAAGACGATGGGCGAGGCCCGGGGGTGGGTGGTCAAGCCCGACGCCGGCCGTGGCTTCCGGCGGGTCGTCCCGTCACCCCAGCCCGTGACCATCCTGGAGACGGCCGCCATCCGGGCCCTCCTGGAGGCGGGCCAGGTGGTGGTGGCGGCCGGTGGCGGCGGGGTGCCCGTCGTCCGCTCGGAAAACGGCTACCGGGGCATCGACGCGGTGATCGACAAGGACTACGCCGCCCAGCAGCTGGCCACATCCCTCGCCGCCGACGCGTTGGTGCTGGTCACGGGGGTCGAGTACGTCCAGCTGCACTACGGCACGCCCCAGCAGATCCCGATCCACGAGATGACGGTGGCCGAGGCCGAGGAGTACCTGGAGGTGGGGGAGTTCCCCGAGGGGAGCATGGGCCCCAAGGTGCGGGCCGCCACCCGGTTCCTGCGCCGGGGCGGGGAGGTGGCCGTCATCACCACGCCCCAGCTCGTCTACGCCTCCCTGGAGGGCACGGTGTCGGAGCTGGAGGGGATCATCGGCACCCGGATCGTCCGGGTACGGCCGTTGGTGGCGTCGGCCACGTGATCCACCGGGTGAAGGTCTTCCCCGGCACCTATCTCGACTCGGTGCTGCAGATGGGCGGCACCCGGGCCGTCAGCCAGGCGGACGGGGTGGACTGGGCGGCGGCGGCCATGGCCACGCCGGCCAACATCGACACCCTGGTGGGCGAGGGCTTCGACCGGGCTGCGCTCGACGGGGCGTCGGCCGACGACCTGTTCGTGGCCGTCCGGGCGGCCGACGGCGACGCCGCCGATCGGGCGGTGGCCGCCGGCGAGGCGGTGCTGTTCGCGTCCACGTCCTCGTCCCGCGGGGCCACCGCCACCGACCGGCCGGTGCGCACGCTGGAGGAGGCGGTCGACCTGCAGTCCGGTACCAACGTCGCCCTGGTGTCGGTGCCGGGCGACTACGCGGCGATGGAAGCGCACAAGGCGCTGACGGCCGGGCTCCACGTCCTGCTCTTCAGCGACAACGTGTCCGTCGCCGACGAGGTCGAGCTCAAGGAGCGGGCCACCGGCCTGGGACTGCTGGTGATGGGCCCGGGCGCGGGCACGGCCATGCTCGGGGGGACGGGCCTGGGCTTCGCCAACGCGGTGCGAGCCGACGCCGGCGACGCCGGCCGCGGCTCCCGGGTGGGCGTGGTCGCGGCGGCCGGCACCGGCGCCCAGGAGGCCATGAGCCTGCTCGACCGGTGGGGGGCGACGGTCACCCACGTCATCGGCCTGGGCGGGCGCGACCTGAGCGACGCCGTCGACGGCCGGATGGCCAAACTGGCGGTGGCCTCCCTGCGCGACGACCCCGGCACCGACGCCATCCTCCTCGTGTCCAAGCCGCCGTCGGAACGGGTGGCCCGGGCCGTCGTCGACGTGGCCGGCGCCGGTGACACCCCCTTGGTGGCCGCCATGGTGGGTCTCGACGACGCCGCCGGCTTCGGCGTCCCCGTGCTGCCGACGCTCGAGCAGGGTGTGGTCGCGGCCCTGGCCGCGGTCGGGTTGCAGCCGCCCGACCTCGCACCCGGCCTGGAGGACGCCGTCGTCACCGCCGGCGCCCGCCTCGCCCCCGACCGCATCCTGGTGCGGGGCCTGTTCTCGGGCGGCACCCTGTGTTACGAGTCGCTGGTGATCCTCAGTCGCCAGTTGGGGCCGGTGTGGTCGAACACGCCCCTCGACCACGCCTACCAGGTCCCCGCCCCCGAGGGAAGCCATGTGTGCCTCGACCTGGGCGAGGAGGAGTACACCAGGGGCCGCCCCCATCCCATGATCGACCCCGAGGCCCGGGTGGAGTGGATCCGTCGCGAGGGTGCGCGCTCCGACGTGGCCGTGGTACTCATCGACGTCGTGCTCGGGCACGGGTCGCACCCCGATCCCGCCGGCGAGTTGGCGCCGGCGTGCGAGGAGATCAGGGCCGGCGGCCGCGGGCCCCAGGTGGTTGCCTACGTGCTGGGCACCGACCACGATCCCCAGGGCTTCGCCGGCCAGGTGGCCCGGATGGAGGCGGCCGGCTGCATCGTCACCGCCACCGCGGCCCGGGCGTCGCTGGCCGCGGCCGCCATCGCCCTGCGCCGGCCGAGCCTCGTCACCACCCGCCTGTGAAGCCGCGGGTGGCGCTGGTCACCCATTCCACGCGGCCCCGGGGGGGCATGGTGCACTCACTGGCTCTGGCCGAGGCCCTGTGCGACCTGGGCACCGACGTCACCATCGTCACCCTGGGCGACCCGGCCGTCGGCCTTCACCGGCCGACCCGCGCCCCTCACCTGGTGCTGCCGGTGCCACCCCGAGCCGACACCCTGGAGGAGCGGGTCGACCGCTCGGTCGACGCCCTCACCGCCGGCCTCACCGAGCGGGCCGACCGCTTCGACCTGTTCCACACCCAGGACTGCGTCGCCGCCCGGGCCGCGGTCAGGGTGCGGGACGGGGGCCGCGGCATTCCCGTCGTCCGCACCGTGCACCACGTCGACGACTTCACCACCCCCAAGCTGATCGACTGCCAGCGCCAGGCCATCCTCGAGCCCGACCGGGTGCTGGTCGTCAGCCGTCACTGGCAGGAGCTGCTGCGGGACGGATATGGCGTCGACGCGGAGGTGATCCACAACGGTGTCGACGCGGCCGGTTTCGCCGAGCCGCCGCCGCCCGGTGTCACCGCCGCCCTGCGGGCCAAGGTCGGCGCCGGCGACCGGTTCGTGGTCCTTGCCGTCGGTGGCATCGAGCCCCGCAAGGGCAGCGTCCACCTGCTCTCGGCCCTGGGCCGGCTCGGTCCCGGGGCCATGGTCGCCGTCGTCGGCGGACACTCGTTCCAGGACTACACCGCCTACCGCGACGACGCCCTGGCCCGCCTTCCCGGCCTCGGCCTGGAGCTCGGCCGCGACGTGGTGCTGGTCGGCACCGTCCCCGACGACGAGCTGCGGGCCTGGTACCACGCGGCCGACGCCCTCGCCTTCCCGTCCCTCAAGGAGGGATGGGGCCTGGCCGTGCTGGAGGCCATGGCCGCCGGCCTGCCGGTGGTGGCCACCGACATCCCCGTCCTCCGCGAGTACCTCACGCCGGGGGTCGACGCCATCCTGGTGCCGCCGGCCGATCCGGCGGCGCTGGCCGGGGCGATGGCGGACCTCATGGCCGACGAGCCCCTCCGCCGGCGGTTGGCCGATGCCGGCCGGCGGGTGGCGGCCCGTTTCACGTGGGCCGACGCCGCCCGCCGGCACCAGCCGGTCTACGAGTCCACCCTCGGGTGATCCGGCGTGACCGGGACGGCCATTCCCCGGCCGTCCGGGGTACCGTGGCGCGGGATTGGCCGCGGGTGGCCAGGGTTTCCGGGGGTTGGACGACGTTGTTTCGCGGCAGGCGGGCGATGACAAAGGTGGCCACGGGTGGGACTCAACCCGGGCGTTGACCACCGCGGTCTGAAGCCGTACCGCCGGGCGCCCCGGGCGACGAGGTGGCTGGCGATCGCCATTCTGACCGTTCTCGGCCTGGCGTCGGGCGCCGCCTTCGAGGCCCGGACCTGGGACGACGGCATCCCCACCGCCGCCAGCAACGGCGCCGCCGGTCCCGAACCACGCCCTGTCGCCTTCGTCATAGGCGTCGGCGGCCGGTCAGACGAGCCGGGCGTCGATATCACCATCATCATCGGGTCCACCACCACCTCGACCACCACCACCGAACCGACGACCACCACGGAGCCGCCGCGGACCACCACCACGGAACCGAAGCCGACCACCACCACCGAGCCGCCGCGGACCACCACCACCACGGAACCGCCGCCGACCACCACCACGACCACCGAACCGCCGCCGACAACCACCACGACCGAACCGCCGCCGACAACCGAACCGACGACCACCACCACGACCGAGCCACCGACGACCACGACCACGGAACCGCCGACGACCACAACGTCGACCACCTCGACTACCTCGACTACCTCGACCACCACCACGACGTCGACCACCTCGACGACGTCGACCACCACCACGACGACTGTCCCGCCGACGACCACGACCTCGACGTCCACGACCTCGACGTCCACGACCTCGACATCGACGACAACCACCACCGTTCCCCCGACGACCACCACCTCGACGTCGACGATCCCCCCGCCGGGAACCACCTCCACCACGTCCACCACGTCGACCTCGACGACCACCACCTCGACCACAGCGACGACGTCCACGACGGCGCCGCCGCCGAGCACCAGCACGACGTCCACCACCGCGCCCACCACGACGACGACCGTCCCGCCCACGACGTCCACCACCGCGGCCACGACGACCACGGCGTCGCCCACGACGGTCCCGGCCACGTCCACCTCGGCGCCCCCCACGACCGCCGTACCTCAGACCACGACCACGGCCGCCCCGTCCCCGCTCGTGCTCGCCGTCCAACTCCCCACCACGACCGTCGCCCCCGCGGCCGTCGCCCCAACCACAACCGTCGCCCC
>JAXDMK010000036.1:0-21716 GCA_034666105.1 Actinomycetota bacterium | reverse complement strand
GGGGTGGCGCGGGCGGGGGGGCGGGCGGCGGGACGGCCGGCGGCCGGCGCCCGGCTGGCGGTCGTCGTGGCCGGGCGGCGGGTGAGGCGGGCGGCGAGGTCGCGGGCGGCCTGGGCGCCGGCGTCGGTCACCCGGTCGACGGTGCCCACGGGCGGGCCCGACCCCGTCCCCGGACCGCGGGGCGTCCGTCCCCGGGGGGCGCTCATCCGCCGGTTCCCATCAGTCGACACACGCCGGCGGACAGGAAGTTGGCGTAGAAGAGCCCGATGGCCAGGGCGGTGAGGAGCGAGGCCAGGATCCAGAACCGGACGATGACGGTGGTCTCGGGCCAGCCGATGAGCTCGAAGTGGTGGTGGATGGGCGCCATGCGGAAGACCCGGACGTGCCAGATACGGAACCCGATCACCTGCACCACGACCGACATGGTGATCATCACGAACAGCCCGCCCACCACCGGCAGCAGCAGGTGGGTGTTGGTGGTGAGCGCGAGCGCGCCCAGTCCGGCCCCGATGCCCAACGAGCCGGTATCGCCCATGAAGATCTTGGCCGGGGCCGCGTTCCACCACAGGAAGCCGGCGCACGCCCCGGTGACCGACGCAGCCACGATCGACAGGTCGAGGGCGGGGCCGAGGAAGTAACAGGACTCGTGGCGGAACTGCCAGAAGGCGATGAACACGAAGGCGGAGAAGGCGTACATGGCCGAGCCCGCGGCCAGCCCGTCCAGCCCGTCGGACAGGTTCACCGCGTTGGCCGCGCCCATCAGCACCAGGATCGCCCACAAGATGTAGACGGAGTCGCTGAGGTCGATCCCGACGGTGCGGGCGAAGGACAGGTCGGTGCGGACCTTGGCCTTGTACACCGCCAGCACGGCGAAGGCGAGGAAGACGAGGAGCAGGCCGAGCGTCTTGGCCGTCTTGTTCAGGCCCAGGCTGCGCTGCCGGGAGATCTTGATCCAGTCGTCGGCCAGACCCACCAGGCCCGCGCCCAGCATCACGCTGATGACGAGGAAGCCGGCGGCGGTGAACACGGCCCCGGTGCGGATGTGGGCGGCCACGTAGCCGAGCACGACCGCCCCCAGGATGGCGATGCCGCCCATGGTGGGCGTGCCCGCCTTGGTCAGGTGGCCCTGGGGGCCGTCCTCCCGGATCTGCTGGCCGATCCCCCGCACCTGGAAGGAGCGGATGAGGATGGGCGTGCCCAGGATGGCGGCCATCAGGGCCACGCTGCCGGCGATGAGAAGGGCGACCATCTAGCCGCCGGCCCCGACCCCGGACCCGGACGCGGCGGCCAGCCGGTCGAGGGCCTCGCCGGCCACGATCCGGTCGTCGAAGGGGACGGCGTCGTCGCCGGTGATCTGCGACGTCTCGTGGCCCTTGCCCGCCACCACCACCACGTCGCCGGGACGGGCCGACTCCAGGGCCAACCCGATCGCCGCCCGCCGGTCGGGCTCGACCACGACCACGCCGGGCCCGCCCCCCACCCGGTCGACCCCGGCCAGGACCTCGTCGATGATCGCCCGGGGATCCTCCGACCGGGGGTTGTCTGACGTGAGGACGATCCGATCCGCCCGGCGGGAGGCGACCGCGCCCATGAGGCGGCGCTTGGCCTGGTCGCGATCGCCGCCGCACCCGAAGACGACGGTCACCCGTCCCTCCCCGGCCATCTCCCGGGCCGCCAGGAGGCACGCTTCCAGGGCCGCGGGGGTGTGGGCGAAATCGACCAGCACCCGGTACGGCTGCCCCCGGTCGACCGACTCGAAACGGCCGGGCACGACGCGGGCCGCCGACAGCCCGGCCGCCACCGCGTCGGAGGGAACGTCGAGCTCCCGGGCGGCGGCGGCCGCGGCCAGGGCGTTGGCCACGTTGAAGGTGCCCCCCGGGCGGAGCCACACCGGGTGGCCGTCCCACCGGAACCGGGCCCCGTCCGGCCCCAGCTCGAGCCCGGCCGCGTCGGCCAGGGAGAAGGTGCGGGTGGGCAGGCGGGCGGCGGCGAGGAGGCGCCGGCCCCACGGATCGTCGGCGTTGACCACCGCCACCCGGGCCCGCTCGGGGGAGAAGAGCTGGGCCTTGACCGAGAAGTAGTCGTCCATCCCGTCGTGGAAGTCGAGGTGCTCGGGGCTGAGGTTGGTGAACACGGCCACCGAGAACCAGATGGCGTCCACCCGGTGCAGGGCCAGGGCGTGCGACGACACCTCCAGGGCGACCGCGGCCGCGCCCCGGTCGGCGGCCGCGGCCAGGGCCGCCTGCAGCTCGGTGGCCTCGGGGGTGGTGCGGGGGCCGGACAGGGTTCCGATTACCTCGGTCGGCCGCCCGTCGGCCTCCAGGACGGCCTTGAGCAGGTGGGTGGTGGTGGTCTTGCCGTTGGTGCCGGTGACCCCGATCACGGCCACCCGCCGGGACGGGTGCCGGTGGAGGGCGGCCGCGGCCCGGGCCAGGGCCGCCCGGCTGTCGGCCACGATCACCTGCGGCACCTCGCGGGGCAGGTCGGAGAGCTCGCGCTCGCCCAGGACGGCCACCGCTCCCGCCGCCACCGCGGCGGCGGCGAAGTCGTGGCCGTCGACCACCCGTCCCCGGACGCAGCAGAAAAGGGACCCGGGACGGACGCTGTCCGACGCGGCCGTGATCCCGACGACCTCGACCGAAGCCGGATCACCCCGCAGGTGGAGCACCTCCACGTCGGCCAGGAGTTGGTCGAGGCGCACCGGTGGCGTCATGCCGTCCCGGCCGAGCGGAACCTCGGCCCAAGCGCGAAGGGAGTTCGGTGCACGATTCAGGCGTTGGCGGGCGAGAGACCGAGGCTACCGGCCGCCAGGTCTCGCTCCGACGATGACGACAGCGGGGCATCGCCGGTGGGATGGGGCGGGATGTCGAAGAGCCGGGTGCCGGCCGCGGCCAGCTTGGAGAACACGGGGGCCGACACCAGGCCGCCGTAGTAGGGCGTGGGCTCGTCGAGCACGACGATGGCCGACAGTCGGGGGGCGGAGGCGGGGACGAACCCGGCGAAGCTGGCCACGTAGGCGCCGTCCTGGTAGCCGAGGGCGTTGTCCTTGGGCTTGCGGGCGGTGCCTGTCTTGCCGGCCACGGTGTAGTTGGCCACCGCCGCCGCGGTCCCGGTGCCGACGGCCACCGCCCCCACCAGCATCTTGCTGACGGCGGCCGCGGTCTCGGCCGAGACCACCCGGTGACCCTTGTCGACGTCGGGCTGGTGGACCTTGCCCGACGGGTCGACGAGGCCCTTCACCAGGCGGGGAGCCACGTAGGTGCCGCCGTTGGCGATGGTGTTGTAGGCGCCGATCATCTGCAGGGCGGTCACGGCCACCCCCTGGCCGATGGGAAGGGTGGCGATGGTGGTGCCGGACCAGTCGTCGGGGTCGGGGAGGATGCCACCCGACTCGCCGGGGAAGTCGAGCGCGGTCTGGTCGGCCAGGCCGAACTGGTTGAGGTACTGGTTGATGCGGTCCTTGCCCAGCTTCTGGCCGATCATGATCGTCCCCACGTTCGACGACTCGGCCATGATCTCGTCGACCGACCAGTAGGCGGGGTCGTGGTGCTCGTCGTCCTGGAACACGACGTCGGCCACCTTGTAGTTGTCGGGCACGCTCAGACGGGTGTCGCCCTCGACGATCCCCTCCTCCACCGCCCCCGAGATGGTGACGACCTTGTTCACCGATCCGGGCTCGTAGACCCTGGTCACGGCCATGTTGTCGAAGCTGGGGGTCGGCGGCGTCCCGTCCTTGCCCGCGTCGAGGTTGGCCAGGGCGAGGATCTCGCCGGTGCGGGGGTCCATGACGATGGCGATGCCGGCCTTGGCGTGGGAGGAGACGATCTGCTCGCCCAGCACCCGCTCCGTCTCGTACTGCATGGCCTGGTCGATGGTGAGCAGCAGGTTGTCGCCCCGCTCGGGGGGCTGGAGCTGGCGGGTGCCGGCGGCGATGTCGTTGCCGGCGATGTCCTTCTCCACCAGCAGCTCGCCCGGGTGGCCGGTGAGCTGCTTGTCGTACTGGAGCTCGAGTCCGGACAGGCCCACGTCGTCGCTGCCGACCTCGCCCAGGACGGGCGCGGCCAGCGTCCCCGAGGGCAGGAAGCGCTCGGGCTCCTCCTGGAGGAACACCCCGGCCAGGTCGAGGGCCCTGACCGCGGTGGCCACGTCGTCCTCCACCGTCCGGGCCAGGTAGACGAACTCGGTGTCCTCCGTGAGCAGGCCGTAGAGATCCTCCTGATCGAGGTTCAGCACGGGGGCGAGGGCGAGGGCGGCCGCGGCCGGGTTGGTGACGAGGGACGGGTCGGCCCACACCGTCTGCCGATTGAGGGAGATGGCGAGCTCGGCCCCGTTGCGGTCGAGGATCGAGCCCCGGTCGGCGGGCAGGACGCGGGACTCGAGCCGCTGGGACTCGCCGAACACGGCGTAGCGTTCGGCCGACACGACCTGGACGTCGGCCAGCCGCCAGACGAGGCCGGCGAAGGCCACGGCCATGGCGACCAGGAGCGCCACCAGGCGGCGGCGGGGGACGGTGAGGTTCACCTCGGGGCCGGGGTCCGCTAGCCGGCCGGCGTCGTCGGGCTGGGCTCGGGCTGCTGCTCTTCGAGGGGGGGCAGGTAGGTGACGACCGCGGGCGGGATCATGCCCAGGCGGGTCTGGGCCTCGGCCACGATGCGGGACGGGGACTCGAGGCGGGCCACGTCGAGGCGCAGGCGCTGGTTCTCGGCCTGGGCCGCCGTGACCTGGGACTCGAGCTTGTCGACCGGGCCCTGGGCCTGGGCCAGGAGCACCCGCACGCCGACGATGGCGAACAGCCCGGCGCAGGCCAGGCCGGCGAGGGCGCCGACCCACAGCCGCCGCCGGAGACGGCCCCTGGCCGCCGGGTCGGGCGGGCTGACGATCCGCAGCGGCGTCCGGCGGGCGGGCGGGGTCTTGGGCCGGGGCGGGGTCAGGGGCAACGGCCGGGCGGTGGCGGCGGTGGACGCGCCGGCCCGGGCGGTGGCGGCCGTGGAGGCGGCGGCGGTGCCGGCGGCGGCGGTGCGGGCGGCGTCGGTGCGGGTGGTGGGGGCGGGGCGGCGGGGGCGGGGCCCGGGGGCCGCCGACCCGGGCGGGCGACCGGCGGCAGTGGCGGTCGCACGCGTCCGGGTGGGGGCGGCCTGGGGGTCTCTGGGCGACGGGGAGACGACCCGGGTGGCGGTCATGCGCTTCTCCTCAACTCTTTGTCTGCAGCTTCTCGGCGACCCGCAGCCGGGCGCTCTCCGCTCGACGGTTGGCGGCGACCTCGGCCGCCGACGGCTTGTGGACGCCCCGCCACAGCAGGCGCACGGCGGGCGCGGCGCCACAGACGCAGGGCAGCCCCGGGGGGCAGGTGCAGCCGCCGGTGACGGCGGTCGTGAACATCTGCTTCACCAGCCGGTCCTCGCCCGAGTGGTAGGCCAGGACGGCCAGCCGTCCACCGGGAACGAGCAGGTCGAGGGCCTGATCGAGGGCCCGCGGGATGACGGCCAGCTCGGCGTTGACCTCCATGCGGATGCCCTGGAACGTGCGCCGGGCGGGGTGGCCCCCGGTGCGGCGGGCGGCGGCGGGGATGGCGTCGCGCACCACGCCGGCCAGCTCGGCCGTGGTCGCCAAGGGGCGGGCGGCGATGATGGCCCGGGCCACCCGGGCCGAGAAGCGTTCCCCGCCGTAGCGGGCGATGAGCTCGGCGAGGGGCTCGAAGGCGTAGCCGTTGACCACGTCGGCCGCGGAGAAGGGCTCGGTGCGGTCCATCCGCATGTCGATGGGACCGTCGCCCCGGTAGCTGAAGCCCCGCTCGGGCCGGTCGAGCTGCATGGAGCTGACGCCCAGGTCGAACAGGACGCCGGCGACGTGCTCATGGCCGAGGCCCCGGACGACGTCCGCCAGGGTGTCGAACCGTGCGTGGACCAAGGTAACGCGGGCCCCGAACCGGGCGGTGGCGGCGCTCGCCATCGTCAGGGCGTCCTCGTCCCGGTCCAGTCCGATCACGGAGAGGTCGGGTCGAGAGGCGAGGAGCGCGGCCGAGTGGCCACCCGCCCCCACCGTGGCGTCGACGATCACGCCCTCCGGCACCGGTCGGAAGACCTCGACGATCTCCTCCACCATCACCGGGAGGTGTTCGGGCTGCGTATCGGCTGCGTTCATCCGCAACCCCCCGACCGGGGCGACGCCGAGATCCGTTCTCGACAGTGGAAGGGGCGAAGAGGGGGGTCTTCCCGCCTTCCGGTCGGAGGGTTGCGCATGGGCGCGAACCGTGTGGTCTGCACTTCGGCTTCCTCATCTCACGCCGGGGTCCCGCCCGAAGGAACACCCAGGAGGGCGGACTCGCCCGCGGCCCGGGCCGTCTCCCAGGCGCCGATGTCCCAGATCTCGACGTGGTCCCAGTTGCCGTTGACGACGACCTGCCGGCCCTCGTCGAGGCGGGCGAACTTGCGCAGGTTGGCGGGGATGGCGATGCGCCCCTGGCGATCGGGGCTGGCTTCCTGGGCCGAGGCGAAGAAGACTCGGGCCATGTGCCGTTCCGTGGCCGTGCCCTTGGTGCGCTCTTTCATCTCCTCGGCCCGGGCCTGGAACTCGGCCGGCGTCCACAACGCCAGACACCCGTCCATCTGGCTGGTCACGTACGCCTGCGTCAGCAGCTCCCGGAATCGCGCCGGAAGGATCAGCCGTCCCTTGGGATCGAGGGAGTGGAAGAACTCCCCTAGGAACATGAACGTCCACTCGCCCCTCTTGGCCCTCGCCCTGCGGCCACGCGCCCTCGTAATGGTCGGATAACTGCGGTGCGGAGCGGAGAGCCCTCTCCACTTCCCACCACTTCGTGCCACATTTAATCCCTCAGACTCCACCAGGTCAACCCCGGGGCTCACGCCGTGATTTGGCGAGCCCGGTTTCGGGCCAAGATCAGGCCGTGGACCTCCCCTTGCGGACAAGGGCCGCGGCCCTCGCCGGTCGGGTCGTTTCCTCGGTTTCGCGCCGGGCGGGACGGGGCGCGGGGTCGGTCATCGGGGGCCGGGTGACGCTGGCCGTCGACCCCGCGGCCCTGGAGCAGATGGCCGCCGGCCACAAGGTGGCCCTCGTCTCCGGCACCAACGGAAAGACCACCACCACCCGGTTGCTGGCCGCGGCCCTGTCCACCCGGGGGCCGGTGGAGACCAACGCGGCCGGGTCCAACCTCCTCCCCGGCCTGGTCGGCGCTCTGTCGTACGAGCGGCCGGGGGCGGTGGTCGCCCTCGAGGTCGACGAGGGCCTGCTGTCGGATGCGGCCGCCGCGGTCACGCCCGACGTGGTGGTGCTGCTCAACCTCAGCCGCGACCAGCTCGACCGCATCGGCGAGGTCCGCCTGCACGCGCTGTCATGGCGCCGGATGCTCGACTCCCAGCCGACGACGACCGTGGTGGCCAACGTCGACGATCCCCTGGTGGTGTGGGCCGCCGAGGGGGCGTCGAGCAAGGTGTGGGTCGGCACCGGCCAGCGCTGGCGGGAAGACGCCGCCGCCTGCCCCGCCTGCGGCAACCGCATCCGGTGGGAACCGTCGGCGAACGGGGCCGCGGCCGAGTGGGCGTGCTCGTCGTGCTCGCTGCGCCGGCCCAAGCCCGAACTGTGGCTGGAGGGCCGCGACCTGGTGCTCCTCGACGGCCAGCGCCTGCCCGTCAACCTCCAGCTCCCGGGGTGGTGCAACCTGGCCAACGCGGCCATGGCCGCGGCCGGGGTGGTGGCCCTGGGCCAGGACCCGGCGTGGGCGGTGCAGGCCATGGCCCGGGTGGGCACGGTGGCCGGCCGCTACGAGCGGGTGACGGTGGACGGGGTGCGGGTGCGGCTGCTGCTGGCCAAGAACCCGGCCGGGTGGGCCGAGGCCCTGGAGCTGATCCGGCCCGCTCCCCTCCCGGTCATCATCGGGATCAACGCCCGGGTGGCCGACGGCCACGACCCGTCCTGGCTGTGGGACGTCCCCTTCGAGAAGCTGCGGGGCCGGCACGTGGTGGCCACCGGCGAGCGGGGCCGCGACCTCGCCGTCCGCCTGCGCTACGCCGACGTCGACCACACCTACGTCGACGACTACCGGGAGGCGGTGCGGGCCGCCGGCGGTCCCGAGGTCGACCTGGCCGCCAACTACACGTCGTTCCAGGACGCCCGGCTGGCCTTCCGTGCCTGATCCATCAGTGGCTGATCCGTCCCCCCGGGCGGCGTTGTCGATCGCCGTCCTCTACCCGGAGCTGCTCGGCACCTACGGCGACGGCGGCAACGCCACCGTCCTGACCCGGCGCCTCCAGTGGCGGGGCATCGGGGCCGAGGTGGTGGAGGTCACCGCGGGCGAGCCGACCCCGCGCTCGTGCGACATCTACCTCCTGGGCGGGGGTGAGGACGGCCCCCAGACCCTGGCCGCCCGGGAGCTTCTCGGCAGCCGGGCCCTGCACCGGGCCGTCGACGAGGGGGCCGCGGTGCTGGCCGTGTGCGCCGGCTTCCAATTGCTGGGGACGACCTTCGTCGGGCCCGATGGTGCCGCCCACGAGGGCCTGGGCCTGCTCGACGTGGCCACCACCCGGGGTGAAGGGGGCCGCCGGGTGGGCGAGATCGTGGTCGACCCCGACGCCGACCTGGGGCTGCCCGAGCTCAGCGGCTACGAGAACCACGCCTGCGTCACCACCTTGGGCGCCGACGCCCGGGCCCTGGGCCAGGTGTCGGTCGGCTACGGCAACGACTCGGGGGACGGGACGGAGGGGGCCTTCGCGGGACGGATCGTCGGTACCTACCTCCACGGGCCGGTCCTGGCCCGCAACCCGGCCCTCGCCGACCACATCCTGGCCTCGGTGGTGGGCGCGCTCGAGCCCCTGGAGGACGCCGACGTGGACGCGTTGCGGGACGAGCGCCTGGCCGCCGCCCGCCGGCCCCACCCCATCGCCACCACCCGCCGGTGGGCGCGCCACCCCGGCGCCCGGCTCCCCGGGCTCGGGCGCCGCCGGTAGGCGTCAGCCGCCGGGCTTGACGTTCCTGGTGACCTTGGCGATGCGGCAGTCGACGGGGCCGTTCATCGACTGCAGGCCGGTCACGTGCCACGGCGAGGAGGTGCCGGGCTCGACGTCGGTGACCGCGTCGAGGCCGTCGGTGACCTTGTTGCCGCTGCTGTCGTAGAAGGCGACGTGGATCGAGTAGTTGCTGACCTTCGACGTCGGGTTGGTGACCTGGCCGTCGGCCACCGGCTTGCCGCCGTCGGCCGCCGGGGTGCAGGCGGTGACGGTGGCGTCGGCCTTGTGGTCGGCCCCGGCCGAGCATCCGGCCAGGCCGAGGATGGCGGCCAGGGGGAGGGCGGTGCGCAGGAGGTTTTTCAGGGTGGGCATGGTGGGCTCATGCCCAGCCGCCGGCAGACCCACTCAGCAGACCCACTCAGAAGACCCAATCAGCAGACGTAGTCGTTGTCGAACTCCTCGACCCACTGGCTGAGGACGACGGGGCCGCCGGTGGCGGAGAAGGCGGGGGCGCAATGGGCGGCGGCCTCGGCCACGGTCGTCGCCCCCGCCATCCAGTTGGGGAGGGGCAGGCGGAGGTCGCCCACGATCAGGCCCCACATCTTCGGAGTGGAGTACACGCCCACGATCACGCCCGGCTGGCGCTGCAGGAAGTCGATCGTGCCCTGGAGGGAAGCCCGGTTGGCCACCACGTCGGTGTCAGACCACGAGTTGTCGGTCTCCACGTCGAGCCACCACACGCGGCCGATGGCCTTTCCCCCGGTGGCCGACTGGGCGTAGGCGAAGGCCTGGGCGGCGGCGTTGAACCCGAAGTTGTAGGCGCAGGCGCCGTCGTTCTGGGGCCGGCAGGCGGGGTCGGGAGTGCGCTGCGCGTACCAGTCCACGGCCTCGCCCGCGGGACCGGGATTCGACGTGTTCAGGTAGAAGGCGGAGCCGCCGGGCGAGGCCTCGGACCACGCGAACTGGCTGCTCAGGCAGGGGTTGGCAGTGTACGAACGGCCGCCGGTGACCCCCACGATCCCGAAGACGGCCGGGGCCGGGACGGGGCGGCCGCACTGGGGCCAGGAGATGTCGTGGCCGACGGCTCCGGTAGGCAGGATGGCGGCCCGGGAGAGCACGCCGGGGGGCGTCTGCCGTCCCGGCGCGTTGGGTGCACCCATGGTGAGGGCCAGCAGGAGCGCGGTGACGAGTGCGGCAAGAGGGTTGATGGGGGAAGGAGAGTACCGACCGGGCGGCCGGAAACAAGGGCATTCCCGGAAGATCTTGCGCCGGCCTGACGCCCGGGGGCCGCTTCTCCTATCCTCTGGCCGCCATGGCAGACGCGAAGCGAGATCGGCAACGGGCAGCCCGGCAGGCGAAGATCGAGGCCGAGCTGGCGGCGAAGAAGCGGGCCGCCCGCCAGCGGCAGGCCATCATCGGCGGAGCCATCTTCGCGGTGCTGGCCGCGGTCGTGCTCATCGTGAACCGGGGCGACGACAACAAGACGGTCGACACGAGCACCACCTCCACCACCCTCGAGGGGGGCACGACGGCCACCACCGCCGCCACCGCCACCACCGCGGCCCAGTCCGCCGCCGGCAAGCCGTGCGTGGCCCGCTCGCAGCCCCTTCCCGAGGGTGCGCCCGAGGTCGACGTCGAGGTCGGCCCGCCCCCGACGGCTCTCGTCAGCAAGGACATCACCCTCGGTACGGGCCCGGCCGTGCCCCCCAACGCCACCGTCACCGTGCAGTACATCGGCGTGGCCTGCTCCACCGGCGTCATCTTCGACGCCTCCTACGGCAAGACGCCCCCCGCTCCCGTCACGTTCGCCCTGAACGGCGTCATCCCCGGCTGGAGCCAGGGCATCCCCGGCATGGCCGTCGGCGGCAAGCGCCTCCTGGGCATCCCCCCCGACCTCGCCTACGGCAATGACGGCAGCCCCAACGGCACCTTCGCCCCCCAAGAGACCCTCTGGTTCGTCGTCGAAATGGTCGACTTCAAGCCTCCCGCCTAAGCCGCACCGAAGGTCTTCACCGCGCTCAAAATCACCAGGTAGTGGCAGGCGGCGGCGGCGGCGACCATGACGTGCCAGACCTCGTGATAACCGAAGACGGTGGGATACGGATCCGGCCACCGGGTGCCCATGAAGATGCAGCCCACCGTGTAGAGCAGTCCCCCGACGAGGAGGAGCACCAGGTCGACGGTGCTCAACCGCCGGGTCAGCTCGGGCAGCATGAGCACCATCATCCAGCCCAGTCCGATGTACGTGACCAGCCCCACGATGCGGGCCTCGGCGATGCCGCTGAGGGCGAACGCCACCCCCAGCCCCGCGCCCAACCACGCCACCAGCAACACCCGCGACCCGAGAGCCCCGCCCAACGTGAGCATGCATATCGGGGTATAGGAGGCCGCGATCATTATGAAGATCGTGGCGTGGTCGAGCCGCTTCATTCTCGGCCGGGCCGCCGCCGACCACTTCCGCCGGTGATAGGTGGAGCTCACGCCAAACAGGCAACACACGCCCACGGCATACACGACAGCCGCCGTCCGGGCCCGGGCCGAGTCGGCGCTGGCGATCACCAACCCACCGGCCGGAAAGGCGAGGAAGAAGCAGATCTGGTGGAGGCGGCCCCGGAGCACCGGGACGATCGCCTCGACCACCGCCGGCAGGGCGGGGGCGGGCCCGTCGGGGGCCGGTCCGGTTCGGACGAGGTCGTTGGACATGTACGCACCGCCATTTCTCGACAGGTGTGGACTACCCGGACACGAGAGGCCTTCCCACCGTAGGCGCGCCGAACACGTCGTCCGCCACCCCCGCCGGCGCCGAAGATAGGGGGATGCGACGACGATCCGTCCTCCGTTACACGGGTGTGGCCGCGGTGGCCACGGTGTGGACGACGTTGCTCACCGCCAGCGCCGTCAGCGGCTTCGACCTCCTCGGCCCCGACCCCCTCAGCTACATGGGCAGCGACCCCCGGGCGGCCACTCTGTTCACCATCGGGCTGGCCGTCCCCGCCATCCTCCTGGCCGCCTTCCACCACGACGTCCGCCGCCGCTACCCGGTGGGCGCCGGCTTCTCCGTCGCCATGCTCGGCGGCCTGGCCGGGCAGATGGTGGCCGCCTTCGTCCCGCTCGGCGGCGGCCCGGCGGCCCACCGCATCCACACCGCCTTCGCCCTCGCCCTGGGCGTGTCTCTGCCCCTGCTCATGTGGCGCTTCGCCGCCGGCCAGCAACCCGGCCCCTGGCGGCGGCTGGCCTACCGGCTGTTCCTGGCCGAGGCCGCCGCCTGCGCCGCCGGCCTCTACCTCTCGGCCCGGTCGATCGCCCCCCTGGCCGAGATCCTCCCCGGCATCGCCTTCCACACGTGGGTCTTCGTGGTCACCTTCCGGTCACAGCCCGAAGCCCGGGCGCATGCTGGCGGCCGAGCCCGCCCGGCCCAGGAAGGGCAGCCCCAGCATCTCCTCGGTGGTGCGGAGCAGGCCGTAGTGGTCGAGGGATGAGCTGACCACGGTGCCCGGCCTGGTCGTCGGGGACACGACGATGAACGGCATGGGCGTGAACTCGTCCCACACCACGAACACGGCGGTGGCCTGGGTGCGGTAGTTGGCGCCGGCCAGGATGCGGGGCACCCACTGGGCCAGCCAGGCGTCGCCCGCGGCCACGGGACAGTCGTGGCTGTTGCCGCACAGGTCGGGGACGAGGTTGGCGAACGTGGGCAGGGTGCCGGCGTCGATGTCGGCGGCCAGGGCGCCGCTGCCGATCGTGCCCATCGGGACGTCGTCGGCCAGGCAGGCGGCGGCGTCGCCCAGGCTCGAGTAGTAGAGGGCGGGGTTGGTGATGTAGGTGTACTCGCCGGTCTCGCCCGCCCAGCACGGCGTCGGCATCGACTCGGCGTAGGTGCGGGCCGTTCCCCCCCCGTTGCGCACCTGGCGGAAGAGGTTGTCGACGGTGAGGGGGTGGGACAGCGGATGGCCGTTGTCGACGATGCCCTGGGTATCGCCCGAGGTGGCGGCGATGTAGTTGGGGAGGGACGGCTGGCCGGCGTGGGAGAAGTTGGTGCCGGTGCCGCAGGAGGCGGCCAGCTGCGTCTCGTACGGGGCGTTGGGGTTGCCGATGACCTCGGACACATGCCGGTTCTCCATCCAGATCCACACCACGTGCTGGTAGGCGGCCGGGGTCCCTGACCGCCACCCGCACGGCGGCAGCGACGACGGCCCGACGGGCGGGACGGGGCCGGCGGTTGGGGCCGGGGCGGGGGCCGGGGCTGTCGGGGCCGGGGTCGTCGGGGCCGTCGGGGCCGTCGGGGCCGGTGGCGCGGGCGCGGTGGCGTCGGTGGCCGCGGTGGGGTCGACGGGATCGGGCAGGGAGTCGACCACCGACTCCGACGGCTGGTCGACGGCGGCGGACAGCGTCGGCGGCCGGGACGGGTCGGTGTCGGATCTCCCGGGGACGGACCGTCCGACGGCCGCCACCTCCCGGCCCGATCCGCAGCCGGCTACGGCCAGGATGAGGGCGGCGACGAGCGCGACGGAGGCGAAGACGCCGGTCCGCGGGCGTGCCGCGGGAGAAGGGTGGGGGCCAGGAATGCGACATCCTGGCACCCACGGCCCGTTCTAGCTCGGCATCTCCTCCGGGACCCGCCAGCTGCGGACGAGCCAGGCGGCGAAGGCCACCGCCACCACCGCCGCCACCAGGCCGCCGCTCAGCAGCCCGCCGGCGGAGTTGCCCCCGCCCAGGGTGCCCTGCATGGCGCCCATTCCGACCAGGCCGAGGGCGGTCAGGCCGAAGAGGGCCGTGCCCCCCAGGGCCACGAGCACCGGCGGCAGGGCGTCGGAACGGCCCGCCCGCACCCGGCGGTGGCGGACGAACCACCACCCGGCCAGGGCCAGCAGGCCGAGGATCCCGGCGTCGACCCGGTACCCGACGACCTCGTCGTAATGGTGGGCGAGGGCGGCGTCGGCGCAGGTGGCGGCGCCCGGCTGGTACTCCATGTACTCGGCGCAGCGGGCCGCGGTGTAGGTGACGCCGGGCGGGTCGCCGGCGACGAACGCCTTGTCGACCACCGATCCCATCATCGCCGCCACTCCCCCGCTGGCGCCTATGGCGAGGAGGCCGATGGCGCCCACCAGCCACAACGAGAGCAGCGTCGACCACACCAGGCCCGCCGGCACCCGGCCCTCGGCCGCGGCCAGCTGGCGGGCGACGGTGGTGGGCGGGCCGAAGCGGGCGACGGCCTGCTCCTCGGCCGCGGCCCGGTCGAGTCCCTCGGCCCGGCCCTCGGCGACCGCCTCCCGCAGGTGGTCGTCGGCCTCGGCCAGGATGCGCCGCACCGATCGGCCCCGCAGCACCATGGCGTCGGCCAGCCGGTCGAGGTACCGCTCGACGGCGCCCCCCGCACCGATGTCGTCGCCGATGTCGTCGCCGGTGTCGTCGCCGGTGTCGCTGCCGGTGTCGCTGCCGGACCCGTGGTCGGGGGTCATGCCGTCACCATCGACGGTCGGCCGAGCACGGCCTGGACCGAGCTCGAGAAGCGACCCCACTCCTGGCGGCGGGCGGCGAGGGCGGCGACCCCGTAGCCGGTGAGGTGGTAGACCCGCCGCCGCCGGCCGTCGCCCTGGGTCCACCGGCTGGACACCAGCCCTTGGCGCTCGAGCTTGTGCAGAGCGGGGTAGACGGTGCCCTCGGGCAGGTCGAAGGTGCCGTCGCTCCGGTCGCGGAGGGCCCCGATGACGGCGTAGCCGTGGGCTGGTCCGGGTTGGAGGACGGCGAGCAGGAGCAGGTCGAGGTGACCGCGGGGATCGTGGCTCATACCTAGATAATCTAGGTATTGGTCAGGCCGAGTTCAAGGCACCCTCGAAGGCGGACGCCAGCCGGTCGGGGTCGACGCCCGTTCCCGCCGCCACCGTGTCGAGACCCGGGCCGGTCGCCGCCCCCCCGTCATCGGGCAGGGCCAACAGATCGACCAGGTCGGACGGCGCCCACCTCACCAGCGCTCCGCACTGGAACAGCGCCCCGTCCCGCCGCCGGCGCTGGCTGATCCCGACCACCTTGGCCCCGCCGGCGGTGACCTCGCCCGGTCCCAGCCCGGCGAAGCAGACGGCGGCCGACCACGCCGTCGCCGGCCGGGGGGCGCCCTCGTGCACCATCGCCCCGGTCACGCCCACCGCGGCGAGGGCCCGGGCCCACGCCCGTCCCAGCCACACGGGGGCCCGGCCCACGTCGGAGTCGGCCAAGGCGTCGCCGGCGGGCAGGTACACGTCGGCCCACACCGTCTCCCCCGGCCGGAGCAGCACCGCGCCCCCGCCGCTGTGCCGGCGCACGACGTCGACGCCGGCGGCCGCCGTCCGCTTCCGGTCGACGAGGGCCTCGGACTGGGTGCTGCCGAGCACGAGGGTGGGCCGGTCGACTTCGACGAACCACACCGTCCTCACCGACGGCTCCGGCCACGGTCGGTCGAACCCGTCGGCGGCCCGTCCCCGTTGGTGGTGGACGGCGAACGAGCCGCCCTCCGCCCCCCGGTTCAGGCCGACAGGGCCGCCCCCGCCTGGAGATACGGCTCCCACCGGGGGTCGATCGTGCCCACCGCCACGATGATCCACGTGAGCTCCTTGGGCGCGGTGGGCCGGCGGCGGAGGACGAGGCCGACCTCGTGCAGCATGCGGTCCTCCTTGCGGCTGTTGCACGGCCGACAGGAGGCGACCACGTTCTCCCAGACGTGCTCGCCGCCCCGGCTGCGGGGGATCACGTGGTCGATGTTCTCGGCGGCGACGCCGCAGTACTGGCAGCGGTGGTCGTCGCGGGCGAAGACGGCCCGCCGGTTGAGGGCGGCCCGGGCCCGGAACGGCACCCGCACGAAGTGGGTGAGGCGGATCACCGACGGCACCGGCATCGACGTCCGCTCGGAGTGGAGCTCACGGTCGGACGCGTGCAGGATCTCCGCCTTGTCCTTCAGGACCAGGATCACGGCCCGGCGGATGGGCACGACGCACAGCGGCTCGTAGGTTGCGTTGAGAACGAGCGCTTTGCTCACCGGTCAGGCCCCCTCGACCTCATCGGCCGGGCCTCGTCGTCCTGGTGGAACGCCCATCGGGGGGGAAGGCTAGCGCAGCCGACCGAAACGGCGGCACCATTCGAGATACGCCACCACGTCGGGGGCCGACGGCGGCCGGTCGGGGTCGCCGTAGGCCGTCTGGAGGCGAAAGCGCAGGTACGAGGGGTCGGGGACGGGAAGCGGGGGCCACCGTCGCCACCACCCGGGGCGGGCCAGCCGCAGCGCCTGGCGGACGGCCACCCCCCACAGCCACGGGCGACGGGCCACGGCGGCGGCGGCGGGGACGATCCAGGCCCTGCTCACCGGGCCCACCCCGGCTCCGTCCCCCCGATGTCGACCGTCCGGACAACCTCCACGCCGATGATTCTCCACCCTCCTCAGAGGATGAGCGTGTTGTCGGTCGACAACCTCTTCGCCGGTTCCGGCTGAGCCGGGCTCGGCCCACCCGGCGGGTAACCTGAGCACCCCACCCATGTCGAGATCTCGCGTCGCGGCCCGAGCCGTCCAGACCTTCTCCGAAAGCTTCGAGGCGGTGGTGGCCAACGTCGCCACCATCGTCCAGGGCAAGGACGAGGCCATCCGCCTGGCCCTGCTGTGCCTGGTGGCGGAGGGTCACCTCCTGATCGAGGACGTCCCCGGCGTGGGCAAGACCAGCCTGGCCAAGGCCATCGCCGGCAGCCTCGACTGCTCGTGGCGGCGCATCCAGTTCACGCCCGACCTCCTGCCCAGCGACGTGACGGGCGTGAGCGTCTACAACCGGGCCAACGGCGCCTTCGAGTTCCGCCCCGGCGGCATCTTCGCCAACCTGGTCGTCGGCGACGAGATCAACCGGGCGTCACCCAAGACCCAGTCGGCGCTGCTGGAGGCGATGGAGGAGCGCCAGGTCACCGTCGACGGCACCACCTACCGGCTGGCGGCTCCCTTCATGGTGATCGCCACCCAGAACCCGGTGGAGCACGAGGGCACCTATCCCCTGCCCGAGAGCCAGCTCGACCGGTTTCTCATGCGCATCGGCATGGGCTACCCCGACCGGGCGGCCGAGATCGGCATCCTCGACACCCACGGCCGCACCGACCCCGCCGCCTCGCTGCGGCCGGTGGCGTCGGCGGCCGACGTCCAGACCATGACCGCCCTCGCCTCGGCCATCCACGTGGCGCCCAGCCTCAAGGGCTACATCGTCGACGTGGCCGCCGCCACGCGGGTCCACCCGCAGCTGGCCCTCGGGGTGTCACCCCGGGCCGCCCTCGGCCTGCTCCGCGCCGCCCGGGCCCGGGCCGCCTCCCTCGGACGCGACTACGTGGTGCCCGACGACCTCAAGGCCCTGGCCCTGCCCGTCCTGGAGCACCGGCTGGCCCTCACCGGCGACGCCCAGCTCCGGGGCGTCAGCCGGGCCGACCTCCTCCAGTCGGTCTTGGGCTCGGTGTCGGTGCCCTCGGCCCGCTGACGGTGATGCGGTGAGGGGGCTGCTCACCCGGCGGGGGTGGGGGGTGGTGATCGGGGCCGGCGTCCTGGTGCTGGCGGGACGGGCCCTGGGCCTGGTGGAGCTGTACGTGCTGGCCGCCGGCGCCCTGGGGCTGGCGGTGGCGGGCGCGGTCTACGTGATCACCCGCCATCCCGACCTGGAGGCGTCCCGGCAGCTCAACCCGCCCCGGGTCCACGTGGGCGACAACAGCCGGGTGGAGCTGTCCATCCGCAACCGCAGCCGGCGTCGGTCGCCCGTCCTCGGGCTGCGCGACGCCCTCGCCGGCGGCCCCCGCCAGGCCCGTTTCCTGCTCCCGCCCCTGGCCCCGGGCCAGTCCGACCAGGCCAGCTACCGGCTGCCGGCCGACCGCCGGGGCGTGTTCGCCATCGGCCCCCTGGAGGCGGAGCGGTCCGACCCATTCGGGCTGGCCCGGCGCTCGTCGTCGATCGCGCCCATCGCCGAGCTCACCGTCTACCCCCGCATCGACAAGGTCCGGCCCCTGCCCGACAGCCCCGGCCGCGATCGTCACCACACCACGCCCCGGGCGGCGGCGGTGGGGCTCACGGGGGAGGACTTCTACGCCCTGCGGGCCTACCAGCAGGGCGACGACCTGCGCCGGGTCCACTGGCCGTCGACGGCCCGGCGGGACGAGATCATGATCCGCCAGAACGAGGTGCCGTGGCAGGGACGGGCCACCATCGTGCTCGACATCCGGGCCCGCCTCCACACCGACGGGTCGCTGGAGGCGGCGGTGTCGGCCGCGGCCAGCGTGATCACCGCCTGCTGGCAGCACGGGTCGGTGGTGCGGCTGGTCACCACCGACGGCGTCGATTCCGGCTTCGGGTCGGGCGCCGGCCACCTGGAGCTGGTCCTGGCCCGGCTGGCGGTGCTCGCCCCCGCCGGCGACGGGGCCCGCGGCCTCGACTCGCTCGGGCCCAACCGGGCCGTCGACGGGGCGGTGGCGGTCGTCACCACCTCCGCCGTCGACCCCCCCGACCTCGACCGCCTCACCCGCCTGGGACGGTCCCCGTCGGCCGTCACCCTGGTCGCCTTCGAAGGCCGGCGGCCCCGTTCCGACACCGCTCCCTGGCCCGCCGTCGGCCACGTGGTGGTGGTGCCCGCCAACCGGTCCTTCGCCGCCGCCTGGGACGCCACCCTGTCCGTCGGCCGTCGTGGCCTGCGCCCGGCGGCCCGTTCATGAGGACGATCGAGCGCGACCCGTCGGCCGCGGCCGCGGCGCCGGCCCCGCCGCCGGCGGCAACGGTCGCCGGCGGCACCGGTGCCCGCCGCCTGTCGGCCCTCAGCCTGGCCCCGGTCCTGGCCGAGGTCTCGCTGGCGGTGGTGACGGTGACCGCCCTGGCGGCGCTCACCCGCCTGTTCGCCGACGGCTCGTTCCTGCCCCCCGTGGTGGGCGCGGCCCTGGTCAGCCACGTCGTGGCCGGCGTCGTCCGCCGCCGGGGCCTCAACCCGTTGGTGGCGGCCGCCATCTCCGGGCTCGGCCTCCTGCTCTACGTGGCGTGGGTGATCGAGCCCCACACCACCACGCTCGGCATCCCCGGCGGGTCCACGCTGGACGCGGTCAGGACCGACCTGCGCTCGGCCTGGGACCGCTTCGGCACGGTGGTGGCCCCCGCCCCCGTCAACCGGGGCTTCGTCCTCGCCTGCGCGGTGGGCGCGTGGCTGGCGGCGTGGCTGGGCGACCTGTTCGCCTTCCGGGTCCGGGCCCGGTTCGAGGCGATCGTGCCCTCGTTCGTCGTGTTCCTCTTCGGGGCCATGCTGGGCACCGAGCGCCATCGGATCGGGCTCACCGCCGCCTACCTGGGCGCCGTCCTCGCCTTCGTGGTCCTGGCCGACGTCGGCGTCCGCACCACCACCGGGGCGTGGTTCGGCACCCGGGGCGCCCAGGGCGACGGGGCCGTGCTGCGGGCGGCGGCGGTCGTCGGCCTGGCCGCGGTGCTGGCCGGCGTGGTCGTCGGTCCCCGCCTGCCGGGGGCCGACTCCCCCAGCCTGTTCGGCATCGGCGACAAGCCCGGGGCCCGGGGCTCGGCGCGGGTCACGGTCAGTCCCCTGGTCGACATCCGGGGCCGGCTGGTGAACCCGTCGGGAGCCGAGGTCTTCACCGTGGGCAGCTCCGCGCCCGCCTACTGGCGGCTGACGTCGCTCGACCGCTTCGACGGGAGCATCTGGTCTTCGCGGGGCAGCTACCAGCGGGCCAAGGGCTCCCTGCCCGACGGCGTCGTCACCCGCGGGCCCCAGCAGCCCCTCACCCAGGACTTCGTCATCGGCGCCCTGTCCGCCATCTGGCTGCCGGCCGCCTTCCGGCCCGATCGGGTCGACGGCCAGGTCCCCGGGCTCCGCTACGAGCGCGACTCGGGCAGCCTGCTCACCGACAAGGAGTCGGCCGACGGCCTCGCCTACCGGGTCGAGTCCGCCCTCCCCACCCTCACCGCCGACGCCCTGGCCGCCGCACCCGACCAGGTACCGGGCCCTATCGCCGAGCGCTACCTGAGCCTGCCGCCCGACTTCCCCGTGTCGGTCCGGCTGCAGGCGGCCGACGTCGTCGCCGGCCAGACCACCCCCTTCGCCCGGGCCCGAGCCCTGCAGGACTGGTTCCGGTCGCAGTTCACCTACAGCCTCGACGTGGCTCCCGGCCACGGCGACGACGCCATCCTCCGCTTCCTGGAGGACCGGGTGGGGTACTGCGAGCAGTTCGCCGGCACCTACGCGGCCATGGCCCGCTCGGTCGGGCTCCCGGCGAGGGTGGCGGTCGGCTTCACCCCCGGCGCCCTCGGGGCCGACGGCCGCTACCACGTCACCGACAGGGAGGCCCACGCCTGGCCCGAGGTCTACCTCACCGGCTACGGATGGGTGGCCTTCGAGCCCACACCGGGGCGGGGTCAGCCGGGGGCGGAGGACTACACCGACGTGGCCCCGGCCGAGGCGGAGACGCCGGCCACCCCCGACACCACCGTCCCCGGCGGGGCGGCGACGGCCCCGGGGGCGACCCCGCCGGCCACCTCGCCCGACGCGCCCGCCGCCACCGGCCCCGTCGACCGGCCCGGCCCGTCGGTGGCCAGCCGCCTCCTCCACGCCGCCCTCGTCCTGCTCCTCCTCCTGCCGCTGGTGGCGATGGCGGCGGTGCCCGTCGTGCGGCGGACGGTCCGCCGGAAGCGCCGGCTGGCGGCGACCACCCCCGCCCAACGGGTGCTGGTGGCGTGGGACGAGGCGGAGGAGGACCTGGCCGCCACCGGCCTCGGCCAGCAGCGGTGGGAGACGGCGCCCGAGTACGCGGCCCGGGTCGGGCCCGTGGGGGGCGAGGACGTGGCCCGCCACCTCGACGTTCTCACCGTCGACGCCGAGGCCGCGGCCTGGTCGGGCGCGGCGGTGGCGCCCGCGGTGGCGGCGCGGGCGGAGGAGACGGCGGCCGCCCTGGGCACCGTCGTCCGGGCCGGGGCCACCCCCCTGCGGCGCGCCACCTGGGCGATCGACCCCCGTCCCCTGCTCCGGCAGCGGGCCCGCGCCCGCCGCCCCGGGGGCCGTTAGCGGGCCTGTCCCCCTGGGTAGGCGCGACGGCATGTCGACCGCCCCCTGCACCAGAGCAATGAGACGCCTGGCCCCGGCTCTGGCCACGGCCCTGCTGGCGGTGGTCGCCACCTTCGTCGCCCCCGGGGCGGCCCGCGCCCAATCCACCCCGTCGAGCAGCGCTCCCACCACGCAGGTCGGGGCCCCGTCCACCCAGCCCCGCACCACCGTCGCCGGCGACGGGGAGGAGATCCCCGTCGGGGGCACGGCCAAGACCAGCACGCCGTCGGCCGGATCGGGAGTGGTAGTCGCGGTCGGCGCCCTCATCCTCCTCGCCCTGGGCGTGGCCGCCTTCGTGACGAGCCGCCGGAAGCGGCTGCGCGACCTCGGTATCAGCTGACGTCCCGCCCCGGTCGCCGCCCAGCCGGCGGCCTGTCGGACTGCCGGTCGGAGAGATCGTGTTGGCCAGCGTTCGAGCGACAACCCGTCGGACTGCCGTTCGGGATGATCGTGTTGCCAGCGTTTGAGCGACAACCTTGTCGTCGGGCTGCTGGTCGGGGGTGCTCCGTTGTCGCTCCAACGCTGGCAAAGCGGCCCACCGCGTGCCGGCGCTGGCGTCGTTGTCACACCCGGGTGAAAGCCTTGGCCGATGAGACCTTCGGAGGCGGCGCCCCTGGGGACGTCCCGTCGGGTGCGGTACGTCCTCACCGCGGCGCTGATGGATGCGCGGCGGCCGCTCACG
>JAXDMK010000035.1:0-19111 GCA_034666105.1 Actinomycetota bacterium | reverse complement strand
CGCTCGAAGATCGCCTCCAGCTCGTGGAAGATGGCGGGGAACGTCTCCCTCAGGTCGCTGAGCGGGAGCGTGTTGCGGATACCGGCCACCACGTCCTCGCCCTGGGCGTTGATGAGGAAGTCGCCGTAGGAGCCGGCCTGGCCGGTGGCGGGATCGCGGGTGAAGCCGACGCCGGTGCCCGAGTTGTCGTCGCGGTTGCCGAAGACCATCGACTGCACGTTGACGGCCGTACCCAGGTCGTGGGGGATGCGCTCGCGCACCCGGTAGGCCACCGCCCGGGCCCCGCCCCACGAGCCGAAGACGGCCTCGATGGCCCCTCTGAGCTGGTCTTTCGGGTCCTGGGGGAACGGCTGACCGGTGTGGGCCTCGACGATCGCCTTGAAATCGTTGGCCATGTCGGCCAACTCGTGGGCGGGCACAGCGGCGTCGCTGTCGACACCGGCCCGCTCCTTGCCCTCCTCGAAGCGGGCGTCGAACTTCTCGCCCGGCACGCCGAGAACGATCCGCCCGTACATCTGGACGAAGCGGCGGTAACTGTCGTAGGCGAAGCGCTCGTCGTCGGTCTGCTTGGCCAGGCCCCGCACCGAGTCGTCGTTGAGGCCAAGGTTGAGGACGGTGTCCATCATTCCCGGCATGGAGAACTTGGCGCCCGACCGCACGCTCACCAGCAGCGGGTCGTCCGCGTCGCCCAGCCGCTTGCCCATCGACGCCTCCAGCCGCTCGAGGGCGTCGGCCACCTCGGCGGACAGCCCACCCGGCCAGCCGCCGTCCATGTAGGCCCGGCAGGCGTCGGTGGTGATGGTGAAGCCGTGAGGTACGGGCAGACCGAGCACCGAGGTCATCTCGGCCAGGTTCGCCCCTTTGCCTCCGAGGAGGTCCTTGAGGCTCATGGGGGGCACCGCGTGCTCATGGGAGAAGTCGAAGACGTACGTCACGGGATCCAGCCTAGTTGGGCCTCGGTGGCGGCTTCCGGTGCCGACGGGCTCCGGTGCGATTTGGGGACGCGCTTGCTACCGTGGCCGGCGTGGCGGATGCGCGGGCCCGCGAGGCCATCGTCAACGAGCACATGCGGCTGGAGAACGGCCACGACTTCCCGGCCTGCGTCGGCGTCTTCCACCACCCCCGCTACGAGGTTCTCCCCAGCGACGAGGTGTTCGACGGGCCCGAGGCGGTAAGCGGCTTCCTCGAGCAGAACCGGTCGGCCTTCCCCGACTTCGTCTTCACCCCGACGCGGGTGATGGGCGGCGCCGACGCCGTGCTCGTCGAGGGCCGCTTCGTCGGCACCCACCTGGGGACGTGGCGGGGCCTGTTCGCCACCGGCCGCCAGGTCGACTTCCCCATGGCCCTCGTCTTCGAGTTCGACGACGACAAGATGGTGAACGAGCGGGTCTACTTCGACCTCAATTCGCCCCTGCGGCAACTGGGCGTCGGGAACGATCCCAACGGGCTCAGGTTCAAGCTCACGCTCGCCCTCACCCACCCGGTGACAATTCTCAAGTCGGTGCTGCGCAAGCTGTCGCCGTTCAAGAAGCGCCCGCCCAAGCGGGAAGTGCCGGACGCCTCCTAGGCCGAAAGCCGCTCCCGGAGGTACTCCACCAGCTGCTCGATCGGAATCCGCTCCTGGAGCAGGGTGTCGCGGTCGCGGACGGTGACCGCCTTGTCGTCGAGGGTCTCGAAGTCGATCGTCGCGCAGTAGGGCGTGCCCGCCTCGTCCTGGCGGCGGTAGCGGCGGCCGATCGACTGGGTCTCGTCGTAGTCGCACATGAAGTGGACCTTGAGCCGGTTGAAGACCTCGCGGGCGGTGGGCGTGAGCGTGTCCTTCCGGGACAGGGGCAGGATCGCCACCTTGGTGGGCGCCAGCCGGTGGTCGAGGCGCAGGACGGTGCGGGCCTCGCCCGCCACCTCGTCCTCGTCATAGGCGGCCAGGAGGAAGGCCATCATCGAGCGGCCCACGCCAGCCGCGGGCTCGATCACGTGGGGGACGTAGCGCTCCCCGGACGCCTGGTCGAAGTACTCCAGCCGCTCGCCGGAGAACTTGGCGTGCTGGGTGAGGTCGTAGTCGCCCCGGTTGGCGATGCCCTCCAGCTCGCCCCATCCCCAGGGATAGAGGAACTCCACATCGGCGGTGCCGCGGGAGTAGTGGGAGAGCTCCTCGGGGTCGTGGTGGCGGAGGCGGAGCTGATCGGCCGGGATTCCGAGGTCGGTGTACCAGCGCATGCGCTCCTCGCACCAGTACTCGAACCACTTCTGGCCCTGGTCCGGCGGTACGAAGAACTCCATCTCCATCTGTTCGAACTCGCGGGTGCGGAAGATGAAGTTGCCGGGGGTGATCTCGTTGCGGAACGACTTGCCCTGCTGGGCGATGCCGAACGGCGGCTTCTTGCGGCTGGTCTGCAGGACGTTGCCGAAGTTGACGAAGATGCCCTGGGCCGTCTCCGGGCGGAGGTAGGCGACGGAACCCTCGTTCTCCACCGGCCCGACGTGGGTCTTGAACATCAGGTTGAAGGGACGGGCCTCGGTGAGGTCGTGGGAGCCGCACTTGGGGCAGGCGTCGCCGATCTGGTCGGCCCGCCACCGCTCCTTGCAGTTGCGGCAATCGACCAGCGGGTCGGTGAAGGTGGCCAGGTGCCCGCTCGCCTCCCACACCTTGGGAGCCATCAGGATGGCGGCGTCGAGCCCCACGATGTCGTCGCGCTCCTGGACCATCGCCCGCCACCAGGCGTCCATCACGTTGCGCTTGAGGAGCACCCCGAGGGGGCCGTAGTCGTAGGTCGACCGGAACCCGCCGTAGATCTCGCTCGACGGGAAGACGAATCCCCGCCGCTTGGCCAGGTTGACGACCTTTTCGGTCAGATCGGGCATCCGGACGATCGTAGTGGCGCCGGATCATGCCGCGACCGCCAGTATCCGGCCCGCCGCCTGCACCAGTTGCCGCCCGTCGGTCGCGTCCTCCGGCGTCGCCCGCAGCAGCCGCCACCCGGCGGCGGCGACCCGATTGGCCCGCACCCGGTCGCTGCGGAACGGCCCCCGCCGTCGACCCACAGCGCGCACTGGCGAACGGGCAACGGGAGCCCGGCCTCGACGAGGAGCCGCACGATCCTCATCTCCGCCACGTCGGCCGCTACACCTCGCCGGCCCTCCGACGCCCAGCCGACGAGGTGGGGCCGAGGCGGGGGAGCGGATCATGGAACGCGTCGCCCCCAGACCGATCACCTGGGCATGGGTGATCACGCTCCGCTGGCGGCACGCCTCCCGGGCCACCGCGGCATCGAAGGTACGAATCGCATCCATGGACCAGAACAGTGCTCAGGGGCGTGTGACAGTTATCGACCGACTGTGCAAAGGCGTGGGATATACCGAAGTAACTGCACACTCGGCGGGGCGAGGCGGCGGGGAGCGAGGTGGCGGGAGCGAGGCGGGCGGCGGGCGGGGGGGGCGGGGCCGCCTTAGCGGCGGTCCATGAGGCCCACCGAACGGAGGCGGCGTTCGATGTGGTTTTCGAAGGCGCGGGTGGCGAGGCGGGTCACCTCGGCCGTAGCCGGGCCGACCGGCGTGTTCAGGGCGGTCGCCAGGTCGCCGCCCAGGACCAGGCGGACCAGGGCCAGGCCGTCGGCGGATACCGGCGACCCGCCGCTCACCTGGGCGCACGACCCGCACAACACACCCCCCTGAACCTGGTCGAACGCGCACAACTCCTCCACCGCCCCGCACACCACGCACTCGTCCAGGTACGGGTGGAACCCCTCGGCCGCCAGCAGCTTGAGGAAGAAGGCGGGTACGAGCAGTGGGGCGTCGTGGGCGGCCAGCGCCCGCAGGGCGCCCAGCAGCATCTGGTACAGCCGGAGGTTGGCGTGACCCTCCTGGGCCACCTGGTCGCACGCCTCCAGCAGCGACTGCGCCTTCGACAGCCGGTCGAGGTCCTCCCGCACCGCCCGGAACACCTCCACCGTCTCCGCCTGGGTGACGATGTCGAGGTCGCTCCGACCCTCGTACATCAGCAGCGACACGTGCACCATCGGCTCCAGCCGCGACCCGAACCGCGACTTTGTCTTGCGCACGCCCTTGGCCACCGCCCGCACCTTGCCCCGGCCCGCGGTCAACAGGGTGACGATGCGGTCGGCTTCCCCCAGCTTGATCGTCCGCAGCACGACCCCGTGCTCCCGGTAGAGACCCACGCCATCCAGTATCGGCCGCCCCGTCCCGGCGAAGGGCGATGCCCCCCGGGTACGATCGGTGACCGGTGAGGGCCATCGTCCGAGCGACCGCGGGGGTCGGCGTGGGACTGGCCGCCCTGGCGATGGCGGCCACCGCGTGTGGCGACTCCACGTCCGCCGAGCGCTCGACCGCCACTTCGTCCACCGCCGGGACGACGTCCACGTCCACGCCCGCGTCCACGTCCACCACCCCCGCCTCCACCACCGCCGCCTCCACCACCGCACCGTCCGGTGGCCCGACGACGGCACCTCCCGCCACCGCCCCGACCACCAGCGTGTTGGGCCCGGAGTGGCGCCAGCAGGACGGGCGGGTTCTCATCGAGGCGGTGGCTTCGGGCGACCCGCAGCAACTCCTGGCCGACCTCGTCGCCCTCGGCCTCACCGACGGCGTGCTCTTCGGGCGGTTGGTCGACGGGTGGCTCCCGATCGAGCGCTTCGACGACGCCCAGCGACTCGACAGCGTCCAGTTCCTGCAACCGACGCCAGCCGACACCGGCGCCGGCGCCGGCGGCTAACCCGTACCAGAAAGGCGCAGCCATGATCTCCAGGCGGTTCCAGGCGTTGGCCCTCGGCTCGACGCTCGCGCTGGTGATGGTCCTCACCGTCCCCGCCGCAGCCCAGACCACCACCAAGCCTGTTCTCGCCGCACTCACGCCCACGGAGAAGCTCATGGACGGGCTGGCGGCGAGGGCCGAGTCCGCCACCCGGTCACGGACCGTCATCCCCACCCTGATCACGGTCGACGCCACCGCCAGCGGCGACGCCAAAGTCCTCCTGGCCGACCTCCAAGGCCTCGGCCTGGTCGACGGCACCGCCTTCCGCCGGATGGTCAGCGGCCGCCTTCCCGTCGGCGCCCTCACCGCCGCGTCCAATCTGGCCAGCCTCCAGTTCCTGCGCCCGGCGGAGGCGGCGGCCGGCGCGGGCAACGTCACCAGCCAGGGCGACCCGGCCATGGGCACCGACCTGCTACGGGTCGTCCTCGGCGTCGACGGCACCGGCGTCACCGTCGGCACCCTGTCCGACACCTTCAACTGCCTGGGGGGAGCGGCGGGCGACATGACCAGCAACGACCTGCCGGCCGGCGTCAACAACCTCTCCGAGGGCCCGTGCACGCCCGGCACCGACGAGGGCCGGGGGATGATGCAGATCGTCCACGACGTGGCCCCCGGTGCCGCCCTGTCGTTCCACACCGCCTTCAACGGCCAGGCCGACTTCGCCCAGGGCATCCTCGACCTGCAGGCGGCGGGGGCCCAGATCATCAACGACGACGTCTTCTACGCCACCGAACCCTTTTACCAGGACGGCGTCATCGCCCAGGCGGTCGACCAGGTCGTCGGCCTCGGCGTCCCCTATTTCTCCCTCGCCGGCAACCTCGACCGCCTGGCCTACGAGAGCGGCTTCCGCAACTCGGGCAACAACGGCTGCGGCGGGGTCCTGCACGACTTCGACCCCGGGGGCGGCACCGACACCGCCCAGCAGGTCACCATCCCCGCCGGCTCGCGTGTCCGCCTCTCCTTCCAGTGGGACCAGCCCTTCTTCAGCGTGAGCGGCGCGCCGGGATCCGCCAACAACCTGAACATCTGCCTGCTCGACAACCTCAACAACGTCGTGGCCAGCGGCACGAACAACAACGTCGGCGGTGACCCCTCGGAGTTCTTCAACTTCACCAACCCGATGGCGGCGACCAACACCACCTTCAACGTCCAGCTCTCACTGGTCTCGGGGACCGCCCCGGCGCGCATGAAGTACGTCGACTTCAGCCAGAGCGGGGTGTTCTCGATCGACGAGTTCGCCACCAGCAGCCCCACGATCATCCCCCACGCCAACGCCACCAACGCGGAAGCGGTGGGGGCCGCCTTCTACGACAACACGCCGGTCTTCGGCGTCAACCCGCCCGTCGCCGAGACCTACTCGTCCGCCGGGGGCACGCCGATCCTGTTCGACACCGCCGGCAACGCGGTGGGCCCGATCATCCGGAACAAGCCCCGCATCGTCGCCCCCGACGGCGTCAACAACACCTTCTTCGGCTCCGACATCCCCGACCCCGGCGACGGCTCCGACACCGACACCTTCCCCAACTTCTTCGGGACGTCGGCGGCCACGCCCCACGCCGCCGCCTTCGGTGCCCTCCTGCTCGACAACAACCCGGCCCTGACCCCGGCCCAGCTCTACGCCGCCCTGGAGGCGACCGCGATCGACATGAACACGCCCGGGTTCGACTTCGACACCGGGCTGGGCTTCATCCAGGCCCAGTCGATCGTGGGCGCGGCGTGCGCCGCTCCGCCCCCGCCCGGCGCCGGCGCCATCATCGTGGCCGCCCCCGGCCTGGTCACGGTCGGCACGCCGGGCGACGACGTCATCTACGGCACCTCCGGGATCGACCGCATCGCCGGCCAGGGCGGGAAGGACACCATCTTCGGCCAGGGTGGCGCCGACCAGCTCTCCGGGGGCGAGGGGGACGACGTCCTCTGCGGCGGGCCGGGGGCCGACCGGCTCGACGGAGGCAACGGGGCCGACACGCTGTCGGGCGACGCCGACAACGACGACCTGACCGGGCTGGCGGGCGACGACCGCCTCTTCGGCGGCCTCGGTGTCGACCGCCTGGTCGGAGGGGCGGGCACCGACCTGTGCTTCGGCGGCGGACAAGTGGGCGACCAGAACGCCCAGTGCGAGAGCTGACCGGATCCGGCCGGCGGCGGGCACCCGTCCCGCCGTCGGCCGGGGCCGGCCGCCGGGTCGCCCGGTTTCAGACCTACTCGATGCCGCCGAAGCGGCGATCGCGCGACTGGAACTCGCGTACCGCCTCGTAGAGGTGCTCCCGCCGGAAGTCGGGCCAGAGGACCTCGGTGAACACCAGCTCGCTGTAGGCCAGCTCCCACAACAGGAAGTTGGAGATGCGGTACTCCCCCGAGGTGCGCACGACCAGGTCGGGGTCGGGCATGTCCGGCGCGTAGAGGTGGTCGCGGATGCCCTTCTCGGTCAGCTTGTCGGCGGGCACGCCCGACGCCAGCAACGACTTCACCGCGTCGACGATCTCGGCCCGGCCCCCGTAGTTGAAGGCGATCGTGAGGGTCATCGTCTGGTTCTTGGCCGTGAGGTCGAGGGCCTCGTCCATCCGCCGCACCAGTCGGCGGGGCACCCGCCAGTCGCGCCGGCCCATGAACCGGATGCGGACGTCGCGGTCGTGCAGCTCGTCCCGCCGACGGGTGAGGATGCCCTCGTTGAAGCGCATGAGGTAGCGGACCTCGTCGACCGGCCGCTTCCAGTTCTCGGTGGAGAAGGCGTACACCGTCAGCCACTTCACGCCCAGTTCGAGCGCCCCCTCGACGGTGTCGAACAGGGCCTCCTCCCCCGCCCCGTGGCCCTCGGTGCGGGGCAGGCCCCGCTTCTGAGCCCACCGGCCATTGCCGTCCATGACCACGCCGATGTGGGTAGGGATCCGCTTGGGATCGAGGTCGCCCAGCCTGAGCGCCGCCGCGCGATTTCGCTCCACTGACCCAGGGTACAAACCCGGCGTGCTCGAAAAGCTTGATCGGTGGGCGGAATCCAAGAACCTGCAGGTGCTGCGGACCGTCATCCGGGTCCAGAAGCGCTACGGGGAGCTCAACGGCAACTACATGGCGTCGGCGGTGACCCTGTCCAGCTTCCTCTCCATCTTCCCCCTGCTCCTGTTCGCGGTGGCCGTCCTGGGCTACTTCGCCGCCGGCTCGCCCGACCTGGCCGGCAGCGTGGTCGACCGGCTCGGCCTCACCGGCGACGCGGCCAAGGCTGTCGTCGACACCATCCGGGTGGCCGAGAACAGCCGCAAGACGGCCTCGATCGTCGGGGTGGTGGGCCTGCTGTGGTCCGGACTGGGGCTGGTGGCCGCCCTCCAGTACGCCATCAACACCTCGTGGCAGGTCACCGGCCAGGGGTGGAAGGACAAGATCAAGGGTCTGGCGTGGTTGGGAGGGGCGTCGGTCCTCTTCCTGGGGTCGTTCGCCGTCAGCGCCGCCCTCAACTTCCTCCCCGGCTGGCTGTCGCCTCTCAGCATCCTCGTCGGACTGGGTCTCAACCTGGCCCTGTGGCTGTGGACGATGAAGGCCCTGTCGAACCGCGACGTCGGCTGGAAGGCGCTCCTCCCGGGGGCGGCGGTGGGGGCGCTCGGGTTCGAGGCGCTCAAGCTGGTGGGGTCGATCTACGTCCCCCGCCTGGTGGCGTCGTCGTCCGCCCTCTACGGGTCGCTGGGCGTGGTCTTCGCCATCCTCGCCTGGCTCCTCTTCTTCGGCCGGCTGATCGTGTACTCGGCGGTGGTCAACGTGGTGCGCTGGGAGGAGGACCACGGCACCGTCACCGTCGACCTCCCGGTGCCCCGGGTGCCGGGCGAGGTGCCGACCGAGGCCACCCGGGCGGGCGAGGTTCCGCTCGCTGCCACCCCCCGGAACGGCAGGGCGCCCGCCGGCACCGACGCCGAGGACGAGCGACGCGACATCGTGCTCGCCGACTCGATCCACCGCACCGCCTGACGCCCGTACAGTCGGCCGGGTGACCACCGTCGCCCCCTACGGGTCGTGGGCGTCCCCCATCACCGCCGACCGGCTCGTGGAACGGGCGGTCTCTCTCGGACAGGTGGTGGTCGACGGCGCCGATGTCTACTGGAACGAGGGCCGCCCGGCCGAGGGCGGGCGCCAGGCGATCATGCGCTGGACGCCCGGCGGCGACGGGCTGGTGGAGGTGCTGCCGGAGGGGTTCTCGGCTCGGACCACGGTCCACGAGTACGGCGGCGGGTCGTTCACGGTGCGGGACGGGGTGGTGTGGTTCGCCAACTTCGCCGACCAACGGGTGTACCGGCTGGAGCCCGGGTCCGGTGCGCCCGAGGCGGTGACGGCCGCCGGCGCCCGCTACGCCGACCTCGCGGTGAGCCCGGACGGGACGCGGGTGGCGGCCGTGCGCGAGCGGCACCTCGACTCGGGCGAGGTCGTCAACGACCTTGTGCTCCTCCCCGAGCAGGTCGTCACCGAGGGCCACGACTTCTACGCCGCCCCCCGCTGGTCGCCCGACGGGCACCTGGCCTGGCTGTCGTGGGACCACCCCAACATGCCGTGGGACGGCACCGAGCTGTGGGTCGACGGCGACCTGGTGGCGGGCGGGCCCGACGAGTCGATCTCCCAGCCCCGATGGGCGCCCGACGGCAGCCTGCTGTGGGCGTCGGACCGGACCGGCTGGTGGAACCTCTACCGCAACGGCCGGATCCTGGTGGAGGAGGAGGCGGAGTACAGCGGGCCGGACTGGGTGTTCGGGCTGTCCCGCGCCGCGGTGCTCCCCGACGGGACGGTGGCCGCGGTGCGGACAACGAACGGCGTCGGCGAGCTCACCGTCGTCGGTGGCGACGTGGTGACCACGCGGTACACGTCGTTCTCGTCGGTGCAGGCGCACGGGCCGGCCGCGGTCGTGGCGGTGGCGGCGTCGGCCCGGGAGGCGCCGGCCGTCGTCCGCATCGACCTCGGGGACGGCCACGTCCAGGTCGTCCGTCGCAGCCGGGAGGAGACGTTCGACCCGGGCTACCTCTCCGAGCCCGAGGCGGTGACGTTCCCCACCGACGGCGGGCTCGAGGCCCACGCCCTCTTCTACGCGCCGGCGAACCAGGATTTCGGGGCGCCCGCCGGCGAGCTCCCGCCCCTGATCGTCATGAGCCACGGCGGGCCCACGGCCAACGCCCGCTCCGAGCTCGACCTGTCCATCCAGTACTTCACCAGCCGGGGCCTGGCCGTGGTCGACGTCGACTACGGGGGCAGTACCGGCTACGGACGGGCCTACCGGCGGCGCCTCGACGGCCAATGGGGCGTGGTCGACCTGGCCGACTGCGTCAACGCCGCCCGCCACCTGGCCGCCGACGGACTCGTCGACGGCCGGCGCATGGCCATCCGGGGCGGGAGCGCGGGCGGCTTCACCACCCTGTGCGCCCTCACCTTCTCCGACGTCTTCGCCGCCGGCGCCAGCTATTACGGGGTGGCCGACCTGGCCGCACTGGCCACCGATACCCACAAGTTCGAGTCGCGTTACCTCGACCGGCTGGTCGGTCCGTGGCCGGAGGCGGCCGAGGTCTACCGGGCTCGATCCCCCATCCACGCCGCCGACCGCCTGTCGTCGCCCGTCATCCTGTTCCAGGGGCTGGAGGACAAGGTCGTCCCGCCGGCCCAGGCCGAGGTCATGGTCGACGCCCTGCGGGCCAAGGGCCTGCCCTTCGCCTACGTCACCTTCGAGGGCGAGCAGCACGGCTTCCGCCAGGCGGCGACGATCGTGCGGGCGGCCGAGGCCGAGCTGTGGTTCTACGGGCAGATCCTCGGCTTCCAACCGGACGACGCCATCGAGCCCGTCCCCATGTGCAACTGGTGACGTTCAGCGCCCTCTGCGGGCGGTAGGTGTCACCGGTTGGCCGGCGGCGGGGCGGCCACGAACTGGTGACGTTCAGCGCCCTCTGCGGGCGGTACGTGTCACCAGTTCGAGACGGCGAGCGCCTGGCGGGTGGCTTCGACGTCGGCCGCGACCTGGGTCGACAGGGCGGCGGCCGACTCGAAGCGGACCTCGTCCCGGAGGCGGCGGGCGAAACGGACCCGGCCCGCCTCGCCGTAGAGGTCGCCGGTGAAGTCGAGGAGGTAGGCCTCCAGCACCAGGGGGCTGCCGGCGGGGTGGAACGTCGGCCGGACGCCGAGGGAGATGGCGGACTGGTGGCAGGAGCCGTCGGGGCGGACGTACCAGCCGGCGTAGATCCCGGGCGCGGGCAGGAGGATGTCGGGCGGCACGTCGAGGTTGGCGGTGGGGAATCCCAGCTCCTGCCCCACCTGGTCGCCGGGCGCGACCGCGCCCCGCACCTCGTGCAGCCGACCCAGCAGCCGGGCCGCCCCGTCCACGTCGCCCGCGGCCAGGAGCCGGCGGATGGCGGTCGACGACACCTGCCCGTCCCCTGTCTGTCCCGAGGGCCCCGCCACCTCCACCAGGCCCAGCCCGACCACGTCGAAGCCCCACCGCTCCCCCGCCGCCCGCAGCAGGCGGACGTCGCCCCGCCGGTTGCGGCCGAACCGGAAGTCCTCGCCCACCACCACGGTGCGGGCCCGCAAGCCGTCGACCAGGATCTCCTTGACGAAGTCCTCCGGCTCCTCCCGGGAGCGGGGCCGGTCGAAGCGCACGACCACCACCACGTCGACCGCCCCGGTCGCGTCCAGCAGCTCCAGCTTCTGGTCGAGATCGGTGAGGAGCTTGGGCGCCGCCTCGGGCCGCACGACCGTCGCCGGGTGACGGTCGAAGGTGACCACGGTGGCCGCCGCGCCCGCACCGTCGGCCAGCCGTCGTAGCTCCCCCAGGACCGCCCGGTGCCCGAGGTGCACCCCGTCGAAGGACCCGATGGTGACCACCGACCCCGCCCGCGGCGGAGTCATCGCGGCCAGGTCCCTGACGATCTCCATTCCCGTCGGCTCCATTGGGGCGGAAGCTACCCGGCCATCACCACGGACGGTTTGACCCTTCCGTCGGGACGCAGCTCGTACACCGCCAGCAGCCCGCCGCCGGCGTCGACCACCGCCCACGGGCCGGCGCCCGCCCACACCTTCTGGAGGACGGCCCCGTGAGCCACGGCGGCGGCCACGTCGGCGTCGACCGTCTCAACCGGGTAGCCCCGCAGGGCCTCGACCGGGGGCAGCACGTGCTCGCGGCCCAGAGCCTCCAGCGGGACCGCGTCGGCCAGGGTGAAGGAGCCCACCGCCGTCCGCCGCAGATGGCGCAGGTGGGCCCCTCCCCCGAGCGAGGTACCCAGGTCGGCGGCCAGCGTCCGCACGTACGTGCCCGACGAGCAGTCGACCTCGACCGTGAACACCAACGGGTCGTCGGTGGGCGCCACGTCGTAGCGGGTGACGGTCACCCGTCGGGGGGAGCGCTCCACCTCGATACCGGCCCGGGCCAGCTCGTGGAGCCGGCGCCCACCGACCTTCACCGCCGACACCATGGGCGGCACCTGCTCGATCTCGCCCACGAACCGGGCTGCGGCCGCGGCCACGTCGGTCGGCGACACGCCGTTCATGTCGTACACGCCGGTCACCTCGCCCGCCGAGTCCAGCGTCGAGGTCGACACCCCCAGCACCACCTCGCCCACGTAGGTCTTGGACAGGCCGGTGAGGTATTTCAGCAGGCGGGTGGCCCGGCCCAGGCCGAGGACGAGCACGCCGGTGGCGTCCGGGTCGAGGGTGCCGGCGTGGCCCACCCGGCGCTGGCCGAAGATGCGGCGGGTGCGACCGACCACGTCGTGCGACGTCCAGCCAGCGGGCTTGTCGACGACGGCCAGGCCGTCGACGGCAGGAGAATCGGTCAGTGCGGGCCCGCGTCCGGCCCCGTCACCACGGGGAGGACGTCACGGATGGCGGCCAGGACCTCGGCCACCGGCCGGTCGGACGTGAAGCCGGCCGCCGCCTTGTGCCCGCCGCCGCCGAAGTGGGTGGCGACGGCGCCGACGTCGAAATCGGTGACCGCCCGCAGCGACACCTTGGTGCCCTCCGGCGTCTCCTTGAGCACGGCCGACACGTCGGCCTCTGTGGTGCGGCGGACGAGGTCGATGAGGCCCTCGGTCTCCTCGATGTCGACGCCGTGGCGGACCAGGTCGTCGGCCGACACCCACGTGGCCACGAACCGGCGCTCGGGGTCGAGCACCGCCCGCTGGAGAGCGTCGCCGGCCAGGCGCAGGTAGGCCAAGCGGTGCTCCTCGAACAGCTGCCGGTTCATGGAGGCGATGGGAAGGTCGAAGGCGGACAGCTCCTCGGCCAGGGCGAAGACCTGGGGCGTGGTGCCCTCGTACTGGAAGCGGCCGGTGTCGCACACCAGGCCGGTGTAGAGGCAGACGGCGGCGTCGCGCGTGAGGGCCCAGCCGAGGCGGTCGACCAGGCGGCGGACGATGACGGCCGACGCCGCCGCGGAGGGGTCGATGACGTTGATCGTGCCGTAGCCGTCGTTGGTGACGTGGTGGTCGATGACGATCAGCTCGTGGGCCGCCATCGCCGGTGGGCCCAGCTCGCCCAGCCGGCTGAGGGAGCCGCAGTCGAGCGTGATCATCAGCTCGGGCTCGGCGGGGAAGTCGCCCGGCTTGGTCATCAGCTCCAGGCCGGGAAGGAACGAGTAGTGGGGGGCGACCACGAACGGCTCCGGCCACGACGACACCACCGTCTTGCCCGCGGCCAGCGCCAGGTGGTGGATGGCCAGCATCGAGCCCAGGGCGTCGCCGTCGGGGGTGTGGTGGCAGGCGAGGGCGAGAGTGCCGGTGCTGGCGGCGATCACCTCCGCGGCCCGGCCGAGGGCCGCCTCACCGCGATCGACCAGGTCACTCGGCGCTACGTCACTCGGCTGGTCCACCATCGTCCCCCGTCTGCAGTCCCCGAAGGATGTCTTCCACTCTGGCACCGGCGGTGATGGCCGGATCGGGGTGGAACACCAACTCGGGGGTCCGCTTCAACCGTAGCTGTCGGGCGATCGCTTTCTGTAGCCGGACGCGGTGCTCGCCCAGAATGGCCGCCACCTTCTCGTCGGTGGTGCCGGGCCGGTGGTCGTTGTTCTTGGCGATGGAGGAGAACCACACCTTGGCGTGACGCATGTCGGGGTCGACCCTCACCCCCGTCACCGTCATCAGGCCCAGGCGCTCGTCGCCGATCAGCTCCAGCTCGTCGGCCACCACCTCCTGCACCGCGTGGTTCACCCGGTCGAGCCGCCCCGGCCGGCGCTTGCTCTGGTCAGGCACCGGTGTCCACCCACTCCCTCTCGAACCGGGACACCTCGATGTCGGGCCGGCTCCACACCCACCGCTCCACCGAGTCGACCACCTCCTGGGCGTGGGAGACGGTCGACGAGACCACGGCCACGCCGATCTCGGCCCGCTGCCACTTGTCCTGGAAGTCGGTCTCCGCCACCGAGAGCGAGAACTTGTGGCGCATCCCCTCCACGATGGGCTTCACCACCGCCCGCTTCTCTTTCAGCGAGCGCGAGGCAGGGATGTGGAGCTCGATCCGAATGACTGCGATGTGCATGGGGCCGACTACGAGCGAGGTACTTCGCGCTCCTCGTAGGTCTCGATGATGTCGCCGCCCTTGAGGTCCTGGAAGTCGGACAGGCCGATACCGCACTCGAAGCCGGTGGCGACCTCGCGGGCGTCGTCCTTGAACCGCTTCAGGGACGTGATGCTGCCCGTCCATATGACGACCCCCTCCCGCAGGAAGCGGACCTTCGAGCCCCGGGTGATGACCCCGTTGCGCACGTAGCAGCCGGCGACGGCCCCGATCTTGGGGACCCGGAAGACCTCGCGGACCTCGGCCTCGCCGGTGACCACCTCGGTGTACTCGGGCTTGAGCAGGCCGACCATGGCCTTCTCGATGTCCTCGAGGATCTGGTAGATGATCTGGTAGGTCCGGATCTCGACGTCGTTGGTCTCGGCCAGCTCCCGGGCGTTGCGGTCGGGCCGCACGTTGAACCCGATGATGGTGGCGTTGGACGCGGTGGCCAGCTGGACGTCGTTCTCGGTGATCCCACCGACGGCCCGCATGAGGAAGGCGAGCTTGACTTCCTCCCGCTCGAGGCGCTTGAGGCTCTCGGTGAGCGCCTCCAGCGACCCGTGGACGTCGGCCTTGAGGATCAGGTTCAGGGTGGCCGTCTCGCCCCGCTGGATCTGCTCGAAGATGTCCTCCAGGCGGGCGCCGGAGCCGATGACCGAGCTGCTCTTGCGCAGGTCGGCCAGCCGGTAGCGATGGGCCCGGGCGGCGGCGACGGTCTTGGCGACCTTGTCGTTGGGAGCCACGCGGAACTCGTCGCCGGCCCGGGGCACGTCGGACAGGCCCAGGACCTGCACCGGCGTGGACGGGGGTGCTTCCTTCACGTTCTCGCCGGTGTGGTCGATGAGGGCCCGCACCCGGCCCCACGCGGCGCCGGCCACGATGGGGTCGCCCACCTGGAGCATGCCCCGCTCGACGAGGACCGTGGCCACCGGGCCCCGTCCGACGTCGAGGTTGGCCTCGAGGACCACGCCCAAGGCCCGGCCTTCGGGGTTGGCCACCAGCTCCTCGACGTCGGCCACCACCAGCAGCTGCTCGAGGAGGTCGTCGACGCCCAGGTTCTGGAGGGCGGAGATCTCCACCATGATCGTGTCGCCGCCCCACTCCTCCGGCACCAGGCCATGGTCGGAGAGCTGCTGGCGGACACGGTTGGGGTCGGCGTTGTCGCGGTCGATCTTGTTGATGGCCACCACGATCGGCACGTCGGCCGCCTTGGCGTGGTTGAGGGCCTCGATGGTCTGGGGCATGACGCCGTCGTCGGCCGCCACCACCAGCACCGCGATGTCGGTGGCCTCGGCCCCCCGGGCCCGCATGGCGGTGAACGCCTCGTGGCCGGGGGTGTCGATGAAGGTGATCAGGCGACCGCCCTTCTCCACCTGGTAGGCGCCGATGTGCTGGGTGATGCCACCGGCCTCCGATGCGACCACGTTGGTCTCCCGGATGCGGTCGAGGAGCAGCGTCTTGCCGTGGTCGACGTGGCCCATGACGGTGATGACGGGCGGCCGGGGACGAAGGGCTTCCTCGTCCTCGTCGTCGTCGTACCGGAGCATGCTCTGGAGCTCGACCTCCTGCTCCTGACCGGGGTCGACGAGGAGAACCTCGGCACCGACCTCGGCTGCGAACAGCTCGATCATGTCGTCGCTGAGCGACTGGGTGGCGGTGATCATCTCGCCCTGCTGGAACAGGAAGCGGACGACGTCGGCCGCGGTGCGGTTGAGCTTGGGGCCCAGCTCCTGGGCCGTCGAGCCCCGTTCGATGACGACCTCGCCCTCGGGGATGGGCGCGTCGGAGCGGGTGTAGGTGGTGGAGGGCGTCGCCTCCAGCTCTTCGAAGCTGCGCCGGCGCCGACGCCTGCGCTGCGGTGGACGACGGTTGGCGCCGGGTCCGCCACCACGGCCGGGGGGACCTCCGCCGGGGCCGCCGCCGGGGCCGCGGCCGGCACCGGGGGCGCCGAAGCCACCGGGACGGGCGCCGGCGGGACCGCCACCGGGGCCGCCGCCGGGACGGGGGCCGCCGAAGCCGCCGCCGGGACGACCGGGACCGCCGGTACCTGCGGGACGTCCGGCACCGGGTCCGCCGGTGGGACGGCCGGCACCGGGTCCGCCGGTGGGTCCGCCGGGACGGGCGCTGGGGCCGCCGCTGGGGCGGGAGCCGCCGGGGCCGGCGAAGCGGGCCGGACCCTGGGGGGCGGGGGGCGGGGTACGGCCGCCGAGGCCGGGGGGCGGCGGGATGGGCTTGCCGCTGGCCGAGCGGGGCGGACCGCCGGGGCGGGCACCGGGAGGCGGCGGGATGGCCTTGCCCGTGACCGACCGGGGGGGACCACCGGGAGCGCCCGGCGCCGCCGGGCGGGGCGAGCCACCGGGGCCGCCGGGACCGGGGCGGCCGGGGGTGGCGGGGCGCGTGGTGGTGTTGGCTGTCGGGGCGGAGCCGGGGCCGGATGCGGTCGGGGCGCCGGGGCGCCCGGAGCCGGGGGCACCCGTCATCGGGCCGGGGCCGGGGCCACCGCCGGCGGGACGGCCGGGGCCACCCTGGCCGCCGGGTCGACCCTGGCCGCTGGGGCCGGCGGGCGCGTCCGCCGGGCGGATGGGAGTGGTCGGGGCCCCGGAGGCGGCGGGCGCCAGGGGTCGGGCGGGGGCAGGGGCGGGACGGGACGGCGCGCCGGGCCCTCCCGGACCGGACGGGCCCGACGGGGCCAGGGCCGCGGGGCGGCTGACGCCCGGGTCGGACGGGCGGGAGGCGGGCGCGGGGCCTTCGGGTCGGACGGAGGGAGCGGGCGCGGAGCCGGTGTCGGTGCGGGCGGCGTCGGGTCGGACGGTCTCGGGCCGGGGCGCCTCGGGGCGGGGCGCGGCGGCGCCGGGGCCGGTGCCGGTGGTGCCGGGGCCGGCGGTGCCGGGGCCGTCGGGTCGGGCCGCAGGGGGGGCGCCGGCGGGGGCAGTCGATGCGGCCGCGGCCGGAGGGGCGGCGGGCGCCGTCGGGGTGGCCGGAGGGGCCGAGGCACCGGCGGCAGGGGCAGGGGCGGGGGTGGTCGGTGCGGTCGGCCGGGGGGCGGAGACACCGGGGCCGTCGGCCGCGGGCCGGGTGAAGGGCTCGCCTCCGGGGCGGGTGCCGCTGTCGGCGGGCGGGGCCGAGGGGCGCGGGCCGGGGTCGCCGACCGCCGGTCGGTGCGACGGCTGGCCATAGCCCTGACCGCTGTGTTGCCCGTAGGACTGGCCGTAGGAGGATCCCGGCTCGGGCTGCTCGCTGGCGGGGCGGCTGGTGATCAGCCGGAGGTCGCGCTTCTGGGGCACGTCGTCGCGTGCCGGCGGGGCGTCGGACGCGCCGGGGCGACCCGGCAACGGCCCGTCCTCGGGGGGCTGGACGTCGCGGCGAAGTCCTTCGCGGTCGGCCTTGCGGCGGACGCGGTCAGCCTGGGCGTCCTCGATGCTGGACGAGTGGCTCTTGACACCGATCCCGAGCGCGATGCAGAGGTCGAGCGTCTCCTTGTTGGTGAGCCCGAGCTCGCGTGCAAGCTCGTAGACCCGGATCCTTGCTGCCAAGTGGTGAGTCAGATCCTTTCTCCGGCCGGTGGCCGGTCCTGCTCCAAGTTTCCTATTCTCCCACGCCGGGCCAGAGAGGTTCGAAGCGGCTCGACGGCCGAGCTGTCGACCTCGGTGCGCAGGGCCCGGGAGAAGGCCCGTTTGCGTTCGGCGGCGTCGATGCAGGCGGGCGATTCGGCGCACAACCATGCCCCCCGCCCGGGCCACGACCGACCTTCCAGGAGCGCTCCGCCGGCCCCCGCCACCACCCGCACCAGTTCGTCGACGGGTGCCGTCCTCCGGCATCCGACACAGGTACGAACAGGTACCGGCCCCGCCGCTATTCCTCCCCTTCCTTTTCGTCCACCGCCGCCGTCGCTTCCGCAACCGCGTCCGCGTCGGCGCTCGCCGCCTCGGGCGGGGCCGCCTCGGGCGGGGCCGCCTCGGGCGGGGCCGACTCGGCGTCGTCCGGGGCCTCCGACCACGCCTCCGCGGTCAGCGCCTCGCCGCCCTCGGCCGGCTGCCACACCATGTCGCCGGCATCGTTGGTGACCCACTCGCCCTCGGCCCAGTCCTCGTTGGCGTAGGCCGTCTCTTCCTCGATGAGCTGGGACTCACTCTTGATGTCGACCCGCCAGCCGGTGAGGCGGGCGGCCAGGCGGGCGTTCTGGCCCTCCTTGCCGATGGCCAGCGACAGCTGGTAGTCGGGGACGATCACCTCGGCGGTGCCGGTCTCCTCGTTGACCCGGACCTCCTTGACCCGGGCCGGCGACAGCGCCTTCATCACGAACTCGGACGGGTCCTCGGAGAAGGGGACGATGTCGACCTTCTCCCCCCGCAGCTCGTTGACGACCATGCGCACCCGGGCGCCCCGGGCGCCGACGCAGGCGCCCACCGGATCGACGTTGTGGTCGTTGGACCACACCGCGATCTTGGTGCGGTGCCCGGGCTCGCGGGCCACCGCCTTGAGCTCGACGACGCCGTCGCTGATCTCGGGCACCTCGAGCTCGAACAGGCGCTTGATGAGGCCGGGGTGGGTGCGGCTGACGACGATCTGGGGGCCCTTGGTGGTCTTGCGCACCTCGACGATGTAGGCCTTGAGCCGGGCGCCGTGCTCGTAGCGCTCGTAGGGCACCTGCTCCGCCTGGGGCAGCAGGGCCTCCACCCGACCGAGGTCGAGGAGGGTGTAGCGCTGGTCGTTCTGCTGGATGATGCCGGTGACGATGTCGCCCTCGCGGCCGGCGTACTCCTCGTACTTCATCTCCCGCTCCGCCTCGCGGATGCGCTGGAGGATGACCTGCTTGGCCGTCTGGGCCGCGATGCG
>JAXDMK010000034.1:0-4804 GCA_034666105.1 Actinomycetota bacterium | reverse complement strand
ACTCCCTGCAGTACGCCTTCCGCGACCGGCGGGCGCGCAAGGGTGACTTCCGCCAGCTGTGGATCCAGCGCATCAACGCCGGTGCCCGCCTGCACGGCATGAGCTACAGCCGCTTCATCTCCGGCCTGCGGGAGGCCGGCGTCGAGGTCGACCGCAAGATCCTGGCCGACCTGGCCGTGCGCGACGACGTGGCCTTCGCCGCCCTGGTGAAGCTGGCCCAGGCGGGCAACGAGAAGGCCGCCGCCGGCGCCCCGGACGCCCCTGACGCCCCTGACGCCGATGTCGCGGAGACCAGCGCCGCCTCGTGAGTCCCGCCCCCGCCCCGGCGAACGGGTTGGGGTTCAAGCACAAGCGGGTCCAGCGGGTGCGCAAGCTGGTGCAGCGCCCCACCGCCCGCCAGGCCGAGCGCTCGTTCGTGATCGACTCGCTCAAGGTCCTCGACGCCGCCCTCGACGCAGGCGCGGCCATCGAGTCGCTCTACCTCCCGCCCGGCGGGGCCGACCACGAGACGGTGCAGCGGGCCCTGGCCGCCGGCATCCGGGCCTCGGACCTGGGCCCGGGCGTGTTGGAGCGGGTGGCGGGGACGGTGACGCCCCAGCCGGTGCTGGCGGTGGCCCCCTATATCGACGTGGCCCTATCCGCCCTCCGGGACGCCGATCTGGTGGTGGTGTGCGTCGACGTCCGGGACCCCGGGAACCTGGGCACGGTCCTGCGCACCGCGGAGGCGGCGGGGGTGGGCGGGGTAATCTGCTGTGACGGCACCGTCGACGTCTACAACCCGAAGACGGTCCGGGCGTCGGCTGGATCGCTGTTCCACGTACGTGTCGTTGCAGGAGGGGAGCCTGACGAGGTGCTGGCGACGCTGGGCCACTGGGGACTGCACCGCGTCGCCACCCGGCCCGCGGGCGGGCGGGCCTACCACCAGGCCGACCTGGCCCGGCCCACGGCCATCGTCCTCGGCAACGAGGCGTCGGGTCTGCCGGCGGAGCTCGACCGGCTGGTCGACGAGACGGTGACCATCCCCATGGCCGGGCGGGGGGAGTCGCTCAACGTCGGCATGGCCGCCGCCGTCCTGTGTTTCGAGGCGGCCCGCCAGCGCGCCTCATGAGCATGTCGGGGCGGGACGAGCTCGACCGCCTCCCCGACGCGGTCCTCGAATGCGACGGCGACCGCCGGGTGCGGGCGGTCAACTCGGCCATGGTCGACATGCTGGGCTACTCGTCGGAGGAGCTGGTGGGCCGCGAGGTCGACGAGGTCATGGCCCCCCGGGGCAACGACGGCGAGCGGTTGCTGGCCGGCGGATGGCACCGGTCGAGCCGGCTGCGGTCGGTCACGCGCATCCCCGAGCACGAGGTGCGGCTGCGGGCATCCGACGGTACCGAGGTGCGGGTGATGCTCACCGGCCGCTACGAGCGCGACGCCGCCGGCGGGATCCAGGGGGCGGTGCTGGTGCTTCGCGACGGTGCCCGCCGGCGCCAGGCCGCGGCCCAGGGCATCGAGGTCATCTCCACCGTCAGCCACGAGCTGCGGTCGCCGCTCACGTCGGTGAAGGGATACACCAGCCTCCTCCTGAACCGTTGGGACCGGCTGGCCGACGAGCAGAAGCTGATGATGCTGGAGCAGGTCCACCACGACGCCGACCGCGTCACCCGCCTGGTCACCGAGCTGCTCGACATCAGCCGGCTGGAGAGCGGTCGCCTCGTCCTCCGCCGGCAGATGGTCGACCTGGCCCAGCTGGTGGTGGTGGTGGTCGACAAGGTGCGCATGATCGAGGCCGACGTGCGGGCCGAGGTCGACTTCGACGAAAATTTCCCGCCCGTCTACGCCGATCCCGACAAGATCGAGCAGGTGCTGACCAACCTGGTGGAGAACGCGGCCAAGTACGCCGATCCCAAGGGGGTGCGGGTGCTGGGCCGGGTGGGCGACGGCGAGGTGTCGGTGGCCGTGGTCGACCAGGGTGAGGGCATTCCCGAGGCCGACCTGCCCCGGGTCTTCACCAAGTTCTACCGCCGGGCCGAGACCCGCCCGTCGGGCTCGGGGCTGGGCCTGTGGATCAGCCGGGGCCTGGTCGAGGCCCACGGCGGCCGCCTGGTGGTGGAGTCGGAGGTCGGCGTCGGGTCGGTCTTCCGCTTCACCCTGCCCACCGCCGTCCCGGAGGAGCTCCAATGACACCGGAGGAGGTCGAGGAGAAGGGTCTGGCCCGGATCGCGGGCGCGGGCACCCTCGAGGAGCTGCGGGTGGCGGAGACCGAGGTGCTGGGCAAGCGGTCCGACCTGTCCGGGCTCAACCAGCAGCTCGGACGGATGCCGGCCGAGGAGCGCAAGGAGGCGGGGCGGGCGATCAACGCCGTCCGCCAGACGCTGACGGCGGCGGTGGAGGCCCGCCGGGCGGTGCTGGAGGCGCAGGACCGCACCCGCCGACTCGAATCCGACCGGCTCGACCTCACCGAGGTGGTGGGCGCCTCGCCTCGCGGCCACCTCCACCTGGTCAACCAGACCCGCCGTCAACTGGAGGACGTCTTCGTCGGCATGGGCTACGCGGTGGCCGAAGGGCCCGAGGTGGAGACCGACTGGCACAATTTCGAGGCCCTCAACATGCCCCCCGCCCACCCCGCCCGGGGGATGTGGGACACCCTCTACGTGAAGCTGGGCGAGCCCGAGTCGACCCTGCTCCGCACCCACACGTCGCCGGTGCAGATCCGGGTCATGACGTCGCAGCCGCCGCCCATCTACATCGTCGCCCCCGGCCGCACCTACCGCCGCGACACCCCCGACGCCCGCCACCTGCCCGTCTTCCACCAGATCGAGGGCCTGGTCGTCGACCGGGGGATCACGTTCGGCGACATGGCCGGCACCATCGAGGCCTTCACCGCGTCGTACTTCGGGCCCAACATCACGTCCCGCCTGCGGCCGTCGTACTTCCCGTTCACGGAGCCGTCGGCCGAGTTCGAGGTCACCTGCATCTTCTGCGAGGGCAAGGGCTGCCGGGTGTGCTCCCAGTCGGGCTGGATCGAGCTGGGTGGCTGCGGGATGGTCGACCCCAACGTGTTCGAGGCCGTCGGCATCGACCCCGAGGAGTGGCAGGGCTTCGCCTTCGGCTTCGGCATCGACCGCTGCGCCATGCTCCGCCACGACGTCGACGACATCCGCCACTTCATCAGCAACGACGTCCGCTTCCTGGAACAGTTCTGATGGCGGCGGCGGTCGTTTCCTGCACTCATAGGGACGTGGATCCGGGCGTTTTCGGCCAGATCACGTCCCTACCGCGGCACGAAACCGAGCGCGGGTGAAGGTTCCCCTCTCCTGGCTGTGTGACTTCGCGCCCTTTGTCGACGACGTCGACGATCTCTCGCGGTCGCTGTCGGAGCTCGGGCTGGTGGTCGAGGGCGTGGAGCGGGTGGGGGAGGGGCTGGACGGGGTGATCGTGGCCCGGGTGGTGGCCACCAAAGCGCATCCCGACGCCGACAAGGTGCAGCTGGTGGAGGTCGACACCGGCGACGACGACGGAGCCACCCGCCAGATCGTGTGCGGCGCCTTCAACTTCGGTCCCGGCGACCTCGTCCCCCTCGCCACCATCGGCGCCCGCCTCCCCAACGGTATGGAGATCGCCCGGCGCCAGGTGCGGGGGCAGTGGTCGGAGGGGATGCTCTGCTCCCCCCAGGAGCTGGGCCTGGCCGACGACCACGCCGGCATCATGATCGTGGAGGCGGAGGGGGCGGTGCCGGGCATGCCCCTCGCCGACGCCCTCGGCATCCGCCCCGACGCCGTCTTCGACCTCGACATCACCCCCAACCGGCCCGACGCCCTGTCGGTGGCCGGGGTGGCCCGCGACCTGGCCGCCCACTACCGCCTCCCGTTCGCCCTGCCCGAGCCCCCGCCGCTCCCGGCCGACGACGGTTCCTCGCCCGCCACCGTCGTGGTGGAGGCCACCGACCTCTCCGCCCGCTTCACCGGCACCGTCATCCGGGGCATCACCGTGGGGCCGTCGCCCCGGTGGCTGGCCGGGCGCCTGACCATGGCCGGCATGCGTCCCATCAGCAACGTGGTCGACGTCTCCAACTACGTCATGCTCGAGCTGGGCCAGCCCAACCACGCCTACGACCTCGACCGGCTGGCGGGCGGGGGCCTGCTCGTCCGCCGCGGTCGACCGGGGGAGACGCTCGTCACCCTGGACGAGGTCGAGCGCCACGTGGGGCCCGACGACTGCCTCATCTGCGACGCCGAGGGCACCCCGGTGGGCGTGGGCGGGATCATGGGCGGGGCGTCGTCCGAGATCTCCGACGCCACCACCACCGTCCTGCTGGAGTCGGCCTGGTTCCGGCCCGAGGCCATCGCCCGCACGTCGAAGCGCCTGGCCCTGCGGTCGGAGGCGTCGGTGCGGTTCGAGCGGGGGGTCGACCCCGGGATCGCCCACCGGGCGGCGGCCCGTTTCGTCGAGCTGCTGACCGGGATGGCGGCGGGCGAGGTGGTGGGCGGCATCGTCGACGTCACCGATCCCGAGCACCTGCCGGGCCCGATCACGGTATCCGTGCGCACCTCCCGGGTGAACTCCATCCTCGGCACCGACCTCACGTCCGACCAGGTCAGGGCCTACCTGGAGCCGATCGGCTTCCAGACCGGCGGGGACAGCGAAGACGGCACCCTCGCCGTCACCATCCCCACCTGGCGCCCCGACAGCGAGCGGGAGATCGACGTGATCGAGGAGGTGGCCCGCCACCACGGCTACAGCCGCATCCCCCGCACCCGGCCGCCGGTGGCCACCGTCGGTCTCCTCAACCCGTACCAGCGCGACCGGCGGCTGGTGG
>JAXDMK010000033.1:0-8544 GCA_034666105.1 Actinomycetota bacterium | reverse complement strand
GCTCAACCGCGAGGAACTTCTTGGCGCCCTCGACGTCCAGACGGCCCTCCTCCGCAGGGAGCTCCTCGACGAGTGGGATAGCGACTGACTGTGCAGGGTATCGGCGCCCGGTGGCGCGAAATGCCGGATCTTCTTCACCGTGAACCCAGTCGAATGCGACCGATATCACTCACCTCACGCGAACGGGCGTGTGCCGAACGTCGATGGCGGCGGGCATCCTGGCGGGGGCCGAGAGTCTCCTCGCGAGGTGCTGGGCGGGGTCTCGGTGCTCAGGCGGTAAGTGCTCGCCGCCATTGCCTTCGGCCAGGGCGAACACTCGATTCCGGAGGCGGCCCCTCGTCAGGGCGGTGTAGCCGGACTCCGCACCGAGGTTCTCGCCCCAGACCAGGGCGACGTCGCACGTGGCGCCTTGGGCCTTGTGGACTGTGAGGGCGTAGCCGTGGCTGAGGCTGCCGGCGGCCAAGTAGGTCTCGGGTAGCTCGACCTCCCCGCCATCGAGGGTGACGATGAGTCCCCTCTCGCCAGCGCCCCCTACGGTGCCGATGTCGCCGTTCACGACGCCGAGGCGCTTGTTGTTCCTGGTGCAGACGACTCGGTCGCCGACGGCGAACGCGGTGTGGCCAACCTCAGCTACGACGGGGCCGAGCAACCCTTCGGCCTCCATGCGCTGGCGGGCCCGGGCGTTGAGCTCGGCGACGGTGTCGCGGGTGGGGGCGAGCATGAGCACCTCCTTGCCCGCCTTGGTCGCTGCGGACCAGTCCTCGACCATGGCGTCGGCCAGGCTGTCGGCGTTGGCGAACACGGCCATGCCGCCGAGGCGGCGGAGGCGCTCAACCGCCCGCTGAACGTGGCCGTCGCGCAGGTCGGCCACCACCGCCCGCTCGCCGGGGTGCTTCTGGCGTCTGTTGCCGGTGAGTTGCGTCGTCCCCACGCGGGAGGCGAGGGCCTCGAACAGTCCCCCGGCCTCGATCGCCGGTAGCTGCTTGGGGTCGCCGACGAGTATCAGCTTGGCCTCGGCGCGGGCGCAGGCGTCGACCAGGCGGGCGAGCTTGCGGGTCCCCACCATCGCGGCTTCATCGACCACCACGATCGTGCACCGGTCCAGCGACTCGTTCCCGGCGTCGAGGTCGAGGAGGAGCCGGTCGATGGTGCGGCTGGGGATGCCTGACCCCGCTTGCAGGCCCCGGGCGGCGCGGGCCGCGAGGGCGCAGCCAAGCACCCGGGAGCCGCTCGCCTGCCATGCGGCCCGGGCGGCGTCAAGGGCGAAGGTCTTGCCCGAGCCGGGAGCGCCGACGACCACGTCGATCTGGTCGCCGCTCGTGGCGATCCGACGCACCATCGCCACCTGCTCGTCGGACAGCGACGGCCGGGCTCTGAGGGCGTCGTCCACGTGGCTGTGATCGGCGGCTCCGTACCCGCCGGCCCGACCACCCAGGGCGATGGCGACCACCCGTTCCTCCAACGCCAGCATCTCGGTCGTCGTCCACCGCCCGTGGGCTAACTCGACGACGAGGGGACTAGCCAGGAAGGCCCGCGCCCGCTCCTCGATCTCGACCAGCTCGCCGCCGTCGGGCATCGAGGCGGCCACCGCCCACACCGCCCTGGCCGCATCAAAGGTGGCGTCGTCCAGGGTGATTCGACTGGCGAGGGCCTCGTCGGTGGGCAGGGCGGCGAGGGTGCGACCGGGAGCGCGGGGGATGGAGGTCGCATCGAAGCCGAGATGGTCCGCCTCCTGCCGCCACCCGATGCGCAGGTCCAGCTCGGAGACCGATTGATCCTTGGCCTGGCGGGTGGCGAGCGTGGCGATCTCAGCCGCCCTGGCCCCGGACGTGCCCCGCTCGCGCATGTGCTCCTTTATCGCGGCCCGGCGCTTGCTGAACCTGGCCCGGACCTCGCCCGGGACGCCGACGATGTCGCCGGTGCCGTCGCCCGACAGCTCGAAGCGAAACCCCAGCCTCTCGACCAGCCCCCGGCGCAGGAGGGCCTGGTACACGGCGGTGGCCGCCTTGGCGTGGGCGAACAGCGCGGCGCTGTCGATGCCGGTCCACCGGCCGTCGGGCCCGGGAGTGGCGTTGGCAATGAGGACGTGGGTGTGCAGCTGGGGGTCGCCGGCTCGGCTGGTGTGGTGGATGAAGGCGGCCGCCACCATCCCCCCGCCGACCTCGAAGCGCACCCCTCGGCCGTGGATGCCTCCCCGACGCACGCGACATGCATGGCGCTCCAGGTACTCGATGGCTCCTGCCACTGCCGCGTCGTGGGCGGCGACCACGGCCCAAACGTCGTCGCGGGCGCCGAGGGCGAACAGGACCGAGACCGACTTCGGGGCGGAGAAGGTTGCGTCGTATCCGGGGCGGAGCACCCAGCCATCGCGCAGGTCGCCGCCGTCGGGCCGTCGGCCGGCGAGCAGGGCTCGCAGGTCGTCGGCATCGACTGTCCCCGACAAGCCGAGCGCCTCGGCGCAGCGCCCGAGCCAACGGCCGGGAACCTCACCCCGGCTCAGGTAGTACTCCTCGGCGCCGAGGGAGACGGCCTCGATGTAGTAGGAGGCGGGGTCGGACGTGCGCAGCGGGAAGATGCTCAACATGTCCAACTAGGCCCGCGGCGGACTCCGAATCTCGCGTCCCGCGGCGCGGGACGGCGGGTTTGCACCCCTCGGGGTGCCAGGGTGTGATCAATCTGCGGGACGGGTTCCGACGCTGGAACGGGCAGCGGTGGCTGGGGACGCGTGCGGGCGGGGCCTTGAAATGGCTTCCGGTTGCTCGCGAGATCTGGAGGTCCTCGATGGCCTAGTTGCTTGCGAGGTTCAAACGACTGAGGAGGTTGTCGTGACCGCAACCAGGCATTCGGCTGTCGTCGAGCAGCTGCCGCTCATGGACGTCGAGGCGGTGGCTCGCCGGCTCGGGGTTCCGGTCCGTCACGTCCGGCGGCTGGTGGCCGAGAGGCGGATTCCCTTCCTGAAGTGGAGCCACCTGCTGCGCTTCGATCCGGCTGAGATCGAGGCCTGGCTCGACCAGGCCCGACGGGGCTGAGGCCATGGGCGCGATGCTTGACGACCTGTACGACCACGAGGGCTTCGCCGTACGGCGACTGCCGGACGGGACCCTGACGGCTACGTGGACCGCGGCCACCGCCGACTTCGACGCTTACGTCGCCGCCTGTGACTGCGGGTGGCGGGGGGACGAGGATCGTCCTCCGACCGACGCCGGCTACGAGATCGCCCTCGAAGACTGGGAGCGGGACCACGCCCGACCGCTGCTGGCCCGCACGGTCACCGCTCGTGTGACCAAGATGATTCGCGACTTGCGGACCGAGGTCGGAGCCCTGGCCAAGGAGCGGCCGGTGGCGGCGCAGCAGGCCTTGCGAGAGGTTCAGGCATGGACGGACTCGGCGATGGCCTTGGCGCGCGGCACGAAACCACCGCCCAGCCGTGGCGGCCGTTCGATCCGGCGATAGCGGTACCGTGGGCTTGCCGCCGGCACGCCCGGACGGCTTCGCGGCGCAGGCCGCCTCATCACCAACAGCACCATGGTGAAGGAGGAGGCCGATGGCCGCCCGACGCCGACAGCTCGGAGGTGTCGATCGTCTCCCGTCCGGTCGTTACCGAGTCCGCCTGACCGACCCGGCGACGGGCGCCAGGGTCAGCGCGGGCACGTTCACGAACAAGGCTGACGCGGAAAAGGCGTTCGCCTCGGCGGTGACGGCGCAGGACCGGGGCACCTGGGTGGCTCCCCGCACCACGCTCACCCTCGCCGACTACTCGAACCAGTGGCTGGAGTCGCGGCTGACGAGCAAGGGCACGAGGCTGCGGCCCCGTGTCCGGGAGCTGTACGAGGGGCAGCTCCGGCTCCACATCCTCCCGACCCTCGGACGGGCGCCACTGGCAAAGCTGCGTCCCACGACGGTCCGGTCTTGGTACACGGCCCTGGTCGACCACGGGCCCGGTGTCATCACCGCCGCCAAGTGCTACCGGCTCCTGCGGGCGATCCTCAATACCGCCGTCGAGGACGGGCTGCTGGCCGTCAATCCCTGCACCATTCGCGGGGCCGGGGCCGAGCGGTCGCCGGAGCGCATCATCCCCACCGTCGGCCAGGTCGTCGACCTGGCCGACACGGTCGACCCCCGGTATCGGGCGCTGGTGCTCCTCGCCGCGTTCGGGGGACTGCGGCGGGGGGAGCTGTTCGGGTTGCGGCGCCGGCACGTCGATCTGACGCGGGGTCTGGTGACCGTTGAGGTGCAGCGCCAGCAGCTGGCCCATGGCGAACTGATCGTCGGCCCGCCCAAGTCGGAGGCAGGCCGGCGGACGGTTGCGCTGCCGCCGCAGGCGATCGTCGCCCTCCAGTCACACATCGACCAGTGGACAGGTCCGGCGGCCGACGATTGGGTCTTCACCGGCGCCAAGGGCGGTCCGCTGCGCGACGCCGTCTGGCAGCACCACTGGGACGTCGCCCGTCGGAGCGTCGGTCTCGCCGACCTCCACTTTCACGACCTCCGACACGTATCGGCCACGCTCACCGCCGCCACCGGCGCCGGCGTGAAGGAGATCATGCACCGCCTCGGGCACTCGTCGGCCCAGGCCGCGCTCCGCTACCAGCACGCCACGCCGGAGCGCGACCGGTCAATCGCCGAGGCCATCTCCCGCCTCATTGAAGCGGCCGGCCCGTCCCGTCCCGCCTCGTCGGGGTCCATCCTTGAACCGTGAACTTCGGTCAGTGAAGTCCCGGAACCCGCACGAGCCGCTGGCCCCGATGGGCAGCCGACACTGGGTGGTGGGTAGCCCGTGACCTATTCACCGGTAGGAGCCGGAGCAGGTCGCTCGATGGGTGCCGGCCGCAATCGGGCCAAAGCCCGTGAGGTACGGCTATAGGAGTTGGGCTGCAGCCCTCACTTAAGACGCCGTCCTGAGCAGCTGCTCCAGCGGAACCAAGCGGCCAAGGTAGTCGTCGAGAGCAGCGTTCATGAGGAGGTTCACGCTGACCCCACGTTCTTTCGCAGCGTCCTTCAGCCGGGAGTCGAGATCATGGCTAATGCGAACCGCTTTGGTAACGCGGTCCTCGTGGTACTCCGTCGGGCGTCCCGTTTTGGCCATGTTTGAAGCCTAACTACACCCGCGTCATTTGTGGTGGATACTGCGCGATTCCGCGCGGGTTCGCGCGGATTCTTGCCATCAGAAATCTCCGTGTGCCGGCACCATCCCCCACTTTTCTCGCCCGGACTCGTACGGTTGCCAGCGAAAGGCTCGAGCAGCGCCCGACTCAGCTCCTGTCACGAATTGGCGGGACGCACGCAGACAACGGCGTCGACCGGCGTGGCCGGAAACCAGCCGGTCTAGAGCTCAGGCACCACAGGAGGACGGACACGTTGAGCAACTTCATCCATACAGACCTGGGCACACGCCAGCGAGGCGACGTCGTCGAGATCACTCTCACCAAGGGAGCGAATGTGCGAGTCCTCGACTCGAACAACTTCCAGAAGTACAGGCGTGGTCAGGACCATCGCTATCTGGGCGGCCTCGCAAAGCGGTCACCCGTACGGATCTCTCTGCCGTCCAGCGGCCATTGGCACGCTGTCGTGGACCTTCAGGGTCTCAGGGGTTCGACGCGGGCCGGCGTACGGGTCATCCCTGGGACGGCACTCCGACCGCTGCCGCCGATTCGTGAGCACCGAGACGCGCTGGAGGACATCGCTGAGAACCTCGCGGCGATCGCTCCGGCTAGCGACGAACGCGAATTCGACGTGTTCATCTCCCATGCGTCGGAGGACAAGGACGCGCTTGTTCGCCCGCTCGCCGCCGCCCTTCGGGAACTGGGCCTCAAGGTGTGGTTCGACGAGTTCGAGCTACGACTTGGAGACAGCCTTCGCCGCAAGATCGACTCCGGCATATCCCGGAGTCGATTTGGTCTGGTCGTTCTCTCCAAGTCCTTCTTTGCGAAGGGCTGGACGTCCTACGAGCTCGACGGCCTCGTCACGATGTCAATCGGTGGTAGCCAGGTGTTGCTCCCGTTGTGGCATGAGATTTCGAAGGACGATGTCATGCGCCAGAGTCCCTCGTTGGCGGACAAGGTCGCGTTGCGGACTTCCGATTACAGCATCAGGGAGATAGCGAGCGAGATTGCAGCAGTCATCACCGGCGAGCGTTAGGGCCGTTCGAGGTCAGTCGGGAGCCGACACGGACGGGCTCTCGATCCCGGCACGCTCGGTGCTCACGCAGGTGGCTCGAACTGGCGCACCCTCCTGGCGTCGACAACCCAGAGCCGCCCCGCGGGATCACCGACCTCCAAGGCCGTGCACAAACGCGCCAACACGGCGTCGAGCTCAGCCGCGCCCGGGCGATCACTGACGCGCAGCACGACAATCCCCGCGGTCTCCTCGGGAGGGAACCGGAACGGGTTGGAGAAGTCGAGGTCGAGCGTGACGAGGGCCCGGCGCGCGCCGACGGCGGCAGCGAGCACGTCAGCGTCGAACGCTCCGCCCATCCCTTCGTCGGAGACGGTGTCGACGTCATGGCCGCGGTCGCGGAGGGCCCTTGATGCAGGTGGCGCCGAGGTTCTCGTCGAGCTTCAGTCTCACGCCACGTCGACGAAGCGCGCCATGGCCAGCATGGAGCCGTAGGCGAGGCAGGCATGCACATCGTCGGCGGCCAGCTGGGGGTACTCCTGGAGGACGTCCTCCTTCGTCGCGCCGTCGGCGAGCAGGCCGAGCACGAGGCCTACCCAGATGCGGGCGCCCCGCACGACCGGCTTGCCGAAGCAGATCTGCGGGTCGATCACGATCCGGTCGAGGAGGGCATCAGATGGCACCGCGTCATCGTACGGGAGGCGGGAAGAGGAGGGGCTGCTGCTCGACGGCGGTTGGGAGTAGGGGGGTGCCGGTACCGTGGGACGGGTGGGGGTCCGAGCCATCGATCCCGACCTGGATCGCTCGCCGCCCGTGGGGGGAGCTGCGGACCGTCGGCGGCACTGGTTTCTCGCAGCAGGCCTGCTTCCCGGGCTGTACCTCATGCGGAGACTTCCGCTTGGGCTTTGGTTCATGGCAGAGGGCTGGTCCTGGATCATCGGTGGGATCGGGGCCGTGCTGGCCTTTGCGTTTCGGAACAGGCATCAAGTCGCGAGAATCGCGCTGCGGGGCTCCCTCGGCCTGGTCGGGTTCGGATTCGTTGCCGGTGCGATGATGCTGTTATCTCGGGCTGACGCCCGGGGTGAATCTCTGCCATCCGACAGCGCCGTCCGTATCCTCGCCCTGCTGCTCCAGCTCGCCTGCCTCACGCTGATTTTGCGCAGGCTCGCCAGGACGGGACAGCCCGTGGTGCGCACGGCGGCGGCCTACGGAGCGGTGATTGCTACTGCGGGCCTATTGGCGCCAGTGGGCGCGGCGACGCCCGGTTGGATCGTGATCCTGGCCGTGACCGCGGTGGCCGGGCGCTTTGCCGTGGTCTCCGTCGTCGGCGACGAGAGCCGCTCCGGTTCTGCGCCGCCATCTCGCAGTGTCGCCTTTCTCTTCGTCTGGTCGGTTGCGGTGATGGGTGTGCAGTCAGGGATTCTCGGCCGAGAGAACGGTCTCGGGCTCCTTGTCCTGGGTCTGCTTCTCGGTCTTACCGCACTGCTGGTCCTGTCGGTGCGCGCAGGCCGCCCCCTCCAGGTCCGAGCGGTCGGCGCGGCGGCGACCTTGGGACTCGTCCTGCTGGTGACGCTCTTCGCTCTGATCCCGACGAGGGGCAACGCCCGTTTCCTGTTCGACGTCGGCTTCGACGCGCCGGCCGCCTTCGATTTGAGGGGGGAGCGCCTGGCGCCGGGATACCTCGAGCGGTGGTACGCCACCGACCTCGGACCCGACGAAGCAGTCGTTGCTGCCCACCGGGGCATGTCGGCGCCGGTATCCGAGTGGGCGCCGGCAGAAGGTTCGGGTATCGATGGCCACCTTTACGGCTACCGGCTCGATGTCCGGGCCTGGAATGCGGCCTACGGCACCCCGCTCTACTCGCGGCCACCGGCCGGGAGCCTGTGTCGGACCGAGAGCGGGACCTGCGTTCTCGTTCGTCTGTCGCGGTCCGATGATCGCGATGACGAGCCGGTGCGGCCGCTTCGTCTCGGGTCGTAGAACTCGGAAGAGTTGCGCTGACCCCATAGTCAGCGAGCGGCATGCAGTCCCCGTCTTAACCCGTCGTGACCCACTCGTGACCGCCAGCCTTAGGTCTGTCAAGTCCCGGTACCCGCACGACACATCGGCTCCGGTAGGTAGACGACACTCGAGCATGGGTTAGGCGGCGTTGATCCGCCGTGGCCTGCCGCCGGGGTTGGCCAGGGCGCCGTGCTCCCGGGTGCGGTCGTGCTTGACCGGGTAGCAGCGGATGAGCTCCTTGCCGATGGAGATCTCGACCATGTCGCCCACCACGGCCACCTGGACCTGGCGGCGGCGGTACTGGCTGCCGGCCCGGTAGGTGGTGCCGGCGAAGCAGACGTTGCCCGATGAGTCGACCTTGCGGGTCACCGATGCAGCCGTCGGTGTCGGCCGCCCGGGCGGCGGCTTCGGGGCGCCCCTGCGCAGGCC
>JAXDMK010000032.1:0-28340 GCA_034666105.1 Actinomycetota bacterium | reverse complement strand
GGAGTACGGGCTTGGGCTGCGACCCAAGAATCCGTGGGCGAGGGGGGACTTGAACCCCCACGTCCTTTCGGACACAGGAACCTGAATCCTGCGCGTCTGCCAATTCCGCCACTCGCCCGAGTGGAAGTCCAAAGGTAGCCGACCGCCTACGCCTGCGTTCCGGGGTTGCTGGGTATGCTCGGCCCTGCGATGGGACTGAACCAATTCGAACAGCGGCTCGAGCGGCTGGTCGAAGGAGTGTTCGCCAAGACGTTCCGCAGTGGGCTCAAGCCGGTGGAGCTCGCCCGCCGCCTCACCCGGGAGATGGATCTCCACCGGGTGGTGGGGGTGAGCGGCCTCATCGCGCCCAACCACTTCACCATCGCCATCAGCCCGTCCGACTACGAGCAGTTCGAGTCCTACGCCGAGGCCCTCACCCGCGAGTTGAGCGACGCGGTTCGGGCCCACGCCCGGGAGGAGACATATGCGTTCGTGGGACCGGTGCACGTGGAGCTCGACGCCGACGAGGGCGTGGGCGTGGGCGAGTTCCTCGTCGCCAGCGAGATCGTGGAGGCTCCCGGCGGGGCGGCGGTGGGCAGCCTGTCACTCACCGACGGCACCCGGATCGGGATCGGCGAGGAGCCGGTGACGATCGGACGCCTGCCCGAGTGCGACGTCATCCTGGGCGACCCCAACGTGAGCCGCCGGCATGCCGAGATCCGCCGCCAGGGCACCGGCTTCGTGGTCGTCGACCTCGGGTCCACCAACGGCACCCGGGTCAACGGCGCCGGCGTCAAGGAGCGGCGCCTGAACGACGGCGACGAGATCACGGTCGGCGGCACCAAGATCCGCTTCGAGGCTTCCTAGCCCCCAGGCCTATGCCCGACAGCGTCCTCACGATCCTCAAGTTCTGCTTCCTGGCCCTTCTCTACCTGTTCTTCGTCCGCGTCCTGCGGGCGGTGTGGGTGGAGGTCAGCGGCCGGGCGCCCACGGCCCGGACGGTCGCCGCCAACTACGGGTCGACGCCCGCCGCCCGTCCCACCCGCAGCCGGGTGGGCGACATGCGAGCGGCGGTCGGAGGGGGCAAGAACGGCACCAAGCTCAAGGTCATCGAGCCCCCCGAGACCAGGGGCAAGGTCTACGACCTCACCGATGAGCTCACCATCGGCCGGGCCACCGGCTGCCACATCACCATCGACGACACCTACGTCTCCCAGCTCCACGCGCGCGTCTTCAAACGGGACGGGCAGGTGTTCATCGAGGACCTCGGCTCCACCAACGGCACCTACGTCAACCGCACCAAGGTCACCGCGCCCCTCGTCGTGCGCCGGGGTGACCGCCTGCAGGTGGGCAAGACGGTGATGGAGGTGACGTGACCACCCTCAAGGGGGGCGCGGCCACCGACGTGGGCCGGGTCCGCCAGATCAACGAGGACCGCTACCTCTGCGAGGACGATCTGTTCGCGGTCGCCGACGGGGTGGGCGGACACCAGGCGGGCGAGGTGGCGGCCCAGACCGCGGTCGAGACCCTCCTCAAGGCCTTCACCGCCAACACCGGCCAGGGCCGCACCACCGACGGCCTGGTCGACGCCATCCAGAACGCCAACGACGCGGTGTGGCGCCTGGCCCAGACCACCAGCGAGAAGCGGGGCATGGGCACCACCATCACCGTCGCCGCCCTGGTGCACGAGGACGGCGACGACCTGCTGGCCCTTGCCAACGTGGGCGACTCCCGGGTCTACCGGCTGCAGAACGGCGAGCTCCTCCAGCTCACCGACGACCACAGCCTGGTGGAGGAGATGGTGCGGGAGGGCAAGCTGACCCGGGAGGAAGCCGGCGTCCACCCTCAGCGCTCGATCATCACCCGGGCCCTGGGCATGGAGCCCGACATCGAGGTCGACTCGTGGGAGCTCATCCCGTACCGGGGTGACCGCCTCCTGCTGTGCAGCGACGGCCTCACCAACGAGCTGAGCGACGACCGCATCGCCGCCACCCTGCGCCAGGTGGCCGATCCCCAGGAGGCGGCCCGCGACCTGGTCCGCCAGGCCCGGGCCGAAGGTGGCGGCGACAACATCACCGTGGTCGTGGTCGACGTGGTCGACGACGAGGGCCGGGCCGAGGAGGCCTCCGACGCCCTGGCCCGGGACGAGGTTCTGGCCGCGGCCCGGGGTGGCGCCAGCGGGCCGCCGACGGTGCAGATCTCCCGGATCGCCGTCGCCCCCACCGAGGAGGACGTCCCCCGCCCCCGGCCCGCGGTCGACTCACCCCCGCCCGTCGAGGCCCGCCGGCCGGCGTCGTCGTCGGGATCCGGGTCGGGGCCGGTGGCGAAGCCGAAGCGGTTCACGTGGCGGGTCATGGGCTTCGTGATCCTGCTGCTGGCGCTGGTGCTGGGGACGCTGGCGGCCCTCGGCGTCTACGCCCGCAGCACGTACTTCGTCGGCTTCGCCGGCGATCAGGTCGCCATCTACAAGGGCCGTCCCGACGGATACCTGTGGTTCAAGCCGACCCTGCGGGAACGCAAGCCCCTGACCCGGGCCGAGGTCCCCGCCATCTACCTGGGCGAGCTGGTGAGGGGCCACGAGGTCGACTCCAAGGCCGCCGCCGACCGGTACGTGACCAACCTGCGGGACAAGCACCTGGAGGAGGAGCAGGCCGCGCTGACCACGACGACCACGGTCACCACCTCCACCGTTCCCGCCGCGCCCCCACAGGCACCGCCGCCTTGATGCCGCAGGACCCGGTGGTCGCCGTACGCCGGACGACCGAGTTGGGGCTCCTGGTGCTGGCCGGGGTGATCACCGGCGGCGCCTACGTGCTCGCCGCCCTCGGGCGCAGCTCGTCACTGCCCGCCAACCTCGTCCCCCTCCTCGTGATCATCATCGGACTGCTGGTGGGTGGCCACGTGGCCGTCCGCCGGCTGGCCCCCGGCGCCGACCCCCTGCTCCTGCCGCTGGCGGGCCTGCTCAACGGCATCGGCTACGTGTTCGTGGCCCGCCTGCGCCCCGACCTGGCCGGCTTCCAGTCGCTGTGGACCGTGCTCGGGATCGCCGCCTTCGTCGCCACCCTCGCCCTCGTCCCCCGCACCCGTGAGATCGAGCGGTTCCGGTACACCCTGGCGCTGGTCGGGATCGGCCTCCTCCTGATGCCCCTCGTCCCGGTGCTGGGTCAGACCATCGGTGGCTCCCGCCTGTGGGTGAAGCTGGGTCCGGTCAGCTTCCAGCCGGGGGAGCTGTCGAAGATCGTCCTGGTCGTGTTCTTCGCGTCGTACCTGGTGGAGAAGCGGGAGCTGCTGTCGATGGGCACCCATCAGGTGGCCGGGATGTGGCTGCCCGAGATCCGCCACCTGGGCCCGATCGTCCTCGCCTGGAGCTTCTCCCTGGTCATCATGTTCTTCGAGAAGGACCTGGGCTCGTCACTGCTGTTCTTCGCCCTGTTCATCACCATGCTGTGGATCGCCACCGCCCGGGGCGTCTACCTGGGCATCGGCGGCATCATGTTCGCCCTCGGCTCGACCGTGGCCTACCTGCAGTTCGCCCACGTGCGGACCCGCGTGGAGATCTGGCTCAACCCGTGGAAAGTGGCCAACGACGCCGGCTACCAGATCATCCAGGCCCTGTTCGCCTTCGCCGCCGGCGGCCTGGCCGGGTCGAACCTGGGCCAGGGCAGTCCGCAACGGATCCCGGCGGTGGCCACCGACTTCACCTTCGCCGCCATCGGCGAGGAGCTGGGGCTGCTGGGGACGGTCGCGGTGGTGGCCTGCTTCCTGCTCCTGGTCGGCGCCGGGCTGCGCATCGCCATGCGGGCCGAGCCCCCGTTCGAGAAGCTGCTGGCCACCGGGCTCACCGCCATCCTCGGCATCCAGAGCTTCATCATCATGGCCGGGGTGACCCGGCTGATCCCCCTCACCGGCATCACCCTGCCGTTCATCTCCTACGGGGGGTCGTCGCTCATCTCCAACTACATCCTGCTGGCCCTGCTCCTGCGCATCTCCGACGACCAGGCCCAGCGGGCGGCCCAGGCCGCCGGCGCCCAGGACTCGACCCAGCTGGGCGCCCGATGAACGTGACCCAGATCAAGGCGACCTGGTGAACACCCAGATCCGGGCGCTCGGGATCGTGCTCATGGTGCTCTTCAGCGCCCTGTTCCTGCAGCTCAACAACCTGCAGATCTTCAGCGCCGGCAGCCTCAACGACAACCCGCTCAACACTCGCACCGTCGTGCGTGACTTCTCCCAGCCCCGGGGGTCGATCGAGACCTCCGACGGGGTGGTCATCGCCGAGTCGGTGGATGTCGACGACGCCTTCGAGCGCCAGCGCCGCTACCCCGAGGGCGAGCTGTTCTCCCACCTCACCGGCTACTTCTCCTTCACGTTCGGCAACGAAGGGGTGGAGCGGACGTACAACGACGCCCTCACCGGCCGCAACAACAAGGTCACCCTCAACCGGCTGGGCGACATCCTGCTCGACAAGGACAAGACGGCCAACGTCACCCTCACCGTGTCGAAGGCGCTCCAGCAGATCGCCAGCGACGGCCTGGCCGGGCGCAAGGGGTCGGTGGTGGCCATCGACCCCCGCGACGGCGCCATCCTCGCCTTCGCCGACTACCCCACCTACGACCCCAACGTGCTGGCCAGCCACAACCAGGACGAGGTGCGCAAGGCGTGGGCCGACCTCAACGCCGACCAGGACCGACCCCTGCTGCCCCGCACCTACCGGGAGCGCTACTTCCCCGGCTCCAGCTTCAAGGTGGTCACCGCCGCCACCGGACTGGAGACGGGCACGGCCACGCCCAGCCAGCCCGTCTACCCCGTCCTCACCCAGCTCCCCCTGCCCCAGACCACCGAGCCCCTGCGCAACTTCGGCGGCGAGGCGTGCGGCGGCGCCCTACCCGAGATCCTGCGGGTGTCGTGCAACACCTCCTTCGCCCAGTTGGGGCTCGACATCGGGGCCCAGGGCATGGCCCAGGGAGCCAGCGCCTTCGGCTTCAACAAGGTGCCGCCCATCGACCTCCCCTTCGGGGCGACGTCGGTGTTCCCCGACGCCAGCGCCTTCGCCCGCGACAAGCCGGCCCTGGCCAAGTCGGCCATCGGCCAGCAGGACGTGGCCGCCACGCCGCTGCAGATGGCCCTGGTGGCGGCCGGCATCGCCAACAACGGCGTCATCATGACCCCGCACGTGATGGCCGAGGTCACCGACAGCCAGGCCGACGTCCTCCAGCGCTACGAGCCCAAGCCGTGGCTGACGGCGGTGCCGCCCGAGGTGGCCCACGCCGTCCGGGACATGATGGTGGGCGTGGTCGCGGCCGGCACCGGCACCGCGGCCCAGATCCCGGGCGTGACCGTGGCCGGCAAGACCGGTACCGCCCAGACCGGCCTGGGCACGTCGCACACCTGGTTCATCGCCTTCGCCCCCGCCGAGGCGCCCCGGGTGGCGGTGGCGGTCATGCTCGAGAACCAGCCCAGCGCCGACGAGTTCACCGGTGGCGTGCTGGCCGCGCCCATCGCCCACGACATCATCGCCGCCGCCCTGGGGGCCGGCTAGCCCACCGGCAGTCCGGCCCGCGGGGCCCGGGGGCTCCGGCGGCGGAGGTGACCGGTAGGCTGCGGACGTGGCCCAGCAAGTCTTCACCGGCCGCTACCAGATGGTGCGCCAAGTGGCGCGGGGCGGCATGGCCGACGTGTATTTGGCGCGCGACCTGCTCCTCGACCGGCCGGTGGCGCTGAAAGTCCTCTTTCCCGAGTTCTCCAGCGACCCGTCCTTCGTCGAGCGCTTCCGGCGGGAGGCCCGGGCCGCGGCCAACCTCAACCACCCCGGGATCGTGTCGATCTACGACTGGGGCAACGACGGCGGCAAGTACTTCATCGTCATGGAGTACGTCGACGGCAAGACGCTGCGGGAGGTCATCCGGGCCGAGGGTCCCCTCCTCGCTCACCGGGCGGCCGAGATCGGCGCCGACATCGCCGCCGCCCTCCAGTTCGCCCACGACCACAGCACGTTCCACCGCGACGTCAAGCCGGGGAACATCATGATCACCGGCCAGCAGGTGAAGGTCACCGACTTCGGCATCGCCCGGGCCGGTGACCCGGGCGAGGCCCTCACCCAGGCCGGCGCGGTGATGGGCACCGCCACCTACTTCTCGCCCGAGCAGGCCCAGGGCCACGAGGTCGACGGGCGGAGCGACGTGTACTCCCTCGGGGTCGTGCTCTACGAGATGGTCACCGGCCGGCCCCCGTTCAAGGGCGACAACCCGGTGGCGATCGCCTACCAGCACGTCCGGGAACAGCCGGTCACGCCCAGCGAGATCAACCCCGACGTCCCCCGCGTCTTCGACGCCATCATCCTCAAGGCCATGGCCAAGGACCGCGACCAGCGCTACCAGAGCGCGGAGGCCCTCCGCAACGATCTCCTGCGCTACGCCGCCGGCCAGCCGGTGTCGATCGAGCCGGTGCCCCCCACCCAGGTCTCCCGGCTCCCGGGCGCCCGCCGGGCCCCGGTCCCGCCTGCGGTCGCGGCCGGCGCCGGGGCCGGGGCCGCGCTCACCGGGGTCATGCCCCGATCCTTCGGCGGGCCCAACGGGTCGGCCGCCGACGGCACCCGCGTCGTCACCGCCGGCGACCGGGTGGTCGACTACGAGGAACCGCCCCGGCAGCGAACCGGCATCTACATCGGCATCCTGGTGGTGTTGCTGGTGATCCTGGGCGGGCTGCTCTACCTGTTGAGCCGGGAGTTGGGTGTGGGCAACGGCAACGCCCAGATCGCGATGCCCACCGTGATCGGCAAGACCGAGGCCGAGGCCAACACCATCCTCCGCGACGCGGGCCTGCGGGTGACCAAGAAGGAGGTCACCGACGACGCCAACGAGGCGGGCAAGGTCATCGGTCAGGACCCCGGACCCGGCCTCCAGGTGAAGAAGGACTCCCAGGTCACGATCACCGTCAGCCTGGGGCCGCCCTCGGCCACCGTCCCCGACGTCCGGGGACGAAAGCTCGACGCGGCCACGTCGTCGCTGGAGGGTGCCGGGTTCCAGGTGAAGACCGTCCGCCGCACCGACACCGCGGCCGCCGTCGACACGGTCATCGACCAGGACCCGAAGCCCGGTCCGGGCAAGCGGGGCGCCACCGTCACCCTGGTCGTGTCCAACGGTCCCGACCAGGTGCGGGTGCCCGATGTCCGGGGCCGGCCCGAGGGCGAGGCGGCCAACCTCCTCGGTCAGTCCGGATTCAAGACCCGGACGAGCGTGGAGCAGAGTGCCACCGTCGGCTCGGGCCTCGTCATCCGCACCGAGCCCGACGCCGGCACCCGCCTCGACAAGGGTGAGACGGTCACCCTGGTGGTGTCGAACGGAGCCCCCGCCACCACGTCGCCCCCGGTCACCGAAGCTCCGACCACCACCAACGGCCCGCTCATCACCATCTTCCCCACCACCGTCCCCACGACCGCGCCCACCTCCACCACCACCACGACCCTGCCCTGACTGCCCGCCTAGATCGCGGCCAGAAAGTTGGCCAGCAGCCGGCGGCCGCCCTCGGTGAGGATCGACTCGGGGTGAAACTGCACGCCCTCCACCGCCATCTCCCGGTGGCGCACGGCCATCACCACCCCGTCCTCCGTCTCGGCCGTGATCTCGAGCACCGCCGGCATCGAGTGGCGGTCGACGACCAGCGAGTGGTAGCGGGTGGCCGGGAAGGGCTCCGGCAGGCCGGCCAGCACCCCCACCCCCCGGTGATGGACCAACGAGGTCTTGCCGTGGACCACGGTCGGCGCCCGCACCACCTCGCCCCCGAACACCTGGCCGATGCACTGGTGGCCCAGGCAGACGCCGAGGATGGGGGTGACGCCGGCGAACTTCGCGATCACGTCGTTGCTCACGCCGGCGTCCTCGGGACGGCCGGGGCCGGGCGAGATGAGGATGGCGTCGGGCGCCAGGTCGGACACCGCACCGATGGACAGGTCATCGTGGCGGTGGACGACGGGCTCCGCCCCCAGCTCGCCCAGATACTGGACCAGGTTGTAGACGAACGAGTCGTAGTTGTCGATGACCAACACCCTCGGGCCCACGGACGACGAGCGTAGGCGGGACGGCCGGCGGGCCCATCCTCTATTCTGCGGGGATGGCGAAGTCGACGAAGCCCAAGGGTGGACGGGTCACGCCACCGCAGAGCAAGCGCTACACCCCCCCGGTGCCGCGGGCCCAGAAGGTCAGCCCCCTGTGGGTGCCGATCGTGATGTTCACCACCCTCGGCCTGGGGATGTTGATCATCCTGGCCAACTACGTCGACCTACTCCCCGGCGACGGGCCCAACAACTACTACCTGCTGGGCGGCCTGGCCCTCATCACCACCGGTTTCATCACCGCCACCCGTTTGCACTGAGCCGTCGGCGGGTAGGTATGACTACCGCGGCGGAAACCCCACCGATGTAATTACCCACAGGTAACCCCCATCCTGGGGATAGCGGGACGCCTGGCCGCCACCGAACCAACAGGCGGTTGGCAACGTGGGGACAAGAACCCCATCCGTGTAATTACCCTCAGGTAAGCCCCACCCTGGGGATCATTCGAAGGGGGGCGCCACCAGGTCCATCTCCTCCTGGCAGTGCCGGGGGGCGGGGGGGAGTTCCTCGGTGGCCTGCACCATCTTCACCTCGGCCAGGCAGATCGAGCACCGGTAACGGAGGTTGACCCGCCGGAGGAGCCCGGGCTCGGGCGGGGGGTGGGGACGGGCCAGGCCCCCCACCATGATCATGCCGATCCGCATGACCACGACGAACGCGACGATGGCGACAACCACCTTGACCACGAAACCGAGCGTCAGGCCGATCACAGGCGCTCGATGATCAGGGCGTTGGCCATGCCGCCACCCTCGCACATCGTCTGCAGGCCGTAACGTCCCCCGCACCGCTCCAGCTCGCACAGCAGGGTGGCGGTCAGCCGGGCGCCCGAGCACCCCAGGGGGTGGCCGAGGGCGATGGCCCCGCCGTTGACGTTGACCCGGTCGGGATCGGCGGGGTGCTCGGCGGCCCACGCCAGCACCACCGAGGCGAAGGCCTCGTTGACCTCGAAGCGGTCGACGTCGTCGAGGGTGAGCCCGGCCCGGTCCAACACCCTGGTCGTGGCCGGGATGGGCCCCGTCAGCATCGTCACCGGGTCGACGCCGACCACCGCGAACGCCACCAGCCGGGCCCGGGGGACCAGCCCCAGCGCCTCCGCCCGGGCCTCGCTCATGATCAGCACCGCCGCCGCCCCGTCGGTGATCTGGGACGAGTTCCCGGCCGTGATCCGTCCCCCGTTGTCGAAGGCGGGCTTGAGTGCGGCCAGCGCCTCCCGGCTGGTGTCGCGCCGGATCCCTTCGTCGGCGAACATCTCCGCCTTGCCCCGGGTGGAGTCGACCAGGACCGGCACGATCTCCCGGGTGAACCGGCCCCCGTCGGTGGCGGCCGCCGCCCGTTGGTGGCTGCGCAGGCTGTAGGCGTCGAGGTCGTCGCGGGACATGTTCCACGCCTCGGCGATGCGCTCGGCGGCGATGCCCTGGGGGACGAGGCCGCCCGCCGCCAGGTAGCGCTGGTGGACGGCCGGGCCGAAGGGCAGGCCGGGCCCGTTGAGGATGGCCGAGCCCATGGGGACCCGGCTCATCGACTCCACCCCGCCCGCCACCACCACGTCGTAGGCGCCCGCCATCACGCCCTGGGCCGCGAAGTGGATCGCCTGCTGCGACGAGCCGCACTGGCGGTCGACGGTGGTGCCGGGCACCGACTCGGGGAAGCCGGCGGCCAGGGCCGCGCTGCGGGCGACGTTGAGGGCCTGCTCACCCGTCTGGCTGAAGCAGCCGAAGATGACGTCGTCGACCGTGGCCGGATCGAGATCGTTGCGGGTCACCAGCGCCCGCAGGACCTCGCCCGCCAGGTCGGCCGGGTGCCAGTCCCGCAAAAGCCCGTTGCGCCGGCCGAGAGGGGTGCGGACGGCGTCCACGATCACGGCCGAGGCGACAGGAGCCATACGGCCATTCTGCATGTCTCCCGGCGCAACGTACGCTGCCCCGGTGCTCGGGGTGATCGACGCGATCGTCTTCGTCGGGGGTGCGTTCGTCGTCCTCGCCACCATCGGCTCCGCCATCCGCACCGTCGTCCTGCCCCGGGCCATCCCCGCCCGCCTGGGCAGCGTGGTGTTCGTCACCATGCGCCGCCTGTTCGAGCTGCGGATGCGAAGGATCGTCAGCTACGAGGAGCGGGACCGGATCATGGCCCCCTACGCCCCCCTGAGCCTCTTCGTCCTCGCCTTCACCTGGCTGGCCCTCGTCTTCGCCGGCTACGCGGCCATGTTCTGGGCCCTCAACGAGGGATCCCTGCGGCTGGACCTGACGGCCAGCGGATCGGCGCTGCTCACCCTCGGTTTCGAGCATCCCGGCAGCCTGCCCACGACCGCCCTGGCCTTCACCGAGGCCGCCATCGGGCTGACCCTCGTCGCCCTCCTCATCACCTACCTGCCCAGCCTGTACGCCGCCTTCTCGGCCCGGGAGTCGGAGGTGGCCCTGCTCGAGGTGCGGGCGGGGGCGCCGCCGTCGGGCGTGGCCATGATCGAGCGCTTCGCCCGGATCAGCTGGGTGGGCGGGCTGTCGTCCGTCTGGGGCCGGTGGGAGCGGTGGTTCGTCGACCTGGAGGAGAGCCACACCTCGTTCCCCGCCCTGGTGTTCTTCCGGTCGCCGCAGCCCCAACAGTCGTGGGTGACGGCGGCCGGGGCCGTGCTCGACGCGGCCGCCCTCCACTCGTCGACCCTGGTCGAGCACGACCCCGACGCCAACCTCTGCATCCGGTCCGGGTACATCGCCCTGCGGCGCATCGCCGGCTTCTTCGGCATCCCCTTCGACGACGACCCCCAGCCCGACGATCCCATCTCCATCACCCGGGAGGAGTACGACGAGGCCTACGACCGCCTGGCCGCGGCCGGGGTGGCCCTCAAGGACGACCGCGACCAGGCGTGGCGCGCCTTCGTCGGCTGGCGGGTGAACTACGACGGGGTCCTGCTGGCCCTGGCCGCCCTGGTGATGGCGCCCTACGCCCCCTGGTCGTCCGACCGCTCCAGCCGCTTCCGGCCCCGGGCCCTCCGGGGACGCAAGTTCACCGCCCGGTAACACCGCCGACGGTCAATTTCTGGTAAGACACGCCCCGTGGCCGAGGGCCCTGGCGACACCGGGTTGACCAGCCGGATCGACCGGTACTTCGGCATCCGCGAGCGGGGCTCCACCATCCAGACCGAGCTGCGGGGCGGGCTGGCCACCTTTTTCACGATGGCCTACATCGTGGTCCTCAACCCGATCATCCTGAGCAGCGCGGCCGACGTGAACGGTGCCCACCTCGACTTCGTGCAGGTGGCCAGCTCCACCGCCCTGGTGGCGGCCGTCCTCACCATCCTCATGGGCGTCGTCGGGCGCTACCCGTTCGCCCTGGCCGCCGGGCTCGGGCTCAACGGGGTGGTCGCGTTCCAGCTGGCGTCGCAGATGTCGTGGCCGGCGGCCATGGGCGTGGTGGTGATCGAAGGCCTGGCCATCACCGCCCTGGTGCTCACCGGCTTCCGCCAGGCGGTCTTCGAGGCGGTGCCGCTGGCGCTGAAGCACGCCATCAGCGTCGGGATCGGGCTGTTCCTGGCCTTCATCGGCTTCGTCGACGCCGGCTTCGTGCGCCGGCTGCCGGACGCGGCCAACTCGCCCGTGCCCGTCGGGATGGGCATCGGCGGCCGCCTGCTCGGCTGGCCGACGCTCGTGTTCGTCTTCGGGCTCTTCCTCGCCATCGTGCTGGTGGCCCGCCGCACCCGGGGCGCCATCCTCATCAGCATCGTGGTGACGACCGTGTTCGCGGTGATCCTCAACGCCATCGTCGACGTGACGGCCCAGATCGCCCCCGGCCAGCCCTACAACGCCAAGGGCTGGAGCCTGAACGTCCCCAAGGTCCCCGACAAGCTCCTGTCCAACCCCGACTTCGGGCTCCTCGGCCACTTCAGCCTGGGCGGCTCTTTCGTGAAGGTGGGCGTGGTCAGCGCCCTGCTCCTCGTCTTCACCCTGATGCTGGCCGACTTCTTCGACACCATGGGCACGGTTGTCGGCGTGGCCGCCGAGGGTGACCTGCTGGAGGAGGACGGTCAGCTGCCGGGGGTGCAGCGGGTCCTGCTGGTCGACTCCCTGGCCGCGGCCGCGGGAGGGGCGGCGTCGGCGTCGTCGAACACCACCTACATCGAGTCGGCCTCGGGGGTGGCCGACGGGGCCCGCACCGGCCTGGCCTCGGTGGTGACGGGCGTGCTGTTCCTCGGCGCCCTGTTCGTGTCGCCCCTGACCGCGGTCGTCCCCTACGAGGCGGCGTCGCCCGCCCTGGTGGTGGTCGGGTTCCTGCTCATGGTGCGGGTGAAGGACATCCCCTGGGACGACTTCGACATCGCCATCCCCGCCTTCCTCACCATCATCCTGATGCCCTTCACCTTCTCCATCACCAACGGGATCGGGGCCGGGTTCGTGTCCTACGTGCTGATCAAGGTGGTGCGGGGCAAGGCCGGCGAGGTCCACTGGCTGCTGTGGGTGGTGGCGGCGCTGTTCGTCGTCTACTTCTCCATCGACTGGGTGGAGCGGCTGCTCGGGGTGCAGTAGCGCGGCGGTCGCGCGCGCGGCTCAGGCCAGGCTCCACCGGCGGATGCGGTCGGGCTCGACGGTGAGCCACGTGCGCTTGCCCGCCGGCACCAGCCACCCGTCGCCCACGCTGAGGACCTCGAGCTTGCCGTCCCGGTGGACGGCCACGGTGACGTCGGGCTGCCCCGACAGGCGGGCCACCAGGTGCTGGCCCACGAAGCAGGCGTTGAGGTTCCAGAAGGTGTCGGGGTTGGGCGTGGCGATGCGCTGGAGCGGTTCGAGGTCGGGAAAAGTCCAGATCACGAGGGGTCCGGTGCCGTGGGGGGCGGTGACGACGAGCTTGCCCGAGGGGTCGACGTCGGCCAGCACCGCGTCGTCCCAGCCGGCGTCGATGAGCTCGAGGGTGGCGGGAGGCTCGTCCGAGAGGCGGACCCACCAGGTGCGGGCCGCGTCCTGGCCCTCGCCCACCGAGAGCCCGACCCAACCGTCGCGGTGGTGGACGGGCTGGATGCCGGCGGGGGCGGTGGCGATGGGCAGCTCGGCCACGATCTGGCCCGCGGCCCGGGAGAGGGCGACCACCAGGCAGCCGTCGTAGTCGTCGGTGGGGATGACGGCGAGGGGCCGGCCGAGGTGGTCGAACCAGGCGCAGCCGGACTCGAAGTCGCCCGCCCACGGGGTGTGGCGTAGGGCCCAGACGGGCCCGTGGCGGTGCCGGAGGACCACCGCGCCGGTGTTCGACAGGAGGGCGAACTCCTTTTCCGGCCAACTGGCGTGGCCGGCCCGCGATCCGGCGTCGACCGGCCACGTGGCCAGCACCGACAGGTCGCCGCCGGCGAGGGCGTGCAGCGACGCGCCGGTGCGCACGGTGAAGCTCGTCCGCCGGGCGTCGTTGGCCACCACCCGTCCGACGCGCTCCGAGAACCTGGCCTCGGCCATGAGCAACGCCGGCATCGCCCCATCCTGCCGGTCCCGCGGCTGCGAATCGCGGTTGGTGACGTCGGTACCGTTCAGGGCATGGACCACAGCCCGCCGGCCCTCGCCCGGGCGGTGCTGCAGGCGCTGGCCGACCTGGCGCCCTCGACCGAGCAGCGGGCCTCGGGCCTGGCCGTGCCCACCGAGTGGTTCCGGTGGCTGCCGGTGGACTCGGTGCGGCTGTTCGCTCCGGGGGCCTACCTCCCGATCGGCCAGAGATTCGCCGGCCTGTCCCAGCAGCCGCCTGCGGAACGGGGCGTGACGATCGACCGCCAGTTCGGCGAGCGGCTGGCCGCGGTCGACCAGATCCGGGCCGAGCAGCGGTCCCTGCGGCTGGGGTGGCTCTTCGTGGCCGGACGGACGACCACGGACGAGGGACGAACCCGCCGGGTCTTCCATCCTCTGGTCACGATCCCGGTGCGGGTGCGGCGGCCGCCGGCCCTGGGCAAGGCGCTCCTCCTCCCCGCCGGCGATGCCGAGATCAGCGAGCTCGTCACCGATCGTGACCTGCGCCACCAGCTCGAGGGCTCGATCGAGCTGGGCGGCGGGGCCCTGGAGGGCATCACCTCCGACGCCGTCGCCGGGCTCCTTCCCCGGCTCGAACGGCTCCAGCGCTACGCCCGGTCACTGGCGGCCGCGGCCGGCCTACCCGCCTCCCAGGTGGTGCCCGCCGGCGACGGACCCGACGCCCTGATGCGGGCCGAGGGGCTGGTGATCGTGGCCGGCGTCGGGGTCTACGCCATCTCCGAGCCGGGAGAGTCGAGCCGGGCCAGCTCGCTCCGGGCGTGGTCGGAGGGGCGGCTTGACCGCACGACCGCCTTCCATTCGCTCTACGACGACCTCGCCGAGGCGTCAACGCCTCCAGCCCGCGCGATGGCCGACGGCACAGTCGAATCGCCGTACGTGCTCACCCCGGTCCAGCGGGAAGCGGTCGTCCGCAGCCGCCTCCAGCCGATCACGCTCGTCTCGGGGGCGCCGGGGACGGGCAAGTCGCACACGATCGTGGCCATCGCCTGTGACGCCCTCGCCCGCGGCCAGCGGGTGCTGCTGGCAGCCAAGTCCGACGCCACCGTCGACGCCCTCCTCGACCTCCTCGATCGCGGGCCGGGGCCGGACCCGGTGGTGTTCGGGTCGAACGAGCGGCGGGAGGCGCTGGCCAACCGGCTCTCGGCCGGGCAGCTCCGTCCCGAGGGCGACGAGGCGGTGGCGGCCGCCGGCCGGCGGTCGCGGACGAGCGCCTCCCGCCGGGACGCCCTCCGGGCCGACATCGCCGACCAGCTGCGGGCGGAGGCCCTTCTCGATCAGTCGGAACAGGCCCAGACGGAGGCCCGCCTGGCCGCGCCCGGCCTGTTCCTGGCCGACGCCGATCTCGAACGGGCGGGATCGCTGCTGTCCGCCACCGCCTCGCCGGCCACCGGCTGGCTGGCTCGTCGCCGCCGGCGCAAGGCGCAACGGGAGCTGACCGCGCTCCTCCAGGTGTCTGCGGCACCACCGGCGGAGGACATGGCCGGCCTCCTGGCCATGGCCCGGGCGGCCCGGACCTCAGCCGTCCTCCGGGACCGGGGCGGCCTCGACCTGGCGCCCCTCTGGGGTCCGCTCCTCGCCGCCGACAACCAGGCCCGAAGGGATCGGGGAACCTGGCTGGAGACGGAGTGCCGGTCGGAGCAGCGCCTGAACCGGTCGACGCTTCCCGCGGTGGCCGCCCTGGCCACGGCCCTGCGCAGCGGGCGGGCGGCCCGGCGGGACCAGCTCAGCCGCCTCGACGACGACAAGCTCACCCACGCCCTCCCCCTGTGGGTGGGGACCCTGGCCGACGTCGACGACCTCCTGCCGCCGGTGACCGGGCTCTTCGACCTGGTGATCCTGGACGAGGCGTCGTCGATCGACCAGCCGCTGGCGGCCACCGCCCTGCTCCGGGGCCGGCGGGCGGTCATCGCCGGCGACCCCCGGCAGCTGCGCCAGGTCTCGTTCGTGTCCGACGCCCAGCTGCGGGCGGTGGTGGCGGCCCACGGCCTCGCCGGCTCCCCCGGGCTCGCGGCCCGCCTCGACGTCCGGCGGAACAGCACCTTCGACCTGGCCGCGGGGGTCACACCGGTTTTGGTCCTCGATGAGCACTTCCGGTCCGACCCGCACCTGGTCGACTTCGTCGCCCGCCGCCTCTACGACGGGAAGGTCCAGGTGGCGACCAGATCGCCGCGGACGGAGTCGAGGGACTGTGTCGACATCGTCCGGACCGAGGGCGGGCGCGACACCAACGGCGTCGTGCGGGCCGAGGTGGACCGCGTCGTCGTCGAGCTGAAGGCCCGGCTGGCGGCCGGCGATCGGAGCGTCGGCGTCGTCACCCCTTTCCGGGCCCAGGCCGACGCCCTCGAGGAAGCCGTGCTCGCCGCCTTCTCGGCCGATGACCTCGAGGCCCTCGACCTGCGGGTCGGCACCGTCCACGCCTTCCAGGGCAACGAGCGTGACGTGGTGATCGCCTCGGTCGGGATCGGTCCGGAGCAGCGGGCGGCCTCATGGCGGTTCGTCGAGGATCCCCACCTCTTCGCCGTCTTCATGACCCGGGCCCGGCGGCGGATGACGATCCTGTGCTCGGCCGAGCCCCCCGCGGGCGGGCTGGTGGCGGCCTACCTGGCCCAAGCCGACTCCCCGCCGGGACCACCCAAGCCGGCGGGGACGGTGGGGCCGTGGACCACGTCGATCGCCGAGGATCTGGCGTCGGCCGGCCTGCCCATCCTCACCGCCTACCCCACCGGGCGGCACCTGGTCGACGTCTGCGTCGACGACCCGTTCCACAGCGTCGGCATCGAGTGCGGCGTCCATCCCGACGGTCCGGAGGCCCACATCGACCGCCACCTGGCCCTCACCCGCACCGGCTGGCACCTCCTCGACGCCTACCGATCACGCTGGGGCGACCGCCGGGGGGAGCTCATCGTCGACCTCCTCGAGCTGATCAAGACGGGATCAGGATGACCGGGAACGGGGCGGGACGGGTGGTGATCCGCCAGCCGCTCGTCCTCCGCTTCTACGTCGTCGCCTTCTTCATCTTCTGGAGCAGCTTCCTGGTGAGGTTCCTGCTCGACGCCTTCTGCCCCATCCCGGTGCTCATGCTCGCCTTCGGCGTCACCGTCGCCTACCGGACGGTGCACCTCGGGGTCACCGCCGACGAACGGGGGCTCCTCGTCCGGAACACGGCCCGCACCAGGCGGCTGGAGCGGAGCGAGATCGAGGACTTCCGCATCGGGGACGCGCCGATGGGCATCGGCCGCGGCCAGGCCGTCCACGTCCTGCTCGGCAACGGGAGCGTCATGGCCCTCGACGTGACCATGCGGCCGTGGCTGCTCCGCCGGGGCCGGGCCAAGCTGGAGGGGCACCTGGCCGCCCTCCGTTCGTGGTTGGCCCCCGGGAACGGGTGATCGTCAGGTCAGCGTCTGGTCCGCCGCCGGAGGGCCCGGCGGATGTCGGCCACGGCGCTTCGGGATGAGGCGGCCGCCCGCCGGGCGACGTCCCGGCTCCGCGTCCACTGCCCTCGGAGCCGGACGCCGGCCACGGCGGCGCGCCGGCGGAGCCTTCCCCCGACGGCGGCCACCGGGCGAAGCAGCCGTCGCCCGACCGTCGTCGCCCGTCGACCGGCGTTCCGGAGGACTCTCCCCGTGCGACGGACGGGGACGGCGACCACGGCTGCCAGCCGGCGAAGGCCATCGCTGACGGTCGACAGCCCCCGGGCGAGGGTTCGTCCCGCGGCCCGCACGATGGGCGCCAACCGACGGATTGCCGTCGCCACCCGATGGGCCGCCGTCGCCACCGCCCGCGCCGCCGCCCGTCCGATGATCCGGACCGGCCCCACGACCACCCCCGCCGCCGCCCGCAACGCCACCGCCGCCCGGCGGAGGACGGCCGCCGTCGCCCGGACCGCCTGCCGAACGACGGCCGCCGCGCTCCGAAGCAGGCCCCGCACGGCCACGAGCCACCGCTTGAACAGGGCGGTGACGGCCCGGCCGAAGACCCGGATCGGTCTCACCACCGCCCGAGCGGCGACCCTCGCCGCCACCGCGGCCCGCCCGACCAGGGCGGCGACGGCCCGGCCGAAGACCCGGATCGGTCTCACCACCGCCCGGGCGGCGGCCCTCGCCGCCACGAGGACCCGGCGCAACAGGGCGGCGAGGACGCGTCCGCGGCACGAACCGGTGCCGCTGCGTACCGGGCCACCGCGGCCAGGCGGGCGACGACGAGGCGACCGGCGTGGACCATCCCGTCCCAGACAGTCGCGGCCAGCCCGACCAGGACCCGGTACCCGGCCCGGAACGGCCACGCCACCGCCCGGCCGGCGACGCCGATCAGCCGGCCGACCGCCCGCCCGACGCCCACCAGCCACCCCCGCGCCCACCGGCCCGCGGCCACGACGCCGCGGCCCAGCGCCTTGGCCGCCTCCCACGCGGCCACGAACGGGATGAGGGGGACGGCGAGGATCCGGCTGACGGGCCCCAGCTCGTCGTCCGGGACGGTCGTGGCGCCGTCGTCCACCGCCGGCTCCGGGTGGGGCGCCGGGGGCGCCGGCGACTCAGGCAGGGCCATGGCGGCGGAGCCGAGCTTCCTCAGCCAGCTCGTCGAGCCGGGAGACGGCGTTGAGCCCGGCCATCTCCTCCACCTCGTCCCGTACGTCCACCAGCAGCGATGGCTCCCCGCCGGCCGCCATCTCGGCCGGGGTAGGGGTCAACGCCGCCGCCAGAGCCTCGATGGCGGCCGTCCGCCGATCGACGTACTCCTGCTCGCGGACGGACGTCGGCGCTCGGCCGCCGAGGAGCGTGGCCGCCTCCAGGAGGGCGCCGTGGGCCGCCGCCACCGCCGGGGCACCGCCATCGCGCACTCCTTCGACCCGGAGGAGGGCCTCGTAGGCGGCCACCAATCGACCGGTGATCGGCGAAGTCACGTCGACAGGGACACCGCTCGCCAACCGGGCTGACCGACGCCGCCCCGCCCGGCCCGCGGCCAGTCTCCGCCAGGCGGTTCGCAACGGGAGCACGCACCCCAGCGTGAGGGCGAAGACGGCGCCGACGAGGACGAAGCTCGGGGCACCTACCGTCAGACCCCCCGCCAGCAGCATCGCCCCCACCGCGAGCAGGCCGGCGTCGAACCAGCCCGGACGTTCGTCGACGTCGGGCAGCAGCTCGTCGATGAGGTCGTCGAGGTCGTCCCGACGGGGGGCGACGGGGTCGAGGGGCACCAGCGGTCCCGGCGCCCGAGGCACCACCACGATGCCCCGACCAGGGTCGCCGGCGCCGGGTGTCACCCCGCCAGTATGCGCCGCCTACCGTCGTGGGCGGATGTCACCGCCGACGAGGGCCCACCGGGGCGACGGCGTGACCCAGGTCCGGTCGATCCTGCTGGCGGCCCTCAGTGTCGAGGTGGCGGTGCTGGTCATCACCGGGATCGCCCTCTACTTCGTGTACGTGCCGACGGGGAGTCAGGCGTGGAGCGACGTTTTCCCGGCCGGCCGGGGCGCCGGCGTGCGCCTGGCGGACGCGATCCGTCTCCTCCATCGTCTGGCGGCGGTGCTCGCCGTCTCCACCGCGCTGGCCACCTGCATCGTCCTCGCCCTCCGGGGTCGACCCGACGTCCGCCGGTGGACCGGCTCCGTACTAGGCGTGGGGATCGTCCTCACCACGGTGGCCGTGTCCGTCACCGGATACCTGCTGCCCTGGGATCAACTCGCCCTCTGGGCGGTCACGGTCGGCACCGACATCAAGGGGTACCGATGGCTCGCCAACGACAGCGTCCGCTTCGTCCTCATGGGGGGCGTCGAGGTCGACAAGGCCACGGTGCTCCGGTGGCTCGAGATTCACGTCCTCGTCCTGACACCCGTCCTCATCGGGCTCGTCGCCCTGGCCTGGCGCCGGCTGCGGGCGACACCCGGGTGAGGGGTGTCCGGCCGGTCGTGGCCACCCTCGCCGTCGCCGCCCTGGCCGCCCTGGCCGCCTGTGGCGACGGCCGCAGTCCCCGCCGCACGGACGTGCCCGAGCCGGCGGTGGCGCCGGCGCCGGTGGCGCTCGCCGACCTGCCCGGGCGCATCGTCCCCCTGGCGGGCGGCGGCGAACCCGAAGGCCTGGCCTGGGACACGACGACCGGGACCATCGCGGTGGCCGTCCGCAACCCCGGTGCCGTGGTCCTGGTCGACGCCGCCACCGGTGCGGAGAAGGTCCGCGTCCCCCTGGGGGGCGCCGCCCGGCACCTCCAGCTGGCCGCCGCCGGCGGCCCCGTCCTCGTCCCGTCGGAGAACAACGACCGCCTCTACCGGGTGACGCTCCCCGACGGCACCGTGTCCGCCGACAGTCCCGTCGGCCGCCAACCACACGACGCCGCCCCTGCGGCCGGGGGGCGGGTCTTCGTCGGCGACGAGCTGGCCGACACCGTCCACGTGGTGGAGGCCGACGGGTCGAGCCGGGTCGTCGCCGCCCCCGCCCAGCCCGGGGGCGTGGCCTCGTCGCCCGACGGCTCGGTCGTGGTCGTGGTCGGCGTGCGGGGCCGGCGCGTCGCCGCCTACGCCCCCGACGGGCGCCGGCTGGGAGAGACGGACTGCGGCGTGGGACCGAGCCACGTCCGGGCCGGCGCCGCCGGGAGCGGCCTCTTCTACGTGGCCGACACCCAGGGTGACGCGGTGCTCGTGTTCCGGGCCGGGCCCGGGGGCATCCGCCAGGTGGGCCGGGTGCGGACGGAGGGCGACGCCCCCTACGGGCTCGCCTTCGACGCCCCCCGGTCCCGCCTCTACGTCACCCTGACCGGCACCAACCAGTTGCGGTCGTACCGGGTCGAGGGCACCGGGCTGGTCGCCGACCGGGTGTGGTCGACCCCCCGCCAGCCCAACGACGTGGCCGTCGACGACGCCACCGGCCGGGTGGTGGTGGCGGGCACCGCCGACGGTGTCCTCCAGTTCATCGACCCCTGACCGGGCGTCCCTTGCGGAGGCGGACGACGAGCACGGCCGCGGCCACCGCCCACACCAGGCCCAGAACGATGGTGAGGTTGAGGGCGTAGTCGTGGGGCAGCGATGTCGGGTTGTGGGCGGCCAGGCCGTAGGCCCGGACCAGGGGGTAGGAGAACAGGCTCACGACACCGGTCACGACCAGGGCGGCAGTGACCGTCGCCCGGGCCCGCGCCGGCACCTTCCGAGCGAGCCCGACCGCCGCCAGCAGGACCACGGGCGCGATGAGGAGGTCGTGGAGGAGGGCGCCGCCGACGACGAACTTGGCCAGGTTGGCGGGCCGGGTGTCGAGGCTGTGCTGGAAGATCCCCCGCAGGCCGACGCCGATCACCACCCACCCGAGGGCGGCCGACACCCAGAAGGCGGGTCCGGCCCGGTGGTGGCTGGGCTGCGGAAGGGGCTCGGTGACGGGGTCCGTCACAGCACCGTCACCTTGGTGACCCACTTCGTCTGGAGGACGCCGGCCCGGTTGGGACCGATGAGGCGGCAGGGGAAGCCGTGGTCGAGGGCGAGGGGCTGGCCGTCGAGATGGGTGGCCAGCAGGGTGTCGCGGTCGGCCGCCTGGCCCGGGTTGAGGGTCGACGTGCGATAGGCGCCGTTGGGCTCCAGCGACTCGACCAGAATCGTGCGGTCGGGTTCGGCGCCGGCCATGGCCAGCAGGTCGCGCACCGGGACCCCGCTCCAGGCGGCCGAGTAGCTCCACCCCTCCACGCAGGCGATGGGCAGAGTCGCCCCCTTCGACGGCAGGGCGAGGAGCCCATCGTGGTCGAACGACAGGGGCGTGGCCACCCGTCCCCCGACCGTGAGCCGGTAGTCGGGCGACCGGGCCAGGTCGCGGACTCCGGCGTTGCCCGACCCCCGGTTGACGGGATAGCCCTGGGGCCCGACGCCCGGGTCGCGGGGCGCCAACAGCGCCAGCCGCCGCAGGGGCGAGAACGTCTGGCCGACGGTGACCAGGGTGAGCAGCCCCGAAGCGGCGGCGACCGTCCCTAGCAACCCCCGCCGGGTCAGGCCGACGCCCCCGACCGCGGCCGCGGTGTCGGCCGCCGTACCCAGGACGGGGTCGGCCTCGGCCAACGCCGGCCGGCGGGACGGACGGGTGAGCGCCCGCCGGGAGATGGCCCACTTGGCGCCCACGTGGGCGGTGATGGCGCCCATCGTCACCCACGCCATCCAGAAGTGGGAGGCGGTGAAGGAGAACCGCCACGGGTACCACTGGGCGATGTTGGCCACGCCCGAGAAGGCCATGAAGATGCCCCCGCCGACGAGCGGGAACAGGCCGATGCGCTCGACCAGGTGGCTGACCCGCTTGACCGCGGGAAAGGCCACGAACCGGGGCCACACCAGCCACAGCTTGGCGATGAGGACGGGCACCGAGGCGATGCCCGCGGCCACGTGAATCCCCTGGCTGAGGCGGTAGAGGCCAGCCGGCCGGGCGGGAATCGGTAGCCACGACTGGGGGTGCTGCTGGAGGTGGGAGTAGAGGCCGGTGACGAAGCAGACGCTGAACAGGATCGCCAGCGACGCCCCCAGGTAGGCGGCCAGGCGCTCGTCCCGCAGGGAGGACTGGTAGGCGGCCTGGCGCAGAGGCAGGTCGGAGTCGGTCATCAGCCGGCGGATCCCCGGCGGCAGCCGGTCGCCGATCCCCAGGCTCCTCATCGGCCCGTCAGGCTACGCATGCCGCGGCCGAGGTCGGACGGGCCCGGAGGTCGGCGAACCAACGTCCCGACGGCGTCTGATCGAGGGACGCGATCTCGAAACCGGCGGGACGGGCCACGTCGGCGATGGCGTCGGCACCCACGACGGCCCAGTCGAAGGCCGGGCCCCGCCCGCCGTCCCGCTCGAACCAGGCGATGAGGCGGCACCAGCCCGTCCCCGGGGCCTCGACCTCGGCGAGGACCCGTCCCCCGGGGCCGGTGAGCTCCCGGCAGCGGGACAGGAGACGGGTGGGGTCGCCGCCGATGCCGATGGTGCCGTCGAAGAGGAGGCACGTGGCCCACCGGCCCTCCCCTGGAAGGGGGCCGAACAGGTCGGCCTCCATGACGTCGGCCCCCCGCTGCCGGGCCAGGGCCAGGGCCGCCGGCGATGAGTCGACGCCGAGGGCGGGCACCCCCCGCTGGGTCAGGCTGACGACGAGGCGGCCGGGCCCGCAGCCGAGGTCGAGGACGGGGCCGCTGACGGTGCGGAGCAGGTCCCGCTCCTCGGCCGAGGCAGGGGCGTTCCAGCGGGCCCGGTCCATGACCAGGTCCTCGCCGGTGTGGGTGCGCAGCACGAGGGGCGGCGTCGACCGAAGCCGGGGGACGGAAGGATGCCAGTCCGCGGCCCGGCCGGTGGCGCGGAAGGGGAGGACGGCGGTGGCGGTGGCGGACATCAGGCCACCCGCCCGACCGGCGTGCGGAAGCCGAGGAGGGCGGCCATGCGGGCGGTGCGAGTGTCCGGACCGGCCTCGACCACGTCGGCCAGGGCCTCGACCGTGTCCAGGTCGACGAGGGTCGGGAGCAGGGCCACGTCGAGGCCGAGCGCACGGAGGCGGGATTCCTGGCGCCGGCCGGTGCCGGCCGTGCTCATAGGGAGGCCGCGGAACACTGCCGGATCCGCACGGCGGAGCCCGATGGCCCACCAGCCCCCGTCGGCGGCATGGCCGAGAGCGGCGGACGACGTGTCGAGCGTGCCCAGGGCGTGGTCGAGGTCGGCCGCCGTCACCTGGGGCGTGTCCATCCCGATCTGCACGCCGGGTCCGCCGGCGGTGGCCCAGGCGTGGGCCAGGCGCCGGTTGAGGCTCCCCTGGCCCTGGGCGACGACCTCGAAGCCGGCGGGCAGCCACGGCCCGGGGGCGCCATCGAGGGCGAGGATGCGCCGGCCGGCACCGCAGGCGGCGACCGCCTCCAGGGTGTCGGCGAGGGCCACCTCGGCCAGCGCGGCCGCCTCGGCGTGGGTGTACGGCGGGCACAGTCGGGTCTTGACCCGGCCCGGTACGGGTGCCTTGGCCATCACCAGTACGTGCGGGACCGGCGGGCACCGCCGTTGCACTGCGGTCGACATCGGGCTTCCTTTAGCGATCGGGGTCGTCGTCACTAGCTGGTACGTCGCCGACCACGCAGTCAGATGAGCGCCGCCTCGGGGACACCGATCAGTCCGACTGCCGCCGAGGGCGTTACAGGCGGCGTCCGGGCGGCCCCCCCGGTGCGGCATCATTGCCCCGGTGAAGGTCCTGGTCACCGGCGGTGCCGGGTTCATCGGCTCCCACGTGGTCGACCAACTGGTGGCCGGCGGGGCCGACGTCCGGGTCCTCGACAGCCTCCAGGCGGCCAACGGCATTGCACCCGGGTATCTGGACCCCACCGCCGAATTGATGGTGGGCGACGTAGCCGACGGGGCGGTGGCGCGGGCGGCGGTGGCCGGCGTCGACGCCGTCTGCCACCAGGCGGCCAAGGTGGGGCGGGGGGTCGACTTCGGTGATGTCGGGGGCTACGTCGCCGACAACGACACCGGCACCGCCTCCCTGCTCCAGGCTCTGTGGCGGCAGTCGTTCCGGGGCCGGCTGGTGCTGGCCAGCAGCATGGTCGTCTACGGGGAGGGCCGCTATCGGTGCGACGAGCACGGCGACGTCCGTCCCGGCCCCCGCACGCCGGCCGACCTCGACGCCGGGCGCTTCGACCCGACCTGTCCCTGCCCCGGCTGCGGCCGCGCCACCGGGTGGGCGCCCATCGACGAGAGCGCGCCGGCCGACCCCCGCAACGTCTACGCCGCCACCAAGCTCCACCAGGAGCACCTCTGCCGGCTGTGGGGACGGGAGGCGGGAGCGACGGTGGTGGCCCTCCGCTACCACAACGTCTACGGGCCCCGGATGCCGCGCGACACGCCCTACGCGGGCGTGGCGTCGCTCTTCCGCAGCGCCCTGGTCGGGGGAGGGGCGCCGGAGGTGTTCGAGGACGGCGGCCAGACCCGGGACTTCGTCCACGTGCGGGACGTGGCCCGGGCCAACGTGCTCGCCCTGACCGTGCCCGCCATCGATGCCGCGGGAGGGGCGTACAACGTGGCCAGTGGAACCCCCCACACGGTGGGGCAGCTGGCCGAGGCCCTCACCGCCAGCCTGGCCCCCCACCTGACCCCGGTGATCACCGGGCGCTGGCGCCTGGGCGACGTCCGCCACGTGGTGGCCTCACCCGCCCGGGCCGCGGCCGCCCTCGGCTTCCGGGCCGAGGTGAGCTTCGAGGACGGGATGGCCGAGCTGGCCGGTGGCACGGACGACCCCCGACACTGAGCCGACGGTCGCCCGCCGGTCCCCCGGGGCCGGGGCCGGCTTCGCCGCGGCCGGCTTCACCGCCGCCGCCATTGCCGGCGTCGGCCTGAGCTGGGCGATCGCCACCGGCGGCGACATCCTCGCCGCCCGGGGCACGATCCTCGCCCGCCTGGCCGTGTGGTCGGTGGTGTGGACGGTGGCGGTGGCGTGCGCGATGCGCCTCCCCCGCCGAGTCGCTCTCCCCGCCATCTTCGTGGTCGCGGTCGCCCTCCGCCTGGCCGCCCTGGCCGGGCCGCCCGTCCTCTCCGACGACCTCTACCGCTACGCCTGGGACGGCCGGGTGCAGGCCGCCGGCATCGACCCCTACCGGTACCCACCCACGTCGGCCCAGCTGCGGTCGCTCCGGGAGCCCTGGCTATGGCCGGACGACGCCGGCTGCGCCAAGCTCGGCCGGGGGTCCCACTGCTCGCGCATCAACCGGGCCACGGTGCGCACCATCTACCCGCCGGTGGCCCAGGCCTGGTTCGCCACCGTCTACCGGCTGAGCGGCATCGGCCACCAGCACAAGGCGTGGCAGGCGGCGGGCCTGGTGGGCGACGTCGCCCTCGTCGGGCTGCTGCCCTTCGTCCTCCGGGCCTGGAGGCGGGACGAGCGGTGGACCGCCCTCTACGCCCTGTCGCCCTTCCCGGTGGTGGAGGTGGTGAACAACGGCCACGTCGACGGCCTGGCCGCCCTGTTGGTGGTGGCCGCCCTGCTGGCCGCCGCCCACCGCCGGCCGGCGTGGGCGGGGGCCCTGATCGGCGCCGCCACCCTGGTGAAGCTCTATCCCGCCCTCCTGGTGGTGGGCCTGGCCGGGACGGCGGCGGTGGCGTCCACCGCCGGCCGGCGGGGATGGTGGCGGCGGCGGGACCGACAATCGTGGCGATCGGCCGACCTGGTGCGAGCCGGGGCCGCGGCGGCGACGGTGATCGTGGTCGGCTACCTCCCCCACGTGCTGGCGGTCGGGGTCAGGGTGCTCGGCTACCTCCCCGGCTACCTGCGGGAGGAGAAGTACGACAGCGGGGGCCGGTTCCTGCTGGCCTCGCTCCTCCACCTGCCGATCGTGCCGGCGGCGGTGGTGGCGGGCGCGGGCCTGGCCGCGGTGATCGCCTGGGTCCTGCGGACCCGGCCCTGCGCGCCGCGCGCCTTCGCCGCCCTTATCGGGGCGCTTCTCCTCGCCACCACGCCGGTCCAGCCCTGGTACGCGGTGACCCTCCTGGCCGCGGCGACGGTGGCCGTCGCCCCCGTCTGGGCCCTCGTGGCCGCCGCCGCCTACCCGTACTTCTTCGCCGTGATCCTCGACTCGCCCCACACCATCGCCATCGGACGGATCTCCTACGGCCTCGCCCTCGCCGGCGTGGTCGCCTCCGCGGTTATCACCCGCGGCCGAGCCCACGGCCGACCGCCGCCCGACGTGACGGCCGCCGGCGCCGGCGGCGACGCTGGCGACTCCGGCGGGGCGTGGCCGACCCGGCGCACCGCCCTCGTCGTCAGCGCCGCCCTGGCCGTGCTCCTCATCGGTCCGGTCGCCGGCGCCGTCCGCCCCCAGCGGGCGGGGGCGATTCCCCACCTGCCCGTCCTCGGACCGTCCCGCGACGCCTACGACGGCGATCTCGGCGACCCCTTCATCCTCCCCGTGCCCGGCGCCGGCTTCGTGGCCTTCGGCACCGGCGACTGGCCCGCCCGAGTCCCCACCGCGTCGACACCCGACCTCGTCACGTGGCACGCCGGCCCCGACGCCCTCCCCGACCTGCCCCGGTGGGCGGCGGCCGACCCCCGCAACTCCCACAGCTGGGCGCCGGCCGTGCGCCGGATCGGCGACCAGTTCGTCCTCTACGTCACCCTGCCCGAGGCCCGCAGTGGGCGCCAGTGCATCGCCGCCGCCACCGCGGCGACGCCGGAGGGCCCGTACGTCGACGAGGGCGAGGAGCCCATGGTGTGCCAGCGGGAGCTGGGCGGGTCGATCGACCCGTCGGTGGTCGCCGACCGCGACGGGAGCCTCCACCTGCTGTGGAAGAACGACGGCAACTGCTGCCAGGTCCCGGCCCGCCTGTGGGAGCAGGCCATGACCGCCGACGGCCTCCACGTCACCGGCGACGCTCACCCCCTCCTGACCGCGGCCGCCACGTGGCAGGGCGGCATCGTCGAGAACCCGGCCGCCATCCCCGCCTCGGACGGGGGTTGGTGGCTCTTCTACTCGGGCAACCGCTTCGACGTCGTCGACTACGCCACCGGCGTGGCCTGGTGCCCCACCCTGCAGGGACCGTGCGTGGACACCCGGGACGAACCCTTCCTCGCCACCGAGGGCACCCGCTGGGCGCCGGGAGGACTGGAGACGTTCCGCGACGACGCCGGCGACCTGTGGGCGGTCTACGACACGTGGAACCGGCCCGCCCGCAACGGCCGCTTCTACTGCTGCCGGTCCCTGTACCTGGCCCGCATCCTGGCCTCCTGACAGAGCGAGACTGCCCCCGTGCCCGACGTCGTCATCCCCGTCCTCAACGAGGCCGGCGCCCTCCCCGACCTGCTGGCGGCGATGCCCACCGGTTTCACCGCCATCGTGGTCGACAACGGGTCGTCCGACGGCTCGGCCGCGGTGGCCCGCGCCGGCGGGGCGAGAGTGGTCGACGAGCCCCGCCGCGGCTTCGGCGCCGCCTGCTGGGCCGGCCTCCTGGCCGCCGACTCCCCCGACGGGGTCGTGTGCTTCATGGACGGCGACGGCTCCTTCGACCCCGCCGACCTGCGGCGGGTGGCCGGCCCCGTCCTCGGCGGCACGGCCGACCTCGTCCTCGGCGCCCGTACGCCGACCCGCCGGGGCGCGTGGCCGGCCCACGCCCGGCTGGCCAACAAGGTCCTGGTGGTGGAGATCCGCCGGCGGACGGGCGTGCGTCTCCGCGACCTCGGTCCCCTGCGGGCCGCCCGGCGGAACTCGCTCGTCGCCCTCGGCATCGAGGACCGCCGCTTCGGCTGGCCCCTGGAGATGGTGCTGCGGGCGGCGGCGGGAGGATGGCGGATCGAGGAGGTTGCCGTGCCCTACGCCCCCCGAGTCGGGAAATCGAAGGTGACGGGCACGGTCAAGGGCACGCTGCGGGCCATCACCGACATGAGCCGGGTTCTCAAGGACGTCTCTCATCCGCCCGGGGAAGCGGGGCCGTAGACGGGTTACGACCTCGAGAGAGAAAGAGAAACCCGTGCGAATCAAGTCAAAAGCAACTGCATCCGCCGTCCTCGCCGCCCTCGCCCTGTTCGGCGCCGCCTGCGGTAAGGACTCGACCGACTCGGCCGGCACCGGGTCGGCAACGACCGACATGGTCACCGCCATCCCCAGCCTGTCGGGCGTGGGCACGTCGGTGAAGCTCGACGCTGGCACCGCCGCCGCCCTCACGTCGCTCGGCGTTTCCATCGCCCCCTCCGGCTCCGCCACCTTCGACGCCGCCACCTCCACCATCACCTTCCCCATCACCGCCGGCTACGCCGAGATCCACAGCGACCTGAGCTTCAAGCCCGGCTACATCCTCGGCTCCA
>JAXDMK010000031.1:0-6323 GCA_034666105.1 Actinomycetota bacterium | reverse complement strand
CCCCCCTGGGGCGGCACCGAGGCGGTGGTGCCCTCCAGGATCTTGAGCAGGGCCTGCTGCACGCCCTCGCCCGAGACATCGCGGGTGATCGACGGGTTCTCGCTCTTGCGGGCGATCTTGTCGATCTCATCGATGTAGATGATGCCGGTCTCGGCCTTCTTGACGTCGTAGTCGGCGGCCTGGATCAGCTTGAGGAGGATGTTCTCGACGTCCTCGCCCACGTAGCCGGCCTCCGTCAGGGCGGTGGCGTCGGCGATGGCGAAGGGAACGTTGAGCATGCGGGCCAGCGTCTGGGCCAGCAGCGTCTTGCCGCAGCCGGTGGGGCCGAGCAGGAGGATGTTGGACTTGGCCAGCTCGACGTCGCCGTCGGGGCCGGAGGCGGCGCCCACCTGGACCCGCTTGTAATGGTTGTAGACCGCGACCGCGAGGATCTTCTTGGCGTAGTCCTGCCCGATGACGTAGTCGTTCAGGAACTCGTAGATCTCGCGGGGCTTGGGCAGCTCGTCGAAGCGGACCTCCGACGTCTCCGAGAGCTCTTCCTCGATGATCTCGTTACAGAGGTCGATGCACTCGTCGCAGATATAGACCCCAGGGCCGGCGATGAGCTTCTTTACCTGCTTCTGCGATTTGCCGCAGAACGAGCACTTCAGCAACTCGCCGCCATCGCCGAACTTGGCCACTCCGAAGACCCCCTAAAGCCTGGCTTGACAGTTCTAGCTGACGCCCGCGACCTGCGGCACCGGGTTCAGCTCGCGTGTGGCGATCACCTCGTCGATGATGCCGTATGCCTTTGCCTCGTCCGCGCTCAAGATGAAGTCTCGATCGGTGTCCTTGTTGACCCGCTCGAGGGTTTGCCCAGTGTGGTGTGCGACGACGGACTCCAGGAGCTCCCGCATGCGGGTGATCTCCCGGGCCTGGATCTCGATGTCGGAAGCCTGTCCGCCGGCGCCGCTGTAGGGCTGGTGGAGCAGGATCCGGGAGTGCGGAAGGGCGTGCCGCTTGCCCTTGGTGCCGGCGGCGAGGAGCACCGCGGCGGCCGACGCCGCCTGCCCCATGCAGTACGTGGCGATGTCGGGCTTGATGAACTGCATCGTGTCATAGATGGCGAACAACCCGGTGATCTCGCCGCCCGGCGAGTTGATGTAGAGGTTGATGTCCTTGTCGGAGTCTTCCGACTCGAGGTGCAGCAGCTGGGCCATGACCAGGTTGGCCACGGTGTCGTCGATGGGCGTGCCCAGGAAGATGATGCGCTCCTTGAGCAGCCGGGAGTAGATGTCGAAGGCCCGTTCCCCGCGGTTCGTCTGCTCGATGACAGTGGGAACGAGGTAGTTGTAGATCGGCTGCATTACTGGCCCTCAACTTCTGCTGGAGTTTCCTGTGCTGCGTCGGCCGCCTCGGACCCTGCGTCGGCCTCATCGGGCGGGAACAGGTTCGAGCGGTCGATGGGTTGCCCCTCTTCGTCGACGTACTCGGTCTGGCCGATGAGCCATTCCAGGGCCTTTGACTTCCTGAGGTCCGAGCGTACCGCGGGCAACTGACCTGCGCCGTCGAGCTCGCGGCGCATCGCGGCCGCCTTCTTGCCCGTCTTTTCGGCCAGCCGGGCGATCTCGGCGTCGATCTCGGCGTCGTCGGCTTCGATGTTCTCCAGCTCGGCCACGGCCTTCAGGGCGAGGTCGAGCTTGGCCGCCGCCACCGAGTCGTTGCGCAGCTCGACGATGACGTCCTCCTGGCTGCGACCGGTGGCCTGGAGCCAGGCGCCGAGGTCGAGACCCTCCTTGGTGACCCGCTGGATCAGCCCCCGCAGGCGGTGCTCGAGTTCGGCCGACACCAGCGCCTCGGGGACCTCCTCGTCGACCAGCTCGACCAGGGCCTCCACCACCCGGCCCCGCATGACGAAGGCGTTCTCGACCTTGCGCACGGCCTCCAGCTGGTAGCGGATGTCCTTCCTGAGCTCCTCCACCGAGTCGAGCTCCCACGCCTCCATGGCCCATTCGTCGGTGACCTCGGGGAGGACCTTCTCCTTGACCTCCTTGACCAGCACCTGGAAGGTGACCTCGCCGACCTCGGGGTCTGGGTGCTCGACGTTGAACTTGAGGATGTCGCCCGCCTTGGCCCCCCGCAGATTGTTGTCGAGGTCGGTGCCGGCGGTGCTGGAACCGACCTGGTAGAGCTCGTCCTCGGCCGCCATGATCGTCTCGTCGTGGCGGTAGAGCTTGCGGTCCATCGACACGTAGTCGAGGTCGCGTGCGGCCCGGTTGACGGTGACCAGCTCGCCGTACTTGTCGCGCATCATGTCGAGCTTGCCGTCGACCTGGTCCTCGGTGACGGTGAAACCGGGGAGCACAACCTTGAGCCCCTGGTAGCCGGCCACGGACACGGTGGGCATGATCTCGACGACGGCGTCGAACATGATCGGGCCCGATTCGCGACCCGAGGTGATGTCGATGTCGGGCGCGGCGATGGCCTCGATGGCGTTCTCCTTGAGCGCCCGCTCGTAGAACCCGGGCAGGGAGTCGCTCAGCGCCTCCTGGCGGGCGGCGTCGAGCCCGACCCGGGCCTCGACGATCTGGCGGGGCGCTTTTCCGGGTCGAAACCCCGGAATCCGCACCTGGCGGGCGATCTTTCGGAAGGCGGCGTCGATGGCGTCGCTGAACTCGCCCTCGTCGACCTCGACGGAAAGCTTGACCTTGTTGCCCTCGAGGGGTTCGACGGTGGTCTTCACGGGCTTAGAAGTGTAGGCGGCCCAGCGGGGTACCCAGCGATGCCGCCCGAGGGCGGCGCCGGCGGCGGTGTCGCGGTCTAGACCTTGCGCACGCCGACGTGGACGTGGTTGAAGTGGCCCGACACCTTCCACAGGACCTGGAAGCGGTACCCGTTGATCGTCACCTTCAGGTCGCCGCCGGTCCAGTCCGGGTGGCCGAGGGCGGCCGCCACCCGCCGGGCCGCCTCCTCCGTCTGCGCCGTCGGCCGTTGGATGCCGCGCACGGCCAGGTCGACGGCCCAGGAGTCGGTGCGGCTGATGGAGTGGTCGGACGTCGACGACCCCCACGTGCGGCCCCACCCGTCGCTGATGTAGAGGGGCGGGTTGTCGGCCAGGGCGATGTCGGCCAGGGCGAGGGCCAGGTTCTCGGTGCCCTGGTTGCGGCCGCCGGGCGCGAACCACGCCATCGGGTCGTCGGCCGAAGGGGGCGACGGCGCCGGTAGGGCGGTGAGGCCGGCCGGGGCGTCGCCCGAGGGGGCGTCGGGCGCCGGCGGGGCGGCCGCCAGGAGTCCGGCGGTGGCGGGGAGCGTCAGGGCACCGTCGGCCGCCTGGCCCCCGGCCAGCAGGGGTCGGCCCAAGACGACGAGACCCAAAACGGAGATGACGGCGGCCACCTCGTAGTGGGTCCGGCCCGCCCTGTCGCTCAGGGCGCGGAGTCTGGATCGACGCATGCTGTGTGAGAACCCCCCGAAAACTGCCGAAAAAAACCGGCGGGACCCGGTTTGGCGGGTCCCGTGGAAGGGTAGAGAAAGTCGCCGCATCGGTCAATGACCAGTTTCTGACCCTCGGCGCCGACGTAACCTCCCGCGGTTGCCCGTTCCCTCCCCTCGCCGTGACGTGACGCCGACCTCCGCCGTGCTGCCGATCGACACCGCGCTGACCGGGATCGGCTGGCCGGTCGTGCCCAACGGCCGGGCCGCTCTCGTCCTCAGCCTGCTCTACCAGCTCGAGCAGTCGCAGTGGTGGCCGGCCGCCATCATGGCCCACCACCAGCTGGCCCAGCTGGCCCCGCTGGTCGAGCACGCGGCCGCCACCGTCCCCTTCTACGGCCCTCGCCTGCAGGAGACGGGTTGGTCCCCCGGCCAGGCGCTGACCGCCGAACACTGGCGGCGCCTGCCCGTCCTGCGCCGCCCCGAGCTGCAGGCGGCGGGCGACGAGATTCGGAGCGGCGCCGTCCCCGCCGACCACGGCCGCCAGTTCACCCTGATGACGTCGGGGTCGACGGGCCGGCCGGTGCAGACCGTCGGCACCGCCCTCACCCAGCTCTTCTGGTCGACGCTCACCATCCGCGACCACCTCTGGCACGGGCGGGACTTCGGCCGCAAGCTGGCCGTCATCCGCCAGTTCCCGCTGGCCAAGGCGCCGCCGGTGGAGGGTTCGACCTCGGCCAACTGGGGCTCGGCCACCGACGGCGTGCTCCGCACCGGACCCGCCGTGGCCCTCGACATCGACCGCACGGTGCGGGAACAGGCGGCCTGGCTGGCCCGGGAACGGCCCGGCTACCTGCTCACCTACCCGTCCAACGTGGTCGCCCTGGCCCGCCACTTCTCGGAACGGGGCGAGGCCGTGCCCGGCCTGCGGGAGGTGCGCACCTTCGGCGAGGTGCTGGAGCCCCGGGCCCGCGAGGCCTGCCGGGCCGCGTGGGGGGTGCCCCTGGTCGACATGTACTCCAGCCAAGAGGTGGGCTACATCGCCCTCCAGTGTCCGGAGCACGAGCACTACCACGTGCAATCGGAGAACCTGCTGGTGGAGGTGGTCGATGACGACGGCGCGCCGTGCCGGCCGGGACAGGTGGGACGGGTGGTGGTGACGACGCTGCACAACTTCGCCACGCCCCTCCTGCGCTACGAGCTGGGCGACTTCGCCGAGGTGGGCGACGCCTGCCCCTGCGGACGGGGCCTGCCGGTGCTCACCCGCGTCCTCGGCCGCCAGCGCAACATGCTGACCCTGCCCGGCGGCGACCAGCGCTGGCCCAACATCCGCGACCCGGCCGAGTTCGCCTCCGCCGGCGGGCCCGCCCTCCCACCTCTCCAGCAGTTCCAGGTGGTGCAGAAGAGCCTCACCGCCCTGGAGGTGCTGCTGGTGTGCCCCCGCGCCCTCGGGCCCGACGAGGAGGACATGATGCGGGCCTACCTGGCCGCGACCCTCGGCCATCGCTTCGACGTCGCCTTCACCTACGTCGTCGAGGTCCCCCGCAGCCAGGGCGGCAAGTTCGAGGACTTCCGGTCGGAGATCGTGACGTGAGCGGGTACGACATCGTGGCCGCGGGCCCGGCCGACATCGGCCCGATCATGGATCTGGAGGCCAAGGCGTTCGACCCCGAGCTGCGGGCCAGCCGCCAGACCGTGCTCGACCGCTTCGCCCTCGGCCACCACATGCTCGTGGCCCGGCTGCGGGACCCGGACGAGGGGGGTCGGCTGGTGGGGCAGATCTCGTTCTCGTTCATCCGCTTCTCGCCCGACGACCCGTCGTCGTACCCGACCACGTTCAAGGCCCACTCCAGCCAGCCGGTGCTGCCCGGAGCCAACACCGTCTGCCTCTACAGCCTCGGCGTCGACCCCGCCGACCGCCAGGTGGTGCTCTTCCGCGACCTCGTCGAAGGGGCCCTGGAGATGGGGCGGCAGGCGGGGCTGGAGCACGCGGTGGCCGACGGCCAACTGCCCTCGTACAACGGGAACGACCAGGTCAAGGCCCGTCCCGAGATCCGGCGCATGGTGCAGCGGTTCCGGGAGACGGGCGCCATGCCGACCGACGCCGAGTTCCTCCACGACCCGGCCCTGGCCATGTACCGACGGCTGACCGGGTGCCGTTTCTACATGCTGCTCCCCGACTTCATCCCCGACGACACGGCCAGCGGCGGCTGGCGGGTTCTCCTCTACCGGGTGCTCACGCCGCCGACACCCGAGCCGGGGCCGACGCCCGCGCCGGCGCCGGGTTAGGCGGTCCAGCCGAGGACGGCCTCCCCCGCCGGACGACCATCAGGAGCGTGAGCAGTGCCGGACAGGCGCCGCGGGGGCGCCGTATCCCGACCGTCCCGGCGGAGGTCACCGAGTACGATCGGCACGTGGCAGGGGGCGTCTGTCCCTGCCCGGGTAGGGAAAAGTCCAGGTCAGACGGTAGGTGACAGACCGGGGAGTGGCGCAGTGGTAGCGCACCTGCTTTGGGGGCAGGCGGTCGGGGGTTCAAGTCCCCCCTCCCCGACGCTGTGACCTGCGGTTATGCCGTGGGTCATTGCTCGACAGTATGGGATCGTCCCATACTTGCGCATGGCATCGGCTAGAGAGAAGCGGCCCGGCGTGTGGGAGATGCGCCAGAGCCTCGGCCGGGACCCGGTGACGGGCAAGGCCCGGTCGGCGTCCAGGACCGTCTACACGACCAGCGCCCGCGTACTCGATCGGGAGAAGGCCAAGTTCCAGACCGAGGTCGGGGCGGCCGGGCGGACGGTGGTGCCGAAGGAGGCGGCCACGGTGGGCCAGCTGCTCGACCGGTACATCGAACACATCACCGACGGCAAGACCGTCGAGCAGCTGGCGGCAGAGGCGGACCCGGCGGCTGTGAGCCC
>JAXDMK010000030.1:0-2975 GCA_034666105.1 Actinomycetota bacterium | reverse complement strand
CCCGATCGCCCGGCTGCTCGCCGACGAGCAACAGCCGGGCGGGGCTGGGACCCTCGCCGAAGACGGTCTGGGTGCCCGTCCGCCACAGGTCGCAGGCCTGGCAGCCGGCGGCCTCGGCCCGGAGGGCTTCGACGTCGAGCGACCTCGCCACGCCCGGCGCGCTACCCGGGGGGTCGGGGGAGCAAACGGCCCTGCTCGACCGGCGGATAGCCCTCGGCGGCGAGCAGGGCGCGCTTGGCGTCGAGGCCGAGACCGAAGCCGCCCAGGCCGTGGGCCGCCACCACCCGGTGGCAGGGGACGATCACCGGCACCCGGTTGCGGCCGAGGGCCCCGCCCACGGCCCGGGCCGCGCCCGGCTTGCCGATCGCGTCCGCCACCTCGCCGTAGGTCCAGGCGTCGCCCGGGGGGATGGCCCGGATGGCGGTGAGGACGGCCCGGTCGAACTCGGGCACGCCCCGCCAGTCGATCGGCACGTCGCCGTGGGCCCGGGCGAGCAACTCGGGCGGCTCGTCGGCCCGGGTCACGGCCCGGCCGAACAGGGCCTTGAAGCCGGCCTCGAACCGGGCGGCATCGGTGCCCGGCTCCACCCGGCACACCCCGTGGTCGTTCCACGCTACGAAGACCGGCCCCATGGGAGTGTCGACGGCGACATAGGCATCGTGATCAGCCATGACGACAAGTATGCCGACCGGGTGCGACAACGGGCCGCCCTCCCGAACTGGTGACGGTGAGAGCCCGGAGAGGGCTCTTCCCGTCACCGGTTCGGGGGAGGGGGTGCCGGCTCACCAGCGAGGGCGGATGCGGACCAGGCGGAGGACGTCGGTGACGGGGTCGGGGTCCAGCGGAGACCCGACCAGCACCGCCACCACGTCGTCGGTCTTCACCATCCCCAGGTCGACGGCGGCCATGACCGCGAACCACACGATGTCGTCGGTGGTGCCCTGCCGGGCGGTCACGACCGGCGTGATGCCCCAGGCCACCGACAGTTGCCGCGCCGTCCGGAGCGACGGCGTGGCCGCCAGGATCGGCACCCGGGGCCGGAACCGGGAGATGGCCCGGGCCGTGGCCCCGCTGTTGGTGCAGGCGATGATCGCCGCCGCCTCCGAGTCGATGGCCGCCCGCCAGGCGGCGGCCGACACCGACGCGCTGATCCGGTCGAGGGCGGGTCCGCCCTTGATGCCGGCCAGTTGCTGCATCCCGAGATTCCGACCCCACGTCTCGTAGTCGAACTCCCGCTCGGCCCGGGTCGCGATCCGCGCCATGGCCCGCACCGCGGCCGCCGGGTCGTGGCCGATGGCCGTCTCCCCCGACAGCATCAAGGCGCTCGTCCCGTCGAAGACGGCGTTGGCGACGTCGCTCACCTCGGCCCGGGTCGGGGTCGGGGCCGAGATCATCGACTCCAGCATCTGGGTGGCGGTGATGACCGGCCGGGCGTAGCTCACCCCGGTCCGGATGATCCGCTTCTGGTAGTGGGGGACGTCCTCCAGGTCGCAGCGCACGCCGAGGTCGCCCCGGGCGACCATCACCCCGTCCGAGGCCGCGATCACTTCGTTGATGGCGTCGACCGCCTCCTGGGTCTCGATCTTGGCCACCACCATCGGCCCATCCGGACCCACCGCGTCCCGCACCCGTTGCACGTCGGCCGCCGACCGCACGAACGACACCGCCACTGCGTCGACGCCGGCCGCGCCCACGATGTCGAGCAGGCGCAGGTCCTCCGCCGTCGGAGTGGCCGGCGCCGGCCGGCCCGCGGGGAAGCTCACACCCGGCCGGCCCCGCACCAACCCGCCCGCCAGCACGCTGGCGACCACCCGTCCGCCACCGACGGTGACCACCTTCAGTTGGATCCCGCCGTCGCCGAGGGCCACCCGGTCGCCGGCCTGGACGTGGTCGAGCAGGTCGGGGTCGTCGACCGCGATGCGCCAGGCCACGCTCATCTCCTGGCCGGCCGCGGCCGGGACCAGCTCGGTGGTGTCGCCCTCCGTCAGCAGGGCCCCGTCCTCGGGAAAGCTGGCCGCCCGCACCTTGGGGCCGGGGAGGTCGACGAGCACGCCCACCGTGCGTCCGACGTCGGCCGCCGCCTGGCGCACGCGGGCGATGCGGTCGACCGTCTCCGCCACCGGCCCGTGGGCGAGGGACAGGCGGGCCATGTCCATGCCCGCGGCCACCATCGCCCGGAGGGTGACCATGTCCTCCGACGCGGGGCCGACGGTTGCGACGATCTTGGTCCGGCGCTCCACCGAGGGTGAGACTAGGACGCCTCGCGGCAGCCCCCGACGCCGGCCAGGAGCCGGAAGGTGATGGCGGTGACGATGCCGTAGACGAGGTGGGCGCTGTAGTCGTCGGCGAGGGTGCGGGCGTCGTACTTCCATATGGGCTGGTAGAGCTGGGCCAGGGGCAGGACGACGTAGCCGCTGCCCCACGCGGTGGTGCCCAGCACCAGGCCGGACCAGGGCCGAGGGTTGGCGACCGACCCCGCCACCAGGCCGTAGCCACCGCCCCACAGCTTTCCGTAGCCCCAATGGGTGAGGTTGTTGGTCAACCGGGCCCAGCGGGGCGACAGCTCGATGCCGAAGAGGCCGTCGACCACCCGCTGACCGACGATCGCCGGCGCTGGCGCCCCGTCCCACTCGGACAGGCCGGCCGAGGTCTCCCACGCCCAGAAGCCCTGGGAACCGCCACCAGCGCGGTAGCGGCGGTACAGGAGCAGGTCCATGGCCGCGGTGCCGGCGGCGCCGGCCGTGGTCCCCCGGAACAGCGCGCCGAGGGGGGTCATCGTCTTGTGCTGGCGCGGTTTCACGCCTCTAGCCTGGCCGATGTCGACGAGGGGTCGAACGGGCCCGATTCGGGAGGGACACATGGCTGCGACGTGCGGACACGAGGGATGCCGCTGCGAGCCCCGGGAGGACGGGTTCTGCAGCGACTACTGCCAGAAGCACGGGACCCGCGACGGCCACCAGGCCCACCAGTGCAAC
>JAXDMK010000029.1:0-35269 GCA_034666105.1 Actinomycetota bacterium | reverse complement strand
GGCTCGGACAGCCGACCGATCTCACCGGCGTCGGTGAGCTCGATGTCCACCTCCTCGAATGAAGATCCGCCGCCGCTGGTGACACCGATGCGGGTGATCTTCAAGCCCGCCGCACTCCTCGGGGGCGGGCGTCGCGCAGTCGCACGCGGGCATCGTAGGTCCGCCGACCAGGCCCCGTCGTCCGCCCCCAGGGCCGCTGGTTTCACCAGGAGGGTCGGTGCCGGCGGGCTCAGGCGGGACGGTAGGTGTCGACCCGCACCTGGTTCGGGAAGGTCTGGGATTCGACGAGGTGCCATGCCGTCTTCCTGGTCGTGGCCGGGAAGACGCGCCGCCCGGAGCCGATGGTCACCGGGAAGACCATGAGGCGGAGCTCGTCGACGAGGTCGGCGTCGAGGAGGGCGTGGACGAGGGTCGAGCTGCCGGCCACGATGATCGGCCCGCCGGCCTGGGCTTTGATGTCGGCGATTCCCGCCCGGAAGTTGCCGGAAAGGACGGCCGTGTTGTTCCACGTGGGCTTGGTCAACGTGTTCGACACCACGATCTTCGGCATGGCGTTCATCCTCTCGGCGAAGGCCCCCTCGCGGCTCGGCCAGGCGCCGGCGAAGCTCTCGTACGTCAGCCGGCCGATGAGCAGGATGGCGGCCGCCTGCACCTCGGCCAGCTTGTACCGGAACAGCTCGGGGCTGCCGTAGTCGCCGACCCAGCCGGTGAAGCGGTGGGTGGGCTCGCCGCCGGGGGCCTCCATCACGCCGTCGAGGGTGACGAACTCGGAAACGATCAGGGTCCTCATGTCGCCCTGACGCGAGGGGCGGCCGTGGGCGATCGCCCCGCCGGCGCCGTCACATGCCGGCGATGGAGCGGAGGGCCATGCGGGGGCCCCGGCGGGGCGGGAGGCCGGCGGGCGAGCCGTTGAGGATCAGCCGGATCACCCGTCCCCGTTGGCCCCGGTAGGGCTCGAGCAGCTCGAGCATGCGGGCGTCGTCGGCCCGGGGCTCGCCGGCGAGGGCCCACGCCACCTGGTTGGGCAGGTGGTAGTCGCCCACGCTGACCGCGTCGGCATCGCCCAGCGCCACCATCCCCACCTCGGCCGCGCTCCACGGGCCGATGCCGGGGAGGGCGGTCAGCCGGCGGCGGGCGTCGGCCGCGGTCATGGCCACCGTCTCCTCCAGGCGGGCGGCGTAGGTGCAGGCCATCCGGATGGTGTCGGCCCGCTTGCGCTCCACCCCGAAGCGGTGGAAGACGTAGGACGGGGTGGCGGCCAGGGTGGCCGGCGCGGGCGGGACCCGCAGGCCGGCGGCGGCTCCGGCGGGACCGGGGGCGGGCTCGCCCAGGACCCGCACCAGGTGGGCGTAGGACCGGCGGGCCTCGATGCCGACCACCTTCTGCTCCAGGATGGTGGGGACCAGCGCCTCCACCACCGCCTGCGACCGGCCGACGCGGAGCCCGGGCAGCCGCCGGCGGCAGTCGGCCACCAGCGGGTGCAGGTGCATCCCGTCCAGCGCGTCGTCGCCATCGTCGGCGCCGACGAGGGACGGGAACGTGTCGAGGGCCCACCGCGCCCCTTCGCCCCACGCCCGCATGGTGAGCCGGCCGCAGCCGTCGGACGTGATGTGGGTGGTGACCGTGCCCACCGGCGTCCGGGTCGCCCGCCACACCCCGTCGCCCCCCATCCGCATCGACGGATCGCCGCCGCCCCGCCGCAACGGGCCCAGGGTGTGGCGCAGGCTGACCGGCCGGCCGGTGTGGATCGTGCGCTGGCGCGGGAGGTCGTCCGCGGTCAGCGCTGCACCGCCTTGACCTCGAGGAACTCCTCCAGCCCGAATCGTCCCTGCTCCCGACCCAGTCCCGAGTGCTTGTAGCCGCCCCACGGGGCGAGGGCGTCGAAGCCGCCGCCGTTGATGCCGACCATCCCCGTCCGCAGCCGCCGGGCCACGGCCAGCGCCCGCTCCCGGTCGGCCGAGAACACTGCCCCGTGGAGGCCGTAGGGGCTGTCGTTGGCGATGGCCACCGCGTCGTCGTCGCCGTCGTGGGGGATGATGGCGAGGACCGGCCCGAAGATCTCGTCGCGGGCGACCGCCATGCGGTTGGTGGCGCCGGCGAACACGGTGGGCCGCACGAAGAACCCCCGGGACAGTCCGGCGGGCGCCTCCGCCCCACCCGCCACCAGCGCCGCCCCCTCGCCCACGCCCGCCTCGACGGCGGCCCGGATCCGACAGCGTTGGGTGGCCGAGATCACCGGCCCCATGGTGGTGTCGGCGGCCAGGGGATCGCCGAGGACGTACGACCCGGCCACGTCGGCCGCCAGCCCCGCCGCCTCCTTCTCCAGATGGCGGGGGACGACCATGCGACTCCACGCGACGCACGTCTGGCCCGCGTTCATGAAGCACTGGCGCACGCCCGCCTGTACCGCCTCCTCCAGGTCGGCGTCGTCGAGGACCACGTTGGCCGACTTCCCGCCCAGCTCCAGCACGACCCGCTTGAGGGCGCCCGCGGCGAGCGCCGCCACCCGACGGCCGACGGCCGACGAGCCGGTGAACGACACCAGGTCGACGCCGGGGTGGGCGACGAGGGCCTCCCCCACCCCGCCCCGGCCGGTCACCACGTTGAGCACGCCCGGGGGCAGCCCCACCTCCATCGCCGCGTCGGCCAGGGCCAGGGCGGTGAGGGGCGCCAGCTCCGACGGCTTGAGGACGACAGTGCAGCCCGCGGCCAGGGCCGCCGCCACCTTCTGCACCACCTGGAGGAGGGGATAGTTCCACGGGGTGATGGCGGCCACCACGCCCACCGGCTCCCGCACGACCAGCGACAGGCCCACCTCCTCCTCGAAGGGGAAGGTGCGGGCCACCTCGGCCAGCGAGCCCATGACCATCAGCGGCCCGCCCACCTGCACCAGGGTGGCGAACGGGAGCGGGCAGCCGACCTCCTCCGCCACCAGCAGGCCGATCTCCGACAGCCGGCCCACGAGAACGGCGTGCATGGCCTCCACGAACCGGGCCCGCTCCCCGACCGGGGTCGCGGCCCACCCGTCGAACGCGGCCCGGGCGGCGGTGACGGCCCGGTCGACGTCGGCCCCCGACCCGTCGGGGACACGGCCCATCGCCTCCTCGGTGGCGGGGTTGACCACCTCGATGACGCCGGCCGACGCCGGCTCGACCCACCCTCCGCCGACGAAGAGGTGGTCGCGAATTCGCACGCTCCGGATGGTACCGACGACCTGCGCCACCCGGCGACGGCAGGCCCGGGCTGCGAACCGGTGACCCCGGGCAACCGTCGGTTGGCGGCGGGAGCTTCAGACCTGGTGCTTCGGGCAGGAGAACGTCGTGCGCCCGCCCACCGTGCGGCGCACGAGCGGCGCCCCGTCCTTGGGGCACACCCCACCGACCCGCCGCTCGGCCATGAGGTCGCCGGCGTGGGAGCCGCCCCGCGCCATGAGGTCGGCCATCGTGCCCCGCAGGTGGCGGTGCAGCCGGCGCAGTTCGGCCGGGCTCAGGCCCCCGGCGGGACGGGCGGGGTCGAGGCCGGCCCGCCACAGCAGCTCGTCGGCGGCCAGGTTGCCGACCCCGGCGATGCGGGACTGGTCCATCAGCCGGGCCTTGAGCGGCGCCGTGCTCCGACCGTGGCCGATGGCGGCGGCCAGGCCCGACGGCGTCACCGCCAGGGCGTCCGGCCCCAATCGGGCCTCGGGCGGGTCGAGCTCCACGCCGCCCAGCCGCCGGGGGTCCTGCATGCGCAGGTCGCCGCCGTCCGTGAAGCGCAGGCCGAAGCGGTCCCACTTGTCGAGCGTCAACCGGGGTGCATAAATCAGCTCGTCGACGCCGACGTTCCCGTCCACCACCAGCCGGCCGCTCATCCCGAAGCGGAGGCCGAGGACGGGACGATCGCCGGAGAGATCCAGCATGAGCAGCTTGCCGGTGCGCCGGGTGCCGGTGACCGTGGCCCCCGTCAGCACCGACACGGCCGTGGCCGCGTCGAGCCCCCGCTTGAGGTACCACCCGTCGGGCGCCACCACCTCGGCCACCGTCCGTCCCACCACCCTGTCGGCCAGGCGCCGGTAGGCCTCCACCTCCACCAGCTCGGGCATCGCCGGCGGACCTAGAGGGCGGCGGTCAGGTCGGCCAGGGTGGTGACCGTCCGCCAGTTGCGGGTCGTCCCCGGCTGGGCCAGCTTCTTCTCGAAAAAGGCGTTGTTCAGCTTCGACCGGCCGTAGCCGTTGGGACAGTGGAGGTGGACCTCCCGGCCGACGACGGCGAACTCGTCCGGCGCGAACCCCGACGGGTCGATCGCCGACACCTTCGCCGCGGCCGGCGCGTCGACGAGGAAGGTCACGTGCAGCTTGGAGACGTCGGCCGTGGCCGCGAAGGGGCTGGAGGAGACCACCTTGGCCAGCTGGGCCTTGGTCCGCACGAGGACGGTGATGTCGAGCCCGAGATCGCCGGCGATCCGCTTCTCGATGGCCGACTCCACCTTCGCCGCCGACCGCTCCGGGACCCGGAACACCACGTTTCCGCTCTGCACGTGGGTGGCCACGTCGTCCGCGCCCAGCCCGTCCTCGAACAGGCGGCGCAGGTCGGGCATGGAGATCTTGTTGCGGCTCCCCAGGTTGATGGCCCGCAGGAGGGCGGCGTAGGCCGGCACCGCCCCCTACCCCCGGTCGCCCGGGGGCGGGCGGTACGTGTCCTGCACCATCTCGTCGATGTCGGAGCCTCCCCGCTCGACGGGCTCCATGTACAGCCGGCCCCACGCCAGACGCCCTTCTTCCACCCCGAACACGGTGGCGCCCCGCATGGCGAAGGGGGAGCCGTCGCCGTGGGTGCCCGTCCACCGCCACTCGGCCAGCTCCACGCCGCCGTCGGCCACGGCCAGGGCCAGCAGCTCGGCCGAGAAGTCGGGCACGCCGGCGAAGACCCCCTCCCAGTTGCGGCGGGCCTGGTCGGCGCCCCGGAAGGCCCGGTTGGGATGGGCCGGCTGCTCGCTGCGGTAGTCGGCGGCGAAGCAGCCGGCGAAGGCGTCGAGGTCGTGGGCGTTCATGGCCGCCAGCAGGCGGCGGGTGACCTCGCTCATGGACCGAGACCTACCCCGGGGGAGGTGTGGCCCCAACCGCACCGGGTAGGCCGTGGCCATGGGGACGACCGGGGTCATCTTCGACGTCGACGGCACGCTCGCCGACACCAACTACCTCCACGTCGTCGCCTGGGCCCGGGCCTTCCGGGACGCGGGCGAGGACGTGGCCATGGCCGACATCCACCGTCGGATCGGGATGGGCAGCGAGCTGCTGGTCGAGGAGCTGCTGGGTCACGCCGACTCCGGCGCGGTCGACGGTCACGCCCGGCACTTCCAGAAGCTGATGCCCGAGATCCGGGCCTTCCCCGGGGCCGGCGACCTGCTGGCCGAGGTCCACCGCCGGGGCGCGATCGTGGCCCTCGCCTCGTCGGCCGACGAGGAGCAGCTGGACGCCATGCTCGAGGCCATCGCCGCCCCCGACGGCACCATCGACCACGTGGTCGGGGCCGACGACGTCGAGCAGAGCAAGCCCGAGCCCGACGTCTTCCAGGCTGCGCTCGCAGCCACCGGCCTCGATCCGGGCGACGCCGTCGTCGTCGGCGACACCGTCTGGGACATCGAGGCCGCGGCCAAGGTCGGGTTGAAGGTCGTCGGCGTCGTCACCGGCGGTATCGGCCGCCGCGACCTCGAGGCGGCGGGCGCCATCGCCGTCTACGACAACGTCGCCCACCTCCTCGAAGAGCTCGACCGCTCCCCGATCGGCCGCCTGCTTCAGGCTCCGACCAGCACGTCGACCAGTTCGTGACTCTGCAGGTCCAGGCCCGGGGCGCGGCCGCCAGCGACCCCGCCGCCGGCGCGGTCTGGCAGCAGATGCGCGGGGCTGGGCGGCGGCGCGCTTCGGTCGCTGGGTGGCGGACGCGCTGGCGGCGGCCCTTCCTGCCTAGCGGCCAGCGGTCCGCCTCCTGTCAGAGGACTGTTACCGGCGGCCCCTAGCGAACCTCCAGCCCCAGCCGGCGACGGCGAATATGGCGAAGATGACCAGCAGCAATATCAGAAAGCTCATGGAGTCGTTTCCTTTCGTATTTCGGAGTGGATGGAGAGATTCGGCCACCGATCGCCCGCCCAAGGGGGGGGTTAGGGCGGGGGATCGGCGGCACCGCGCGCCTTCCCGGAGGGAGGGCATCACGGGATCTGGTGGCTGTGCGCGCCCCGGCTGCGCACAACCTGGGGCTCACCCGGCGCGAAGGCGGCGGGCGGCGACCCACGCCCGCCGCAGCCGCCGTCGCTCGTCCTCGGTGGTGCCGCCCCAAATGCCGTCTACCTGCTTTGTTTCGAGTGCGAACTGCAGACACGCCTCCCGGACGGGACACGTTCGGCACACCGCCTTGGCCTGCTCGACCACATCGAGGGCGGCGTCGGAGTCGCCCACGGGAAAGAAGATCTCCGAGTCGGTGATGCGGCAGCTGGCCGAGGCCCGCCACGACCCATCGGTATCGGACGGCTTGAGAAACCGGAGTTGCCCTCTCGGTGCCACCTGCCCTCCTCCCTCGACGTCGAAACTGCTGACGCTGCCGGGGTCCGGGGCAGGTAGGCGCATGGGCGCCTCACCGGGGATTTACCCAAATAGGGCACTCATCCCACGGTCATAAAAGTATGCCCGGGCGGACCGCTTGTCAACCGGATCTCATGGTCTTCACCTACCGGAAACTTGGATCCGGCGGTGTCCGGCAGGCAGGCCCGAAGCGGGGCCGGGGTCGCCGGCGGACTTGCGACGGACGGCGCGGCCGTACAGTGGACCCCGTGGCGCGCGAGGTCCTGCACTGGAAACACCTGTTCTCCGAGGTTGTCACCTCGGGGCTGTGCACCGGCTGTGCCGGCTGCGTGGTGGCCTGTCCCCACGACGTCCTCGGCTACGACGACGGCGAGGGCGTCTACAAGCCCTTCCACCTGGAGGAGGAGGGCGGGCCGGGCGACTGCGGCCACGGCGAGCGGGGCTGCACGTCGTGCACCCGGGCCTGCCCCCGCTTCCGCGACTGGGAGCCGGAGATCGACACCGCCCTCTTCGGCCGCACCCGGACCAAGGAGGAGGTGTCCGGCATCTCCAAGGACATCATCCTGGCCCGGGCCGCCGACCCCAAGATCTGCGAGATCGGCCAGGACGGCGGGCTCGTCTCGGCCATGCTCATCTGGGCCCTCGAGCACGACATCATTGACGCCGCCCTCGTCTCCTACCTGGAGGGCGACGGCACCACGTGGAAGGCGATCCCGGGGGTGGCCCGCACCCGGGAGGAGGTCCTGGCCGCGGCCGGCAGCCGCTACACCTACTCGGCCAACACCATGGCCTACGAGGAGGCGGTCAACGGCGGAGCCGAGAAGCTGGCTCTGGTGGGGATGAGCTGCCAGTCGTCGGTACCGCCGGTGATGACCGTGCGCAAGGCGGGGAAGCCGGCCCGCCGCTTCGTCCTCAACATCGGCCTGCTCTGCTCCAAGACGTTCGACGACGCCATCTTCGAGGAGCTGCTGGAGGCCAAGTACGGCCTCCGCCGCCAGGACATGGTGAAGATGAACATCAAGGGCGTCCTCCAGATCTGGATGCGCGACGGCGGCTACCACGAGGTCCCCCTCAAGGAGTGCCACGCCTGGACCCGCGAGGGCTGCAAGATGTGCCCCGACTTCGCCGCCGAGCACGCCGACATCTCCACCGGTGGCATCGGCGCCTTCGGCGACTGGACCCTCACCATCGTCCGCACCGACCTCGGCCGCGACCTGATCATGCGCATGCTGGCCGACGGCACCATCGAGGGACGACCGGGCGACGACGACCCGGGGGCCATCGAGCTGCTGCGCCGGTTGTCCCACAACCAGCGCAAGCGGTGGCCGGCGGTGGCCGTCGACGCCCCCCGGCTGCGTCCGCCCGACCCGCCCAAGAAGAAAAAGGCGCCGGCGCCCGCCGTCGTCGAGGACAAGGAAGGATCGCCGGCGCCCCTGTCGGGTAGCCCTACTCCATGAGCCCAATCTCATGAACAACGAACTCGACTTCGCCGTCACCTGGGACTACCGCTGCCCCTTCGCCCGCAACTTCTCCGAACACGTGCTGGTCTCGTTGCAGAAGGAGCCGGGCTGGAACGTGCGCTGGATCCCGTTCTCGCTCAACCAGACCAAGGTCGAAGAGGGTCAGCCCGATGTGTGGGACGACCCCGAGATGGCCGGGGCCCGGCTGGCGGTGGAGGTTGGCATCGCGGTGCGGGATTCCTTCCCCGACGCCTTCCCCCAGCTCCACGGGGCCCTGTTCGCGGCCCGCCACGACGACGCCCTCGACATCCGGGAGGAGGACGTGCTGCGGCGGGTGCTGGCGGCCAACTCGGTCGACCCCGACGAGATCTTCGCCATCCTGGCCACGGGCGAGCCGAGGGAGACCTTCCGCCGCGAGCACCTCGACGTGGTGGCCCGCTACTCCGTGTTCGGCGTGCCCACCGTGATCGTGGGCGACGACGCCGTCTTCGTACGGGTCATGAACCGCCCCGGGGGTGACGCCGACGGGGCCCGGGCGACGGTGGAGCGGGCAGTGGCACTCGTCGGCGACTGGCCCGAGCTCAACGAGTTCAAGCACACCAGCATCAAGCGGTAGAAATCGGCCGAGGCCGGGGCGAGGCGGGCCCTGCGCCCGCGATCTAGCCGCCTGCCGCCGTCAGTTCGGGTTGGCGGGCATGGGGATCAGGCGGTGGCCCGTGCGGGCCCTCCCACAGCCATCGCTTGCCCGCTCTGGAGATGCGCCAGCGATGGTGGGTCTTGAGGTAGTGGTGGAACCGGCACAGCCGGCACAGGTTGGCCAACTGGCTGCGCCCCCCCGATGCGACGGGCCGGATGTGGTCGATCTCCAGGTCGGAATCGACGCAACAGCCCGGCACCACGCACACCCGGTTGCGCTCGATGAGCGCGGTGCGGACCGTGGCCGGGATGACACGACCCAGATGGGCGACCTTGAGCACCTCGCCGTCCTCGACCTCCAAGGCGGCGACCACCGCATCCGGGAGCAGGCTCTGGACCCAGCCCACGGTCACGGGTCCGACTCCCGGCACCTCGCACACTTCGCCCCGCTTGGTGTGTCCCCGCTCGAGGGCGGCGTGATCGACCCGCACGTGAATCATGGCCGCCGGCGTCGGCCGCAGAGGATCGCCCGGCTGGGCGGCCGCCGCGTGGCGGGCCATCTCCACCAGGTCGTCGGCCGCCACCGCCGCATCGCAGTCCCGCCGCCGCTTGCGGCCCGCATCCGCCTCCGCCGCCCGCCGGGAGATCGCCTGGCGGTGGGGCTCCATGCCCGCCATCAACACCGCCCCCGCTTCGGGGGTGAGGCTGCCGGAGAAGCGGAAGGACCCCTCGACGTCGATCCAGTGCCGGAAGTGGCGCCGCCGATGGGCCCGGCGGTGACGTTCCTCGTCGTCGGTGGCCGCCGCCCGCACCCGGGCCGCGGCCCGTTGCAGCTCGACGAAGGACTCGAGCGCGGCCAACTCCAGTAGCTCGGCTTCCGACGCCGGATCGGCGACAGACGCGGAGGCCACCTCGATGGCCTGGGCCTCGGTGAGGGACCCCGACCGGAACCTCTCCTCGGTGGCGGGCAGAGCCTTCATGGCCTCGGCCGCCTCCAGCAGGTCGACGGCGTGGCGAACCGAGGAGCCGGTGGCCTCGGCCAGGAAATGACAGGGGGAGCGGTGCCCGGCCGAAAACCAGGCCTGGGTCGCCGCCATTTGCCGGGCGCACAACGCTTTGCCCGCCGCCGCCAGCCGCTCGATGCGGTGAAACGCCGAAAACTGCTCCAACGACTCGGGCCCGCTCAGCGCCTCGGGGTCGAGGTCCTTGACCACCTTCTCCATCCCCGACAGCAACTCGCCGACCGCAGAACCGATCATATGTTCGATTATATCAGGACCTTGAGACCTTATCGATGCATTACGGGGGTTCTGATGAAGCGTTTTCGAGAATGGCCTGGCCAAAATGCCGGCGACCCCCTTGCGATGAAGGAGCGCGTGACCGTTCCCGCGTAGCGAGCCGACGATAAGCGGCTCGGCGCCGAGACGAGGAGTCGACGCGTGGACACGTCCAAGTCGTTATCGAAGCGTCCGTCGGGGCCACACCAGCAGGGCAGCCGCTTGGTGCGCTGGGCCGCGGCGAGGCCGTGCAGCGCCAGCGGGGCGGCACGTTCATCCAGACCCATCAACACCGGGTGACCGAGCGCCGGGGCCGGGGCATCGGCAAGGTGGCGGCCGCCGCAAGCTCCTCAACCTCGTCTAACTACGGCCTGCGCGACGGCGAGATCCGCCGTCTGGCCAAAGCAGGCTGACCAAGGCCGGTCGCAGCCGGTGCGCGTGCTCGCCAGTTGTCATGGGCCCCCCTAAAGGCGAGGCCGCGAGCTTGATTGAGCCCGCCCGGCTGGCCGAACCGCTCTACGCCACCTCGCGTGCAGCCCTGGTCCTTTGGTCCAGTCCCTGAATTCCGAGATCACCCGGTCAGCTCCCGGGCCCGGGCGAAGACGGCGTCGAAGGCGGGCTCGGTGAGGACGCCGGTGAAGGTGTTCTGCTGGCTCGGGTGATAGGAGCACAGCAGCGTCCGCCCGTCGGGCAGGACGTGCTCCGCCCCGTGGCCGAACCGGGGACGGGGGCGCAGGCGGTAGAGCCGGCTCACCCCGTCCAGGGCGAACTGGCCCAGCACCACGATCACCTTCACCCGGTCGAGCAGGGCCACCTCCCGCCGGAGGTAGTCGAGGCAGCGGTCGCGCTCGTCGGGAGTGGGCTTGTTGGCCGGAGGGGCGCAGCGGACGACGGCGGAGACGTAGGCGCCCGTCAGCTGCAATCCGTCGTCGGCGTCGACGCTGGTGGGCTGGTTGGCGAAGCCCGCCTTCCACAGGGCCCGGAACACCCAGTCGCCCGAGCGGTCGCCGGTGAAGACCCGTCCCGTGCGGTTGCCGCCGTGGGCCGCAGGGGCGAGGCCGACGACGAGCACCCGAGCCGCCGGGTCGCCGAATCCGGGCACGGGCCGGCCCCAGTAGGTCTCGTCCCGGAACGACGCCCGCTTCTCGGCCGCAACCAGTTCCCGCCACGCCACCAGCCGGGGGCAGGCCCGACAAGCGACCACCTCGGCCGTCACCTGCTCGAGCGAGTCCACGTCCCACTCTGGCCGCCCGCGTGACGGCGGACGCGACAGGGGCCGGGCCGGAGCGATCGACGCCCCGACCCGGCCCCGAGAACGTCGTCGCTACTCGCCCCGACCGGCGGGCTCGGAGCCGGCCTTGTTGAGGTCGTCGCCACCGTCGGCGCCCGGGTCGTTGCCGACGTCGGAGGTGATGGCGTCGTCATCGGGCGTCGCGCTCTCGACCTCGTCCTTGATTCCTTCCCGCATGTCGCTCACTTGGATTCCTCCTTCGCCGAGCCCTCCCTGAGCTCGCCTGCTCCCTACCGCGCCGACGCATTTACCAATCGCAGGCGCCCGATAGACCGCCGTTCGACGGCGCGGGGGCACGGTACGGTGGCCGCAGTCATGGCCCCCCGGAAGAATCCAGCCCGGAAGACCCCGCCGCCGTCCGGCACCCTCGTCCTGCTCGTCCGCCACGGCGAGACGCCGACGACGGGCAAGCTCCTGCCGGGCCGGGCCAGGGGCCTGCACCTGTCCGACACCGGACGGGCCCAGGCCGAGGCGGTGGCCGCCCGCCTCGCCGTCCTCCCCCAGATCGACGCCATCTACGCGTCGCCCCTGGAGCGCACCCGGGAGACGGCCAAGCCCATCGCCGCCGCCCGCCAGCTGCCGGTGACCGTCGACAAGGGCCTGCTGGAAGCCGACATCGGCGACTGGACCGGGATGGAGCTGAAGGTGGCGGCCAAGACTCCCGAGTGGAAGGTGGTGCACGCCTATCCCAGCGGCTTCCGCTTCCCGGGGGGAGAGTCGTTCCCCGAGATGCAGCAGCGGATCGTGGGCGCCATCGAGCGGCTGCGGTCGGCCCACCCCGGGCAGGTCATCGTGCTCGTGTCCCACGCCGACCCCATCAAGGCGGCGGTGGCCCACGCCCTCGGCACCCACCTCGACCTCTTCCAGCGCATCGTGATCTCCCCCTGCTCGGTGACGGCCATCTCCTACGGCGACTTCGGCCCTACCGTGCTGTCGGTGAACTCCGTCGGCGACCTCAGCGCGGTGAAGCCCTCGTGACGTCGATGTCGTCGTCGTTCGAGTTGGGCGACGTCGACCGGCTCACCGTCGGCACGGTCGGCGAGCCGGGACGGCGGGTCTTCTACCTCCAGGCCGTGTCCGGCAGCCAGGTGGTGTCCCTCAAGCTGGAGAAGCAGCAGGTGGCGGCCCTCGTCACCTACCTGGCGACGCTCCTGTCCGATCTTCCCGGGCCCGGCTCCCTGCCGACCGACCTCGACCTGGTCGAGCCGGTCCTGCAGGAATGGGCGGTGGGCGCCCTGGGCGTGTCCTACGACGAGGCCGCCGACCGCGTCCTGGTGCAGGCCGAGGAGCTGATGGAGGAGGAGTCCGACGACGGGGCCACGGCCCGCTTCCTGGCCACCCGGGAGCAGGTGGCGGCCCTCGCCGCCCGCGGCGCCGAGGTCATCTCCGCCGGACGCCCGCCGTGTCCCCTCTGCGGCCAACCCCTCGATCCCGAAGGACACATGTGTGTGCGCCTGAACGGCCACCGGAGCCAGAGCCGCTAGTACTGCTCACCGCCGGCGACATCGAGGTCAAGGGCCGCCTGCCGTGGAGCTCCAACGGCACGTTCCTCGTCGAGCTCCGCCTCGGCGACCCCCGGCCCGACGGCGCCGCGGTCGAGCGGGCCGTCTACAAGCCGGGGGCGGGCGAGCGGGCTCTCTGGGACTACCCCGCCGGGCTGTTCCGGCGGGAGCGGGCCGTCTATCTGGTGAGCGAGGCCCTGGGCTGGGGTCTGGTGCCGGAAACGGTGCTGCGCGAGGGCCCGTTGGGCATGGGGTCGTTCCAGCGGTTCGTGGCCGCCGACTTCCGGGAGCACTACTTCACTCTCCTGGAGCGCCCGGAGCACCACGACGCCCTGCGCACCATCGGCCTGTTCGACCTGCTGGTGAACAACGGCGACCGCAAGGCCGGGCACTGCCTGCTGGGCGAGGACGGGCGCCTGTGGGCCATCGACCACGGCCTGTGCCTGCACGACGAGCCCAAGCTGCGCACCGTCATCTGGGACTTCGCCGGCCAGCCCTTCGCCCCCGAGCGGATGGAGGACGTGAGCCGGCTGGCCCTGGCCCCACCGGAGGAGCTGCGCCACCTCCTCCGGGCCGACGAGCTCGACGCCCTGGTGGCCCGGGCCGCGGGCCTGGTGCGGCGGCCGTTCTTCCCCGCCCTGCGCTCGCACTGGGCCTACCCGTGGCCCCTCATATGACCCCGTTCCGGTGAGCTCGGGCCCGCTGACGACGGCCGACCTGGTCGACATGGGCGATCTCGACGCCCTCCTCATCCGCATCGACCACCTGTGCGCCGACCGGGACTGGGCCGGGGTCCTCGACCTGCGTGACCGCTGCCGACGGGCCATCGAGCGGGGCCGGCAGCTGTGGCCGGCGGCCAGCCACGCCGAGTACCGGCTGGCCCTGGAGGCGCCGGGGCGGGAGGCGGCGGCGGTGCTGGTGGCAGGAACCGGCCGCTTCGCCCTCGGCCCGTTGGCCGAGGTGGCGGCGTCGACCCACGCCTGGGCCGACCTGCGGCCCTACCTGGAGGCCACCCCGGAGGCGGGCATGGTCGCCCACGAGCGGGTCGTGCGGGGGGACGACCTCACCGGCGACGACCACGTCGACCCGACCGTCCTCGAACTGCCCCTCCGCCTCCAGCCCTGGGAGCCGGACTACCCCCTGGCCACCTACCGGGCCCACAAGCTGGAGGTGGCCGACGTGCCGCCGCCGGCGCTCGACCCCGTCGGGACGCTCGCCGCCGACGCGGCGACGACGAAGGCCGTCGACGACCCCGAGGCCACCCGGGCCCTGGAGGAGCTGGCCATGGCCTGGAAGCAGGAGTCGAACGGCACGGCCACCGCCATCGCGGTGGCCGGAGACGCGGCCGACGCCGCCGGCGCCGTCGCCGGCGTCCCGCCGGAGGCCGACGGCGCCGGCCTGCGCCTGGGCGAGGTGTCAGCGGCCGGCGCCCTGGCCGTCATGGCCTGGGCCGCGGCCAGCGGGGGCGCCCACGGTCGTCGCCGGGGAATGGCCTACGGGCGGTTCTCGGCCTGGTGGGCGGTCGCGGCCGTCGCCGGCCGGCTCGACGACTGGCCCTTCCGGCCCGACGACCTGGGGGAGGCCGCGGCCGCCCTGCGTTGGTACCGGTGGGACGACGGGTCGCCCGCCACCGGGTGGTCGCTGCGCCTGGCGGTGGAGGACGACCGCCGCCGTCGGGCGTGGGCGGTGAAAGCCACCGACCACGCCTGACCGGCGGCTGAGGTCAGGCCAGCTGGCCTCGGATGGCCCCGCCCGGGTACTCGGCGTTGTGCACGTTGACGTAGTAGTCGGCCGGGTGGTCGATGATGTTCTGGACCAGCGCCGGGTTCGCCGAGACGCAGCCGGCCGACGATCCGGTGGTGGGGGCGGGCAGGGGAACCACGACGGGGCCGTTCGAGCCGGCGGGCGCGAAGTGGATGTGGGCCGCGGTGGCGGGGGCGATGTTGGCCACCGACAGGCCGAAGCAGACCGAGCCCCGCCGGGCGTCGAGGAAGATACCCACCTGGCCGGTGCCGTTGGGGTCGGCGGGCGGGTTTTCCTGGGCCCCGGAAAGGATGGCTGAGGTGCCTCCGACCGTCGGGCCCCCGGTAACCGCCGAGGCCGGACCGGTCGACAGCGCCGCCAGCGCCATACCTCCGCCGAGAACGAGCATGATGAGACGTCGACGCATGATGAACTCCGTTTCCGCGATCTGATGGTGCCCGCTTAGGCTGGCGCCAGCGACACGCCGCGAAACCACCGCCGCCGTCGCCATCACCAACGTAATTGGAGGGGAACAGCCTTGGCCACTGGAGAGGTGCGTCTGGAAGTCCCGGCGTCGCCGGAGTTCCTGCGCATCACCCGGATCATGGTGGCCGGCGTCGCCAGCCGCCTGGGGTTCACCCTCGACGACGTCGAAGACCTCCGCATCGCCATCGACGAGCTGTGCTTCGCGTTGGTGGGCAAGGGCCGCGCCGGCACCGTCGCCCTCCGCTACGAGATGCTCGACGACGCCCTGGCGGTGGAGGGCGAGGGCCACTTCACCGACGACGGTTCCGTCGTGGCCAAGCTCTCGCCCATGTCGAGCCAGATCCTCGGGGCCATGGTCGACGAGGTCCACCTGGGCAGCGGGCCCGACGGACCGACGTTCCGCATGGTCAAGCGGTTGCGGCCGGCCTGACGACATGGCCTTCGACGCCCGGGAGCGGGACGAGCTCCGCCGGAAGTTCCACGAGTACGCCCAGTCCCGCGACCGGGGTCTCCGCGACGAGCTGGTCACCGCCCACATGGGCCTGGCCGAGTACCTCGCCCGACGCTTCACCAACCGCGGTGAGCCCCTCGATGACCTGGTCCAGGTGGCGGCGCTGGGCCTGCTGAAAGCCGTCGACCGCTTCGACCCCGAGCGGGGCCTGGAGTTCTCCACCTACGCCACCCCCACCATCGTGGGCGAACTCAAGCGCCACTTCCGCGACAAGGGGTGGGCCGTCCGGGTCCCCCGCCGGGTGCAGGAGCTGCACCTCCGCCTCGGGTCGGTGGTGAGCACCCTCTCCCAGGAGAAGGGCCGCTCGCCCACCATCGGCGAGATCGCGCTGGCCGCGGCGGTGTCCGAGGAGGAGGTGCTGGAGGCCATCGAGGCCGGCCACGCCTACCGCTTCACGTCCCTCGACGCCCCCGCCGGCGGCGACGACGACGGCTCGCTCTCGTCCCAGCTCGGCTCGGAGGACCAGAACCTCATCGACAGTGAGCACCGGGTCACGCTGTCGCCCCTCATCGCCCAGTTCCCTCCCCGGGAGCGGATGATCCTCCACCTGCGGTTCTTCGAGGGCCTGACCCAGTCGGAGATCGCCGGCCGCCTCGGGATCAGCCAGATGCACGTGTCCCGCCTCCTGGCCCGCAGCCTGGCCCAGCTCCGGTCGCAGGCCGAGGAAACAGGGGACGACTGATCGTGTCCTGGTCAATCGGGTCTGGGTGAATCGGGTCTGGGTGAATCGGGTCTGGGTGATCTCGTGAGGGTGGCCCTGGTGGTCAACCCCTACGCCTCCTCGGTGACGCCGAAGAGGCAGAAGCGGGTGGAGGCGACGCTGGCCGCAGCCCACGACCTCACCGTGCTCACCACCACCTGCCGCGACCACGCCACCACCCTGGCCGCGGCCGCCGCGACCAACGGCAACCAGGTGGTGGTCGTCCTCGGGGGCGACGGCACCCTCAACGAGGCGGCCAACGGCCTGGTCGGCACCGACACGGCCATGGCGCCCCTGCCCGGCGGATCCACCAACGTGTTCGCCCGCACCATCGGCGTCTCCAACAACCTGGCCAAGGCGGTGGCCCAGCTCGACACCTCCCTCGCCGCGGGCTCGGTCCGGCGCATGCCCCTGGGCGTGGTGAACGGGCGCCGGTTCCTGTTCCACGCCGGGTTGGGCTTCGACGCGGCGGTGGTGGAGCAGGTCGAGCGGCGTCCCGCCCTCAAGCACAAGCTCGGTCAGACCGCTTTCGTCTTCGCCACCATCACCACCCTCGCCCGCCACTTCGACCTCGGGCGGTCCCACTTCACCCTGCACTTCGACGACATCACCGTCCCCGGCGCCTACAGCATCGTCATGAACTCCAACCCCTACACGTACATGGGCCGGATCCCGCTCAACCTGACCGCCGACGCCACCCCCGGGCGGGGCCTGGTGGCGGTCACCGTCCGCACCATGCACCTGCCCGCGGTCGTCGGAATGCTCACCTCGGCCATCGGCAGCGGCCAGCGGCTGCGCACGAACCCCCAGGTCGACCACCGGCCCGACCTGCTCGCCTTCACCGTCACGAGCATCGACGGACCCTTTTCGTACCAGGTCGACGGCGATTTCCTGGGCCACACCGACGAGCTCGCCTTCTCCTACGAGAACGACGCCCTGGCCATCGTGCCCCCTCCCCCGAAGGAGTAGGGCGGGGAGTGACTAGGGGAAAGGTCGGCGGCGCCCCTTGTGACCCGGGGGCATGGGAAGTATGTTCCTCCGGGCGACAAAAATGTGTTTCTGTTTCATTTCGGTCTTGCCCAGTTTGTGAACTACTTCACAAAGAGGAGTGTTCGTGGCACTGACGTGGAACCGGCCATACGAGTGGGACGTCGACGACTGGCGCCAGAAGGCCTCCTGTCGTGACACCGATCCCGATCTCTTCTTCCCCGTCGGCACCACCGGCTCCGCCCTCGACCAGATCGAGTCGGCCAAGATCGTGTGCCGGGCCTGCGAGGCCCGCGACGAGTGCCTCGAGTTCGCCCTGGCCACCAACCAGGAGGCCGGCGTCTGGGGCGCGACGTCGGAGGAGGAGCGGCGCAAGCTGCGCAAGGCCTGGCTGGCCAAGCGCCGCCGCGCCAGCTGAGCTGGTCCCCCGGGGCGCCTAATCCCCCGGGGCAGTCGCCTCCATGGCCGTGCCCGCGCTCACCGGCACCCGTAGCTCCACCACCGTCCCCCCGTCGCTCCACATGTCGATGGTGCCCCCCAGGTCGGTGGTGACCAGGGTGCGGACGATCAGCAGACCCAGCCGGGGGCCGTGCATGGTGAACCCGTCCGGGAGTCCGACACCGTCGTCGCGCACCCGCACCAGAAGCTCGCTGCCGTCGTTGGCGAACGACACCACCACCCGGCCCACCTGACGGGCGGGCGCGGCCTCGCCGTCGAGGGGCCCGGAGGTGCTGGCGTGGTGGACGCCGGCGTCGTCGGTGGGGAACCCGTGCTGGACCGCGTTCTGGAGCAGCTCGGTGAGCACGACGGCCAGGGGCGTGGCGATCTCGGCCCGCAGCTCGCCGGCGTCGCCCTGCACCTCCAGCTTCACCGGGCGCTCCTCCGAGCCCAGCCCCTCCTCCACCATCCGCACCAGGGGGCGGACGATCTGGTCGAACTCCACCTCCTGGCTGGCCCCCTCGGACAGGGTCTCGTGGACCAGTGCGATCGACCGCACCCGCCGCACCGACTCCTCCAGCGCGGCCCGGGCCTCGGGGTTGTCGAGCCGGCGGGCGTGGAGGCGGAGCAGGGACGAGATCGTCTGCAGGTTGTTCTTCACCCGGTGGTGGATCTCGCGGATGGTGGCGTCCTTGGAGATGAGCAGGCGGTCCCGTCGCCGCAGGTCGGACACGTCCCGCATCACCATCACCGCCCCCGTCACCCGCCCGTGCTCGAGGAACGGGATGCAGCGCACCAGGACCACCACGTCCCGGCGCTCGATCTCCTCGGTGATGGGCAGGCCGATGGCGAAGGCGGCCCGCACCGTCGACTCGTCGAAGCCGATCTCGCCCAGCCGGGCCCCGTGGGTGTTGCGGTGGATGCCCATGCGGTGCAGGACGGACACGAAGTTGGGGGAGGCGAAGTCGACCCGCGCCTGGGCGTCGAGGCGGGCCACGCCGTCACCGACCCGGGGGGCCTCGTCGGGCTCCGTCTCCTCGGCGCCGAAGGGGAACTCGCCGGCGATGATCATGCGGGCGAACCGGTCGAAGATCTCGACGTAGACCCGCTCGAGGTCGCCCGGCCGGCGGCCCACCGACGGGGCCGATTCCCGGGTCAGCACGCCCAGCAGGGAGTCCTTCCACCGCACGGGGATGCACTGCACCCCCGCCACCTCCCCCGCCGGCGTGAGGTCGACCTCGCCGTCGATGATGTCGCCCAGGCGCCAGGCGCGGGCCACCAGGGGCCGGTCGAAAGCGTCGAAGACCTTGCCGATCTGGTCCTCGCGGTAGAGCGTCTGGCTGGTGGTGGGCCGGATCTGGCCCAGGATCACGAACCGGTCCGCAGCCGCCGAGTCGTCGTCGACCGGCACGAAGAGGAGCAGGTCGGCGAAGCACAGGTCGGAGAGCAGGCCCCACGTGCCCACCAGGCGCTGGAGGTGGGCCAGACCCGGCCCCTCCAGGGCCGTCTGACTGGCGATCTCGGCGAGGGTGGCCATCGGAGGTCAGTGTACGGACGGCACCCGCCCCTTCGGAGGGCCCTGGGCGTCACCAGTTCGCCGGGCTAGACGGCGGAGAACCCCACGTGGCGCTGTTCGCCGGTGGCCCCGACCTCGACGTAGGCCAGCCGTTCGGTGACCACCCCGAAGCGCTTGCCCCGGCGGTCGGTAAACCACAGCATGTTGGCCTCCGAATCGGCGCTCATGGCGTCCTGGATGTCCTCGATCAGCTTGTCGCTGTCGACCTCGTCACCCATGTCGATCTCGATCTCCCTCGGGGACTGAATGACCCCGATCCGGATCTCCACTGCTTTCTCCTTCCTCGGGGCGGTCCTCGCCACCGATGTGTTCTTCGTCGTCGTGGTCGTCGTCGTCGGGCGTCCGGGCCTCGTCGTCGGCCAGGGTAGGCGGCAATCCGGGGGACGGGGGACGTGGTGGGGGCGGTTCGTCGTCCCAGTGACCCCACTTGGGCGTGCGCCGGAGCACGAGCAGGCCGTACATGCTGAACAGGAACATGGTGAACGCCCACCACTGGCTGCCGGTGAGGCCGAAGTGGCGGAGGTCCTCCCGCAGGAAGTCCTCGATCATGCGGTTGGTGGCGTACCAGGCCACGAAGACCATGGTCAGGAACCCGTCGTAACGAACCTTCTTGCGCAGCCGGAGGAGCACCATGAGCAGGACGAAGGCCAGGATCTGGTCGTACAGGGCGGTCTGGTGGACGATCGTCCCCGGCACGCACGGCGACCCGACGTCGACGCCCAACGGTGGGCAGCGGTAGCCGAGGAAGAAGGTGGTGGTCTTGCCCAGGTGGTCGCCGATGATGAGGTCGCCGATACGGCCGACGGTGATGCCGAGGGCCAGTCCGGGGGCGGCTGCGTCCATGATCTTCCAGAACGAGAGCTTCCGGGCCCGCATCCGGGGGACGGCCAGCAGCACTGCGCCGGTGATGCCGCCCAGCAGCGAGATCCCGCCCTTCCACACCCGCAGGACGTCGAGCAAAGAGTTGTAGTCGCCCAGGTGGTTGGCCACGTAGGCCACCCGGGCGCCGATGATGGCGCCGATGGCGGCCCGGGTGAAGAGGGGGTACACCTCCTCGTCGGGAATTCCCCGCTTGCGTGACTCGGGCAGCATGAAGCGGGCGCCGATCAGGAAGCCGACGGCGATCCCGATCCCGTGGGGGGAGATCGACAGGGGCCCGAGGTGGATCCGCACCAGGGGGTTGTAGGAGATGACGGCGAGGACGCTGAAGAGCGGCGCAACCAGACTGGACACTGACGTCTTGTCTAGCCGAGCCCGGCGGCCAGGCCCGGCCGGGACCCAAATGGGGCGGCGGTCAGCCGATCTTGAGCTCGGACTTGTAGATCCGGCTCGGCCCCATGCTCTCGACCGCCTGGGCCAGGGCCTCGAAGGCCAGCGCCGCCTCCGACCCGGGGTCGGTGAGGGTGATGGGGCGGCCCTCGTCGCCACCCTCCCGCAGGGCCGTGACCAGCGGGATCCGGGCCAGCAGGGGCACGCCCAGGTCGTCGGCCAGCAGCTGGCCGCCGCCGGAACCGAAGATCTCGTAGCGCTTGCCGTCGTCGCCGGTGAACCAGCTCATGTTCTCGACCACGCCCCGCACCGGCAACTTCACCTTGCGGGCCATGAGGGCCGAGCGCTGGGCCACCCGCTGGGCCGCGGGCTGGGGCGTGGTGACGACCAGCACCTCGGCCCGGGGCAGGAACTGGGCCATCGACAGGGCCACGTCGCCCGTGCCCGGGGGCATGTCGACCAGGAGGAAATCGGGCTCGCCCCACAGGACGTCGGTGAGGAATTGCTCCAGGGCCTTGTGCAGCATGGGTCCCCGCCAGATCACGGCCTGGTCGTCGGGCACGAAGAAACCGGTGGAGATCACCTTCAGATCCGCGGCCACGGGGGGCACGATCATCCCGTCGATGACCACCGGCTCCTGGGTGATGCCGAGCATGCGGGGGATGGAGAAGCCGTAGACGTCGGCGTCGAGCACCGCCACCTCGTGGCCCAGCCGGCTGAGGGCCACGGCCAGGTTGACGGTGACCGACGACTTGCCCACGCCCCCCTTGCCCGACGACAGGCCGAGGACGCGGGTGCGGGAGCCTTCGCCGAAGGGGATGGCGGCCGCGGCGTGGCCGTGATCGCCCTGGGGCGGGCCGGGCGGAGGTTGGCTGGCCTGGAGCTGGCCCCGGACCGCGGCCCGCTCCTCGTCGGTCATCACCGTGAGCTCGACGTCGACCTGGTCGACGCCCTCCACGGGCTGGACGGCGGCCGTGACCCGCTGGGTGATCTCGGCCCGCAGGGGACAGCCGGCGACGGTGAGGGCGACGGTGACACCGACCGTCACCCCCCGGGGGCCGGCGTCGATGCGGATGCCCTTGACCATGCCGAGATCGACGATGCTGCGGTACAGCTCGGGGTCCTGGACCGGCCGCAGGGCCTCGAGGATGTCGGCTTCGGTGGGCATCAGCGGGCGGACTCCAATTTCTCCTATGGCTATAGGTAGAATACCGGGGTGGCTGAACCTGCTCTGACGGCGGACGAGTTCAGCGCCGCGGTCAGTGCCGTCACCAGCGCCTTCGGCGACCCCACCCGGCGGGAGATCTACCTCTTCGCCCACGACACCGACACCGGGGTCACCGCGGCCGAGGTGGCCGAGAGGTTCGAGCTCCATCCCAACGTCGCCCGCCACCACCTCGACAAGCTCGCCGGCGGGGGCTACCTGCAGGTGGCGGTGGAGCGCACCGAGCACCCGGGCGCAGGGCGGCCGTCGAAGCGCTACCGCACGGTGGCCAAGGACATGCGCCTGGAGTTCCCCGCCCGCCGCGACGACCTGCTGGTCACGTTGCTGGCCCGCACCCTGGCCCTGGTGCCCCTGGAGGCGGCCGAAGCCATGGCCGAGGACGTCGGGCAGGCCTACGGACGTTCCCTCGCCGCCACCATGGCCCCGGCCGAGGGCCACCGGTCGCTGCAGGTGGCGCTGCACACCGTCGCCGACGCGCTGACGGCGCACGGCTTCGCGGCCCACACCCAGTCCCGCGAGGGCGCCCTGGCCATCATCTCCGAGCAGTGCCCCTTCGGCGAGGCCGCGGTGCAGCACCCGGTGATCTGCGCCGTCGACCGGGGCATCGTCAAGGGCATGCTGGCCTCGCTGTACGGCGACACGATGCCGGAGACGTCGGCTTCCCGCCCCCAGGGCGACTCGGTGTGCGTGACGTTCGTCTGAGACCCTGAGCCGCCACTACCTCGACCACGCCTCCACTTCGCCGGCCCGGCCGGAGGTGGTGGAGGCGATGCTCCCCTGGCTCTCCGGCGTGGCGGCCGACCCGGGGCGGGTGCACACCGAGGGGCGGCTGGCCCGGGCGGTGGTGGAGGACGCCCGGGACCGGGTGGCGGCCCTGTTCGGGGCCCGATCGCGCGAGGTCGTGTTCACCAGCGGGGCCACCGAGGCCATCGCCGCCGCCGTGTGGGGGGCGACGGAGCGGGGCGAGCACCTGGTGGTGCCGGCGGTGGAGCACTCGGCCGTGCGCGACTCGTCGGCCCGGTTCTCGGTCACGGTGGTGGGCGTCGACCGGCTGGGGCGGGTGGATCCGGACGAGGCGGTGGCAGCCATCCGGCCGGGGGAGACGGCCCTGGTGCACGTGCAGTGGGCCAACCACGAGGTGGGCACGGTGCAGCCGGTGCACGAGGTCGTGGCCGCCTGCCGGGAACGGGGCGTGCTGGTGCACGTCGACGCGGCCGCCGCCGCCGGCCACGTCCCCGTCGACTTCATCGGCCTGGGGGCCGACCTCATGTCGGTGAGCGCCCACAAGCTGGGCGGGCCGCCGGGGATCGGGGCCCTCCTGGTCCGCCGGGGCCTGCGCCTCCGTCCCCTGCTGGTGGGCGGCGAGCAGGAGCGGGCCCGCCGGGCGGGAATGGAGAACGTGCCCGCCATCGTCGGCTTCGGGGCCGCGGCCGAAGCGCTGTGCCGGCCGGGGGCGTTGGCCGGCGAGGCCGCCCGGAACCGGTCGCAGACCGACGCGGTCGTGGCCGCGGCCACGGCCGTCGCCGGCGTGCAGACGTTCGGCGACCCCGTCCACCGCCTGCCCCACCTGGTGTGCTTCGGGGTCGACGGGGTGGAGGCGGAGCCGGTGCTCCTCGGCCTCGACCAGGCGGGGGTGGCCGTCCACTCCGGCAGCTCGTGCTCGTCGGAGACCCTGGAGCCGTCGCCCGTGCTGGAGGCGATGGGCGTGCCCGCCGAGCGGTCGCTGCGGGTGTCGGTGGGCTGGTCGACCACCGACGCCGACGTCGACGCCTTCGTCCGCGCCTTCCCCCTGGTGGTGGAGCGGCTGCGGTCGCTCCGGTCGGGTTCGGGCTAGTAGCCCCGGCGGCGGCTCACCAGGTACACGATCAGCGCCGCGCCCAGGACCTGGAGCACGAAGAAGATCCACACGTTGTTCTCGGGGCGGGCGCCGAGGACGAGCCCCACGACCGACCCGAGAAACGCGCCGCCGATGCCGCAGAGGATCGTGGTGCCGGCGCTCATCGGGTTGGGCCCGGGAATGGCCAACCGCCCCAGGTAGCCGAACACGACACCGGTGATCACGAGCCCGAGGATGATTCCGAGAAGTCCCATGCGGCCAGCATGCCCCGGCGGGGAGCCGGGTACCCGGATCAGGCCGGGCGGCGGCCCCTGACCGTGACGAGGGCGACGGCGGCGCCGGAGAGGGCGAGGGCGAACAGGGCGGCGACGGCCAGCGGGGCGGTGTCGCCGCGGTCGTCGTCCCCCGGCGAGTCGGGGAGCGCCCCGGTGAGCACGCCCGGAATTGTCGTCGCCGGGATGGTCGTGGGCGCGACCGTCGTGGGTGGGACGGGTACGGGCGGGGCCGGCCACACCGAGACCTCGGTCACGCCCTCGACGCCCCCGGGCCCGCTGACCCGGACGAACCGGGCGGCCAGGGGACCGTCGGGCGAGGCCACGAGGAGCTCGTTGTACGGGGTCGTGGCCGTGTCACCGTCGGTCCACGAGTGGGCGAGCGTCGTCCACGAGACGCCATCGGCGGAGGCCTCCACCGTGCACTCGTCCAGGCAGCCGACGACGAACACGTCGACCATCTCGACCGGTGCGTCGAGCTCGACCGTGATCGACTCCGTCCCGTACGACCCGACGGGTCCCGACCGGTTGCCGTCGGTGGCGGAGCAGCTCTGGCCGCGGGGCACCGACACCACGGTCCCGTCGGTCTTGGCCAGCGTGCAGGCGGCGCCCCGCGACGGCGGCGTGAGGTCGATCGCGGGCAGGCCCACCACACCGGTGGAAACGACCTGGTGGTAGATGGTGCGCCCGTTGGCGTGGGGTACCCGCACGTCGGCGTAGGCGGAGGCGTAGCCGGCGGGCGGCGACGGCTGGCTGGTGGAGCGATCGGACTCCAGCCGGCGGAGGTCGACGGTGGCCGTCGGCGCCGGGCTCGATATCGTGCCGCCCGAGGTGGCGATGCTGACCGTGGGCCGACCGGTGCCGGCGGGTGGGTCGCCGTCGACCGAGACCGTCGCCTCCCACCCGTCGACCGAGAAGGTCGGGGTCTCCTCCCACAACGGGAGCGGAGGGGCGGCCTGGACGGCGATGTTGACCTCGAACTCGAACTCCGAGCTCGGACCGCGCACCTGGCCCTCGGCCGGGGGGAGGGCGGCGGTGACGGTCCAGTCGGTGTCGGTCTCGGTGCCCGCGACATAAGACCCGGGGAGCGACCCCCGATAGCCGCCGTCGGCTCCGGTGGTGGCGCCGGCACCGTCGGTCGACTGTCCCCCGCAGGCGTCGAAGAGGCAGGCGAAGCCGAGGCTGAAGAACAAGGTCAGGAACCCGGCGAGCCCGGGGTCGTCGTAGCCCTCGACGGTCACCGGCACGCCGGCGGCGGGGGAGCCGTCCTGGTGGACGACGATGCCCTCGACCGCCGCGTCCGCCGCCGGAGGGGTCGTTTCCTGGCGGGCGGGCGCGGGCGGGGCGGCAACGAACGGGAGGAGGAAGGCGAGGACGGCGGCGGACGCGGCGTGGATCGTCATGGAACTCCGACCGCTCTGTCGAGCGGACGGTTTCGCCGGGTCGTCAGGGGGCGACGGTGGTCGTCGTCCCGTTGGCCTTGGCCGCGGCCGCGGCCTGGGCCTGGGCCAGCACCTGCCCCACTGCGTCCACGAAGTCGGGCGGGGGGTTGTTGGCCAGGAAGGCCTGGAACTCGACCACCGCGCCGGCGGGGTCGTCCCGGTCCTGGAGGAGGACCATGCCCCGGAAGAAGTGGGCGTCGGCGAAGGTGGGGTCGACGGCGACGGCCCGGTCGAGGGACACCAACGCCTGGTCGGGCAGACCGGCCCGCTTGAGGAGCCAGCCCCGGTAGGCGAGGGCCTCGACGTTGTCGGGCTCGTCGGCCAGGATCTCGTCGTAGAGCTGCAGGGCTTCGACGGCGTTGCCGTCGTTCTCGAGGGCGAGGGCATCGTCGACCCGGCTGGCGGCGGCGGTATCGCCCGGGACGGAGCCGGTCACCGGCTGGCCGGGGTTGCGTCCGCCGGCGAAGAGCACGACCGACATCCCGGCCACCGCCACGATGGCGAACGCCACCCCGATGCTGATGGCGAGCGTCCGCTGGCGACGGGGTACGGGCTGGTTCTTCGGCCCCCGGGTCGCGCCCGCTCGCCGAGGCGCGGGGCGGGCGCGGGCGGGACGGGTGCCTGGGGCCGGGGCGCCGCCGGCGCCGGCGCCGGCGCCGGCGCGGAGGCCCGGTGGGCGCCGCCGAGCGCCTCCCTGGCGCCGGCGGGCGGGCCGGCGGGCGCCGCGGCTGCGCTGGGCCTCGATGGTGCGCAGGACGGCGGCGGCCCGGGCGGTGTAGTCGTCCTTGAGCACGGCGTAGTCGTCGTCGGCCACTTCGCCCGCGGCCCGCTCCTGCTCCAGGTCACGGAGCGACTTGAGCAGGATGTCCCGCTGCTCCTCCAGGGCGGCCAGATCCTCGCTCATGGCGACCGCAGGGCCTGCTCGACGAGGAGGCGGTCGTCGTCGGACAGCCCCGGGGGCGGGGGTCGCCGCCGCCGGCGGACGACCACCGCGGCCAGCGCGCCGACGACCACGACCGCCGCCACCACGGGCAGGGCCCAGACCACCAGCCCCAACCCGTGCGTCTCCGGACGCAGGCTGATGTTCGGGTAGAGGCCGAGGATGTAGTCCTTGATCTGACCGTCGGTCTCCCGCCCGGCGGCGACCCGGCGGCTGATCTCCTCCCGGATCCCGACCGCGGCCGGCGCCTCCGAGTCGGCCACCGACATCCCCTGGCACGTCGGACAGCGCAGGTCGGACCCGATGCGGCGGACGCGGGCCTCGTCGGTGAGCGGGCCGTCCCGCTGCGACCCGATGGCGAGGGCGCCGACGAGGAGCACGCCCATGACCACCCACGCCGCCCGCCGGCTCACCCCGGCACCTCGGCCGGCAGCGGCTGGTCGGCGGGTACGGCATCGGGGCCCGGCGGGGCGTCGGCGTCAACCGGCCCGGGACCGGCGGCGGCGGCCGGGGCGGCGGGCGCCTCGGCCTCACCCGGCGTCCGGCGGCGGCGGTCGCGGGGCCACGCCGCCAGCAGCGTGCCGAAACCCATCACCGCCCCACCCGTCCACAGCCAGGCCACCAGCGGCTGGATGTTGACCCCGATCACAGCCGTGGGATCGGCGGTCGACGCGTCGGGGGCGGCCACCAGGGTGAGGTAGACGTCGTCGATGGGTCCGCTGCGCACCGACGGCGAACCGATGGCCAGGCTCGCCCCCGGGAACTGGTGGAGGGCGGGGGCGTAGACCTTGCCCCCGTCGATTCGTACCCGGGCCCGGAAGGTGCGCTTGTTGGGCTGGTCGACGACGTCGAAGCCCAGGTAGGTGACGGTGTGGCCGGCCAGGGTGGCCGACTCCCCCGGCGCCAGGCGGAACTGGTGGCTGTGGCCGAAGGAGGAGCTGGCGGCGAAGCCGACGGCGATGAGCACCACGCCCAGGTGGACGATCATCCCCCCGTTGGCCCGCCCGGTGAGCCCCCGCCACAACGGCGTCCCCTGGGCCCGTGCTCCCCGCACCGAGAGCACCAGTTGCCGCACCGCGGCCGCGCCGGCGAAGGCGGCCAGCCCGAAGGCCACCAGCGGCCCGAAGCCCCGGAGTCCGAAGGCCACGCAGGCGACCACGGTGAGGACGCCCGCCCACGCCGGCCACAGCAGGCGCCGGTGCAGCACCTCGGTCGACGTCCGCCGCCAGGGCAGGGCGGGGGCGACGGCCATGAGGAAGAGCAGGGTGAAGCCGATGGGCATCGTCATGCGCTCGAAGTAGGGGGCACCCACCGACAGCCGGTCGCCCCGGATGGCCTCCGCGATCAGGGGGAACACGGTGCCCAGCAGCACGACGAAGGCGAAGGCGCCGAAGGCCACGTTGTTGGCCAGGAAGGCCCCCTCCCGCGACACCGGCGAGTCGATCGTGCCCGGCGACCGCAGCTGGTCGCCCCGCCAGGCGACGAGCCCGACCGAGACGGCCACGACGACGGCGAAGAAGGCCAGGATCATGGGTCCGATGGCCGACTCGGAGAAGGCGTGCACCGAGTCGAGGACGCCGGAGCGGGTGAGGAACGTCCCCAGGATGGTGAGCGAGAACGTGGCCACCAGCAGGGACAGGTTCCAGACGCGGAGCATCCCCCGCCGCTCCTGCACCATCACCGAGTGGAGGTAGGCGGTGGCCGTCAACCAGGGCAGGAAGGACGCGTTCTCCACCGGGTCCCACGCCCAGTACCCGCCCCAGCCGAGGACCTCGTACGACCACCAGGCCCCGAGCACCACCCCGACGGTGAGGAAGCCCCAGGCGAACAGGCTCCAGCGGCGGGTCTCCACCAGCCAGCCCTCCCCCAGGCGGCCGGTGGCGAGGGCGGCGATGGCGAAGGCGAAGGGGATGGTGAAGCCGACGTAGCCCAGATAGAGCATCGGCGGGTGGAAGGCGACGAGGGGGTGGTTCTGGAGCAACGGGTTCGGGCCCAGGCCGTCGAGCGGCGTCGGCCCCGTCCCCACCTTGAACGGGTTGGCCGGGCCGGCCAGGAGCAGAAAGAAGAAGGCGGCCACCACCAGGCCGGTGAGGGTGGCCCACGCCACCAGGGGGTCGGACGCCCGGCTGCGGAAGTGACGGGCCATCACCGCCAGGTAGCCGGCCAGGATGAGTCCCCAGAGCAGGATCGAGCCCTCCAGGGCCGACCACATGCCGGTGATCGTGTAGAGCAAAGGGGTGGCCCGGCTGTTGTTGCGGGCCACGTAGTCGAGGGCGAAGTCGTGGCCGACGAGGGCGGACTGCATGGCGATGGTGGCCAGCACCGCTCCCAGCAGCACCACCCACACGTAGCGCTGACCGGCCCGCAGGAAGCGGGCGTCGCCCCGCTTCAGCCCCGTGGCCAGGGTGATCACGCCCAGGACCGAACCGGCCAGCGCCAGCGCCACCGCGGCCGTGCCCAGAATGGCGTTCACGGCTGCCCCGCCCCCGGGGTGGAGGTCGTCACCCGCTCCGGGTTCTCGGCCACGTAGGTCTCGGAGTGCTTGACCAGGATGCGGTCGCTGGAGAAGCCGTCGCCCTGGAACCGGCCCTCGAGCACCACCGGGATGCCCGGCTGGAACAGCTCGGGCGGGTCACCCTTGTGGGTCACCGGCACCTCGACCCCGTTGGCCTCGATGCGGAACGACACGAAGTCGCCCTGCTCCTGGACCGGGCTGAGGACGTTGCCCTCGATCCGGAAGCGCCGGTCACCGAGCTTCTCCCGCTGCGCCACCGCCTCGTCGGCCGTCCGGAAGTAGAGGGTGGCGTTGCCCAGGCCCTGGTAGAGGAGGAACCCGAGGGCGCCCACGAGGAGCGCCACGCACAACCAGACCCGCCGGTTCACTCCGGACGCTTCGCGCCGCCGTCGAGCCCGAGGGTTCGGGCCAGGCTCCGCCGGCGGGTGATCACCCAGGTGGCGTAGCCGGCGAGGACGGCGGAGCTGAGGCCGTAGCCGGCGACGATGTAGGCGGCGTCGGTCATGACGTGGGCTCGAGGGTGGCGGTTGCCGGTGCGGGCACCGGCGCGGCGGGCGCGGGCGCCCCGGCGTCGAGCGCCCCGCCGTCGGGCAGGCCCGCTTCCGCGTGGCGCTCGGCCAAGGCCAGCTCCATGCGCCGGTCGGCGGCCCGGTCCTCCAGCCACGCCAGCCGGAAGCGGTGGATCAGCAGCCAGGCGTAGAGGAGGGTGAAGGCGAGGACGGCCACCAGCAGCGTCACCAGCATCACGCCCGTGATCTGAGGGTCGAGCAGGCGGCGCTCGTCGAAGAGGCTGGCCGGCTGGTGCAGGGTGCGCCACCATTCGACCGACTTGTGGACGATGGGGACGTCGAGGAAGGCGGCGATGGCCACGATGGCGGCCCGCTTGGCCGCCACCTCCGGGTCGGCGACCACCCGGCGGACGGCGAGATAGCCCAGGTAGAGGACGAACAGCACCGCGGTGGTGGTCAGGCGGGCGTCCCAGGTCCACCAGACGCCCCAGGTGGTGCGACCCCAGATCGACCCGATGAGCAGGGTCAGGCCCAGGAAGACGACGCCGATCTCGGCCGAGGCGCCGGCGGTGAGATCCCAGAACCGGGACCGGGTGCGGGGCCAGAGGTAGAGGGCGCTGGCCAGGCTGGTGACCCCGAACGACACGTACATCGCCAGCCAGGCGGTGGGGACGTGCAGGTAGAGCAGCCGCACCGCGTCCTTCTGGTTGACGTCGGCGGGCGAGACGATCAGGGCGAGGACGGCGGTGAGGGCGAGCGACAGGGCGGTGGCCCAGCCGAGGATGCGGGTGGCGCGGGTTCTCATCAGGGGTGTTCCGTCATGCTTCCTCGAGCAGGGCGCCGAAGGCGACGACGCCGAACGTGACATAGATGGTGGCGAACACGGCCAGCAGGCGGACCCACGGCCAGCCGTCGGACGGTGTGCCGGCGAGGGCAGCGTCGCAGGCCCGGGCCGCGGCCAGCAACACGGGGGCCAGGACCGGGAGGACGAGCAGCGGGAGGAGGGTGTCTCGCACCCGGAGGCCGGCGGCGATGATGCCGTAGACCGTACCGGCGGCGGCCAGCCCGATGGTCGCGGTCACGCAGGTCAGCCCGAGGAGGACGGGGCTCTGCAGGTGGATGTCGTAGAGGACGATCACCCCGACCGCCAACACGACCTCCAGCACGACGAGCTGCACCGCCACCGCCCCCGCCTTGCCCAGGAAGATGCCGGCGCCGTCGAGTCCCGACAGGCGCAGGGCGTCGCGGGCGTCGTCGTCGGCCTCGATCACGAACGAGCGCTGGATGCCGAGCAGGGCGGAGAACATGACGGCGACCCAGAACAGGCCCGGACCAACTTTGGTTAGCACCTCCCGGTCGGAGTCGAGGGCGAAGGCGAACAACACCAGGATGAGCAGGGCGAACGGCACCACCTGGTTGACCCCCACCCGAGAACGGGCCTCCACCCGCAGGTCCTTGCCGGCCACCAGGGCCGCGTCACGCCACATTGACCGGCTTCCGGTCGGGGCCGGCGGGATCGACGGGGTTGGCGGGGGTCGGCGGGGGCGTCGGCGGGGGCGTCAGCAGCCCGTCCCGTATCTGCCCGCCGGCGATGACCACCGACCGGGTGGCGAGGGCGGTGGCCCGCTCCAGCTCGTGGGACGCGAGCAGGACGGTGGCGCCGGCGCCGGCCGCCTCCCGCACCAGCTCGTCGAGGAGGTCGCGGCCGGCGGCGTCGAGGCCGGCGTGGGGCTCGTCGAGCAGCCACAGGTCGGGTTGGCGGGCCAGGACCGCGGCCAGGGCCACCCGCCGGCGCTGGCCGGCCGACAGCTTGGCCGCGGTCAGGTCCCGCAGGCGGCCGTCGAGGCCGAGGCGGGTGGAGGCGGCGTCGGCCGCGGCCTTGGACGAACCGGAGGCCTTGGCTGCGAAGCGGAGGTTGTCGGCCACCGTGAGGTCGTCGTAGAGGAAAGCGGCGTGGCCCAACAGCCCGACCCGGCGGCGGACGGCGCGGCGGTCGGCCTTGAGGTCGTGGCCCAGCACCTCCGCCTCCCCCGAGGAGATGCCCACCAGACCGGCGCACGCCCGCAGGAGGGTGGTCTTGCCGGCGCCGTTGGGACCCCGCACCAGGACCACCTCGCCGGGGGCGACGTCGAGGTCGACCCCGGCCAGGGCGGGGAACCGGCCGAGGAGCGACACCGCGGAACGAAAGCGGACGGCGAGGTTTGGAGCGCTGATTTCGGGGCCTGGTTCGTTGATCTGGGTCATCGGGACCTGATCCACGGTACCGGTGAGCAGGAAGGATGGTCCAAGCGGCGGTAGGTTCACGGCCGTGATCCGGCGAGTGGTGCGCGGCACCGGCAAGACGCTCATCGCGTCCGGCGTCCTCATCCTGCTCTTCGTCGCCTACCAGCTGTGGGGGACGGGGCTGCACGAGGCCCGGTCGCAGGACGCGCTCAAGGAGAAGTTCGCGGCCCAAGCCGTCACCACCACCGTCCCGCCGGGGCAGACGCCCGACACCACGCCCCCCACCACCGTCCCCCCGCTCATAGGCGACGCCATCGCCCACATCGTCATCCCCAAGGCCAACGTCGACAAGATCGTGGTCGAGGGCGTGGGCGTGGAGGACCTCAAGAAGGGTCCGGGCCACTACCCGGGCACCCCGCTGCCGGGCGAGCCCGGCAACGCCGCCATCGCCGGCCACCGCACCACCTATGGCGCCCCGTTCTACGACCTGAGCAACCTGGAGGCCGGCGACCCGATCACGGTCACCACCAAGGCGGGCGAGTTCCGCTACGAGGTGGTGGAATCGCAGGTGGTATCGCCAGAGGCGGTGGAAGTGCTCAACCCGTCCGACGACAACCGGCTCACGCTCACCACCTGCAACCCTCGCTACTCGGCCGCCGAGCGGCTCATCGTCCGGGCCAAGCTGGTGACGGCGCCGGTCACCCCGCCCCCGCCCCCCGAGGGCTCTGTCCAAGCGCCGCCCACCCAACTGGCCGCCGACGGCCTGGCCGGCCTTTCCGGCAAGGGTGCGGCCCGGGCGCCGGCGATCGGCTGGGGACTCTTGTGCGCCGCGGTGTGGCTCGCCACCTGGTGGCTGTCCCGCCTGTGGGACCGGGGCTGGATGGCCTACCTCGTCGGCACGCCGATCTTCCTCGGCGTCCTCTTCGTCTTCTTCGAGAACTTCGCCCGCCTCTTACCGTCGAACATCTAACTAGGCGGAGTTGCATCTGATGCTTCGCTTGATAACATCAGATGTATGCCCAGGACCACCATCGACATCGATGCCTCCGTCCTCCGCCAGCTGAAGAAGCGACAGGAACGCGAGCGGAAGTCGCTGGGACAACTCGTATCCGAACTGGTCGCCAAGGCAATCGAGTTGGAGGACGAGCCCGCGCCACCGTTCACGTGGGTCGCCAAGGATCTTCGACCGCGAGTCGACCTGGACGACAAGGACGCGGTCTGGTCGATCCTCGACACGCCGTGAGCCAGACCGTCGACACCAACGTGCTGGTGTACGCGAGTCACACCGGGAGTCCCTTCCATGAACGGGCGCGGGCGCTCATCGAGCACCTCGTCGCTGGTCCCAGCCTCACCTACGTGCTGTGGCCGGCCGTCCTCGGATACATGCGCATCGTCACCCATCCCGCGATCCTGGGAACGCCGCTGTCGACCGACGAGGCGATCTCGAATGTCGAAGCCGTGCTCGCGCCATCACACGTTCGCGTCGCCGGCGAGGGCGATGACTTCTGGGCCTCTTTCCGCAGGGTCGCGGCGGACGTGAAGCCTCGAGGCAACCTCGTTCCCGACGCGCACCTCGTCGCGCTCATGCGGGAAAACGGGGTATCGACGATCTGGAGCCACGACCGGGACCTCCGCAAGTTCAGCGGAATCACGGTGAAGGACCCCTTCTCCGGAGAGTATTCGACAGGTTTCGAATAACCCACTCGATCCCGACCCGCCGGTCGAGCGAATGGCGCGAAACCGCCCTCGAGGGGGTGTTCGTGGCGATCGCTCGGGGACCGTCGGCGGCCGTGCCAGGGTGAATGCGTGGCCGCCCGATCCGTCGCCCTGCTCTCGTTCCGGTTCGGGCCCACCGACGGCGTGTCGGTGGAGGCGGGCAAGTGGGCCCGCATCCTCGAGCGACTGGGCTTCCGCACCTACACCGTGGCCGCGGAAGGGGCGGACCGGCTCGTCCCCGGCCTGGGCATCTCCGACGAGGAGCCGCCGGAGGTCGCCGCCCTCGAATCGGCATTGGCCGACGCCGACCTGGTGGTGGTCGAGAACCTCTGCTCGCTCCCCCTCAACCCGGCCGCGGGACGGGTGGTGGCCGATCGCCTGCGGGGCCGGCCGGCCCTCCTCCACCACCACGATCTCGCCTGGCAGCGGCCCCATCTGGCCCACATCGACGGCTTCCCGCCCGACGATCCCTCCTGGCGCCACGTCACCATCAACGATCTCAGCCGCCGCCAGCTCGCCGACCGGGGCGTGGCCGCGGTCACCATCCCCAACGGCTTCGACACCGACACCCCGCCCGCCGGCGACCGCGACCGCACCCGGGACCACCTCGGCCTGGGCCCCCACGACCGCCTCCTCGTCCATCCCACCCGGGCCATCCCCCGCAAGAACGTCGCCGGCGCCATCGCCCTGGCCGAGGGGCTCGACGCGACCTACTGGCTGCTCGGCCCGGCCGAGGACGGCTACGGCCCCCATCTCGATCACCTGCTCGCAACGGCGTCGGTCCCCGTGATCCACGGCCCGCCCGAGGGAGTGTCCCTGGCCGACGCCTACGCCGCGGCCGACGCCGTCGCCCTCCCGTCGACGTGGGAGGGGTTCGGCAACGCCACCATCGAGGCGGCCGTCCACCGCCGGCCCCTCGCCATCGGCAACTATCCCGTGGCCCGGGAGATCGCCGCCTTCGGCTTCCGGTGGTTCCCCGCCGACGACCCCCGGCCGTTGCGGGCGTGGCTCGACCACCCCGACGAGACCCTCCACGACGCCAACCTGGCCATCGCCCGCCGCCACTTCTCCCTGGCCGCGGTCGAAGCCCGCCTGTGCCGGCTCCTCCAGGAGGCCGGGTGGCTACCAGACCCGGCCTGACAAGATGGCAGCCGTGACCGACCCGGTGCGAGCCCGCCGGCAACGGATCGCCAGGATCAACCAGTCCGCCCAACGGGCCGGCTACCTGCTCTTCCTGGTGGCCATCGCCGTCTTCGGGATCGGCGCCGCCGGCCGCTTCACCCCCGCCATCGTGGCCATCGTGGTGGGCAGCCTGGCCGTGGGCTCGGTGCTCCTCGTCCCCACGATCATCATCGGCTACGGCGTGCGGGCCGCCGAGCGCGACGACCGCCGGGCCGGCCGATGACCCGGGCGGCCGTCCTCACCGCCCTCGACCACCCGCTGACCATCCGCGACGGGGTCGAGGTCGAGCACCCCCACGCCGGCGAGGTCCGGGTGCGGATGGTGGCCTCCGGCGTGTGCCACTCGGACCGGTCGTTCCAGAACGGCACCCTGCCCATCACGCTCCCGGCGGTGATCGGCCACGAGGGGGCAGGCGTGGTGGACGAGGTGGGCGAGGGCGTCACCGACGTCGTGCCCGGGGATCTCGTGGTGATCTCGTGGGTGCCCCAGTGCCGGGAGTGCTTCTTCTGCACCCACGGGCAGCCCCACCTGTGCCGGACGGGCGACGCCGTGCTGCTCACCGCCGGGCTCCTCGACGGTCACCCCCGCTTTCGCCTCGACGGTGCGCCCCTGCACCAGGCGCTCGGGACGGGGACCTTCTGCGAGACGACGGTGGTCGACTCCACCGCGGTGGTGAAGGTGCCCCCCGACCTCGACCTGAGCGTGGCCGCCCTCCTCGGCTGCGCCGTCCTCACCGGCGTCGGCGCCGCCATCAACACCGCCTCCATCACGCCCGGCGACACGGTGGTCGTCGTCGGCTGCGGCGGGGTGGGGCTGAACGTGATCCAGGGCGCCCGCCTGGCCGGCGCGGCCGAGATCGTGGCCGTCGACATCCACCCGGCCAAGTTGGAGATGGCCCGGGTCATGGGTGCGACCACGACCGTCGACGCCTCCCGCCACGACCCCGTCGGCGCCGTCTTCGACCTCACCGGTCAGCGGG